>NZ_JBDYQK010000024.1:0-69034 GCF_043832615.1 Klebsiella sp. KE9456
CCTGCCGCCAGCGTTCAATCTGAGCCATGATCAAACTCTTCAATTTAAGTTTGATGCTCGTGAATTAAACTTCGTAATGAATTACGTGTTCACTCAGAGACTTGGTATTCATTTATTGTCCGAAGACGTTAAGAATCCATGTCACTTTGAGTGCCCACACAGATTGTCTGATAAATTGTTAAAGAGCAGTTGCGACGCGCCTTAGCGCCTGTCGCGAGGTGGCGTATAATACGCTTTCCTCATTCAGAGTCAACCCTGTTTTTCAGAGCCTTCCCTGCTGACCCGGCGGCTTGTGCACCGTTGTTCCGTGTCAGTGGAGGCGCATTATAGGGAGTAATTCTGATGTGGCAAGGGGTATTTTAAAAAAAAAGCCCACCCGCTTATTTTTAAGCCAAAACACCCGTCAGAATTAAATTATTGCCTGGTTTTTAAGCAAAAACGAGCCCAATGGGCCCGTTTTTGCTGTTTTGTGATTTACTGCACTGCCACTATCCGATCGTTTTTCACAACTAATTGCACTTCTTTACCCGGGATAAGCTCACCAGAAAGAATTTGTTGCGCCAGCGGGTTTTCAATCTGCTGCTGGATAGCACGTTTCAGCGGACGTGCGCCATAAACCGGATCGTACCCGTTTTCACCTAACAGTTTCAGCGCATCATCAGACATGTGGACTTCATAACCACGCTCTTCCAGACGTTTATACAACCGTTGCAGTTGAATCTGCGCAATAGAAGCAATGTGTTTTTCACCCAATGGATGGAAGACGACAACTTCATCAATACGGTTGATAAACTCCGGACGGAAGTTCTGGCTAACCACGCCCAGCACTATTTCTTTCATGTGGCTGTAATCCAACGAGCCAAAACGTTCCTGAATCAGATCGGACCCCAGGTTCGAAGTCATGATAACCACTGTATTACGGAAATCGACCGTTCTCCCCTGCCCGTCAGTCAAACGTCCATCGTCCAGTACCTGTAGCAGAATGTTGAACACATCCGGGTGCGCTTTTTCCACTTCATCCAGCAGGATGACGGAATAAGGACGACGACGAACCGCTTCAGTCAGATAGCCGCCTTCTTCATAGCCAACGTATCCCGGAGGAGCCCCGACAAGACGAGAAACGGAATGTTTCTCCATAAACTCGGACATGTCGATACGCACCATCGCATCGTCGCTGTCGAACATAAAGTTAGCCAGGGCTTTACAGAGCTCCGTTTTCCCCACCCCCGTAGGACCAAGGAACAGGAATGAGCCAATAGGACGATTGGGATCGGATAACCCGGCACGGCTACGGCGGATCGCATTCGATACCGCTTCCACCGCTTCGTTCTGCCCAATGACGCGGCTATGCAGGTCCTGCTCCATACGTAGCAGTTTCTCACGCTCACCTTCAAGCATTCTGGCTACCGGAATGCCGGTCCAGCGCGCCAGCACTTCTGCGATTTCCGCATCGGTGACTTTGTTACGCAACAGACGCATGGTCTTACCTTCAGACTGGGTAGCTGCTGCCAGCTGTTTTTCCAGTTCCGGGATCTTGCCATACTGTAGCTCTGACATCCGCCCCAGATCGCCAACACGACGCGCCTGCTCAATAGCGATTTTGGCCTGCTCCAGCTCAGCTTTAATCGTCTGGGTCCCGGAAAGCGAGGCTTTTTCCGCCTTCCACTCTTCTTCCAATACCGAATATTGACGTTCTTTATCCGCCAGCTCGTCATTGAGCATATCCAGTCGCTTGATACTGGCTTCATCCGACTCTTTCTTCAGCGCCTGCTGTTCCAGCTTGAGCTGGATAATACGGCGGTCAAGCCTGTCAAGTTCTTCCGGTTTAGAGTCAATCTGCATACGGATGCTGGATGCCGCTTCGTCGATCAGATCGATAGCTTTATCCGGCAACTGACGGTCGGCGATATAACGATGAGACAACGTGGCCGCCGCCACAATCGCCGGGTCAGTGATCTGCACATGGTGATGCAGTTCGTAGCGTTCCTTCAGGCCACGCAGGATGGCGATGGTATCTTCAACCGTCGGTTCGGCGACAAATACCTTCTGGAAACGACGTTCCAGCGCGGCATCTTTCTCAATATACTGACGATATTCGTCCAGCGTCGTGGCGCCCACGCAGTGCAGTTCCCCACGCGCCAGAGCCGGTTTCAGCATGTTCCCGGCATCCATCGCGCCGTCCGCTTTACCCGCTCCAACCATGGTGTGCAATTCATCGATAAACAGAATAACGTTACCTTCTTGCTTAGAGAGGTCGTTCAGCACGCCTTTTAAGCGCTCTTCAAATTCACCGCGGTACTTGGCGCCCGCAACCAGCGAGCCCATATCCAGCGCCAGCACCCGACGGCCCTTCAGCCCTTCCGGGACTTCGCCATTGACGATCCGCTGCGCCAGCCCTTCAACGATGGCCGTTTTACCTACCCCTGGCTCACCAATCAGCACCGGGTTATTTTTGGTACGACGCTGCAGAACCTGAATTGTACGCCGTATCTCTTCATCACGGCCAATCACCGGATCAAGCTTGCCCTGCTCGGCACGCTCGGTCAGATCGATGGTAAATTTTTTCAATGCCTGACGTTGGTCTTCGGCCCCCTGATCGTTCACGCTTTCACCTCCGCGCATTTGTTCAATCGCCTGACTCACACTGGCGGTTGTTGCCCCGGCGGATTTTAAAAGGTCGGTCAGCGTACCGCGTGATTCAAGCGCCGCCAGAACAAATAGCTCTGACGAAATAAAGTTGTCTTTTCTCTTTTGCGCCAGCTTGTCGCAAAGGTTCAGGATACGTACTAAATCCTGAGATGGCTGAACATCGCCACCAGTGCCTTCCACCTGTGGCAAACGGCTCAGCGCCTGTTCAATTTTGCTGTGTAATTCCCCGGCATTAATACCTGCCGAAGTTAATAATGGACGTACCGATCCCCCTTCCTGATTCAGCAAGGCGCTCATTAGATGAAGAGGTTCGATAAACTGGTTGTCGTGCCCAAGTGCAAGCGACTGGGCATCGGCAAGAGCAAGCTGGAATTTATTGGTAAGACGATCCAGACGCATAACTCCTCCCATAACAGGTCAAATTTGCTACTGGAGATTAAATGAGGTCATCCCTCAATTATTCAAGGTTAAAGACCTGAACTATGCAAAAATAAGTTTGCCTTCTGGATCGTCTTAGCTCGGCAGGTTATATCAGCCAGATAAAACTTGCCATACGACCTGTCGTTCTGTCGCGACGATAAGAGAAAAATTCATCCTTTTCGCTAAAGGTACAGCGATCGCCACCAAAAATTTGCGCCACGCCAACATTCGCCAGACGCTGACGGGCCAGATGGTAGATATCAGCAAAATACTTTTCACCCGCGGGACGAAATGCGCTTTCCGCCTGTAAATCCTTTGCCATAAAGGCTTCACGCACTTCGGGGCCAACTTCAAACGCATCCGGCCCAATAGCAGGCCCAAGCCAGGCCATAATATTTTCCGGCTTATCGGCAAAGCAGGCGACGGTTTCTTCCAGAACGCCTGCACATAAACCGCGCCAGCCGGCATGAGCCGCCGCGACTTCGGTACCTGCGCGATTACAAAACAGCACCGGCAGGCAATCGGCGGTCATCACCGCACATACTGTGCCTGGCACATTGCAGTATGAAGCATCCGCTCGCTTTGACGCATATGGCCCGCCATCGAGTTTCAACACTGCCGTGCCGTGAACCTGCTCCAGCCACACGGGGTATGACGGCAAGCCGCCAGCGGCAAACATGCGCCGACGATTCTCTTCTACGAGCTGCTGATTGTCTCCGCAATGAGCGCCAAGGTTGAGTGAAGCGTATGGCGACAGACTAACCCCGCCAACGCGCGTGGAACTACAGGCAGCCACGCCTTTCGGCATCGGCCATTGCGGTACAATCAGTTTAGTCATAGCCAGTCGATATCATCTTTGTGAGCGTCAAAATCGGCACGCATGGCGTCAATCAAATCAACCATATCCTGCGGGATGGGCGCATGCCATTCCATCTCAATGCCGCTGATCGGGTGGTATAAGCGCAACATCGTCGCATGCAGCGCCTGACGATCAAATTTACGCAACGCCGTAATAAACGCTTCCGACGCGCCTTTCGGCGGACGCGGACGCCCCCCGTAGACAGGATCGCCCACCAGCGGATGGGTGATATGCGCCATATGCACGCGAATCTGGTGCGTACGGCCAGTTTCCAGACGCAAACGCAAACGCGTATGAATGCGAAAATGCTCCATAATCCGATAATGGGTCACCGCTGGTTTGCCCATTGGGTGCACAGCCATATGCGTACGCTTGGTCGGATGGCGGCTGATCGGCTCTTCAACCGTTCCGCCTGCGGTCATGTGACCAATCGCCACCGCTTCATACTCACGGGTGATTTCACGCAGTTGCAGGGACTCCACCAGCCGGGTTTGCGCCGGGATAGTTTTCGCTACCACCATCAACCCGGTGGTATCTTTATCCAGGCGGTGCACAATCCCCGCTCGCGGCACATCAGCAATAGCCGGATAGTAGTGCAACAGCGCATTCAGCACAGTACCGTCAGGATTGCCCGCGCCGGGATGGACAACCAAATCACGCGGTTTGTTAATTACGAGGATGTCATCATCTTCATAAACGATATTGAGCGGAATATCCTGCGGCTGGAAACGAACCTCTTCTTCGATTTCAACATCGACAGAAACGGTCTCTCCCCCCAGTACTTTCTCTTTCGGCTTGTCGCTGACATTGCCGTTAACCAGCACTCTCTGGTCAAGGATCCATTCTTTTATGCGCGAACGCGAATAATCCGGGAACAATTCGGCCAAAGCCTGATCTAAGCGTTGACCGAGTTGGTTTTCGGATACCGTTGCGTTGAGTTGTACTCGTTGTGCCATATACAGCTTCTTCGTTTAACGTTGGGTTTTACGGCTTTGCCGTTTAATATAGTGTGCTATTGTAGCTGGTCTTAATCGGGAGCAGGAACCGAGATTCTCCCGCATAAACATTTTGAGGAAGTCAAAACGTCATGACGCGCATGAAATACCTGGTGGCAGCAGCCACACTGAGCCTGGCTTTGGTGGGTTGCTCTGGCTCAAAGGAAGAGGTGCCCGATAATCCGCCGAATGAGATCTACGCGACCGCTCAGCAAAAGCTGCAGGACGGTAACTGGAAACAGGCAATAACGCAACTGGAAGCGTTGGATAACCGTTATCCCTTCGGCCCTTATTCCCAACAGGTACAGTTGGATCTGATTTATGCATACTACAAAAATGCCGACCTGCCGCTGGCGCAGGCAGCCATCGATCGTTTTATGCGCCTGAACCCTACGCATCCTAACATTGATTACGTCATTTATATGCGTGGTTTGACAAATATGGCGCTGGATGACAGTGCGCTGCAGGGCTTCTTCGGTGTCGATCGCTCTGACCGCGACCCACAGCACGCGCGCGATGCCTTCAACGACTTCTCCAAACTGGTTCGTGGCTATCCAAACAGCCAGTACGCAACCGATGCCTACAAACGTATGGTCTATCTGAAAGATCGTCTGGCGAAGTACGAGCTGTCCGTCGTGAATTACTACACCGATCGCGGCGCATGGGTCGCGGTTGTCAACCGCGTAGAGGGTATGCTGCGTAACTATCCGGATACCCAGGCCACCCGTGATGCATTGCCGAAGATGGAAAATGCTTATCGCCAGATGCAAATGAATGCGGAGGCCGACAAGGTCGCGAAAATCATTGCGGCAAACAGCAAAAACACCTGATCCCGGTAAATAAGCCAAACGGCAGCCTTTTGGCTGCCGTTGAGGCTGATGACAAACCTGATTTAGATATTGTGCTCGCATTTCTGCCGGGTGGCGGCTATCGCTTTACCTGGCATGTAAAACCAATAATATCATCATGTTATGGGTTTTTCGTAGGCCCGCGCAAGCGAAGCGCCGCCGGGCAATTCCGGAAAAACGCACTTTGTCAGCAATCTGAACGGCAGCCTTTTGGCTGCCGTTTTTATGTGCATGTCAGCGTGAGCTGAAGCGGTTTAGTGCTGAGTTAACCCATCAAATATGGCCCTCTTTCCTGCGTTCGACAAGCAAAATCTCCCCCGTTCCTGTCCTGACTCACAAAACAAATTCGTTGACAAAAAGTGACAATAAAATGTGATTTAACTCACGATTTTTGACATTAGGCGCGGTATGCTGAATTCACCAAGACGGGAAAGACAAGAGGTAAAATTTATGACAATGAACATTACCAGTAAACAAATGGAAATTACTCCGGCAATTCGCCAACACGTCGCAGACCGTCTCGCCAAACTTGATAAATGGCAAACTCATTTAATTAACCCGCACATCATCTTGTCTAAGGAACCGCAGGGTTTTATCGCTGATGCAACTATCAATACGCCGAACGGCCATCTGGTTGCCAGCGCGCGGCACGAAGATATGTATGCCGCCATCAATGAATTGATCAACAAGCTGGAACGGCAGCTGAATAAAGTGCAACACAAAGGGGAAGCCCGCCGCGCCGTAACATCGGTGAAAGAGGCAGGCTTTGTGGAAGAAGAAGAGTAATCCTTAACTTAAGTTTGTGTAATGCAACGCGCCTTCGGGCGCGTTTTTTATTGACAGAGAGAAAACAGTGCAGGTACTGTAATCCCACTGACTCAAGGAATTCATCGTGAAATTGATCCCGTTTTTCTTCGCATTCTTTTTTACCTTCCCCTGAATGGGAGGCAATTCGTCGTGTGATAAAGAATGCGAAGACGAACAACAAGGCCTCCCACGCGGGAGGCCTTTTTTATTGATATTCGATAACAAGAAAGGCAACACATATGACCGAGGAAAACCCATTACTGGCCTTACGCGATAAGATAAGCGCTCTGGATGAAAAGCTGCTTGCGCTGCTGGCGGAACGCCGTAGCCTGGCCGTCGAGGTCGGTAAGGCCAAGCTGGCGTCGCATCGTCCGGTGCGCGATATCGACCGGGAGCGCGACCTGCTGGAACATCTGATGGCCCAGGGGAAAAACCACCATCTCGATGCGCATTACATTACGCGCCTGTTTCAGTTGATCATTGAAGACTCGGTTCTTACCCAACAAACCCTGCTACAACAGCGCCTGAATAAAATTAATCCACACTCCGCACGCGTGGCGTTTCTTGGCCCCAAAGGTTCATACTCGCATCTTGCGGCCCGCCAGTATGCCGCCCGCCACTTCGAACAGTTTATCGAAAGCGGCTGTGCCAAGTTCGCCGATATCTTTGAGCAAGTGGAAACCGGGCAGGCTGACTATGCCGTCGTGCCGATTGAAAACACCAGCTCCGGCGGCATCAATGATGTTTACGACCTTCTGCAGCACACCAGCCTGTCTATCGTCGGCGAACTGACTCTGCCTATCGATCACTGCGTGCTGGTCTCAACATCAACCAATGCCCAGCAAATTACGACCGTCTACAGCCACCCGCAGCCGTTCCAGCAGTGTAGCCAGTATCTTAGCCGCTATCCGCACTGGAACATTGAGTATACCGACAGCACCTCC
Source organism: Klebsiella sp. KE9456 (assembly GCF_043832615.1). Taxonomy (NCBI): domain Bacteria; kingdom Pseudomonadati; phylum Pseudomonadota; class Gammaproteobacteria; order Enterobacterales; family Enterobacteriaceae; genus Klebsiella; species Klebsiella sp. KE9456. The sequence continues at coordinate 7,523 of NZ_JBDYQK010000024.1, forward strand.
TCAGCAATGGAAAAAGTGGCGCAGGCTAACTCGCCGACCGTTGCCGCTCTGGGCAGCGAAGCCGGCGGAGCGCTTCATGGCTTACAGGTGCTGGAACATTGCCTGGCTAACCAGGCACAAAACATCACCCGATTCCTGGTGCTGGCGCGCAAAGCGGTGGAGGTTTCCAGCCAGGTGCCGGCAAAAACCACGCTGCTGATGGCCACTGGTCAACAGGCCGGTGCGCTGGTAGAGGCGCTACTGGTATTGCGCAATCACAATCTGATCATGACCAAGCTGGAATCTCGCCCGATTCACGGCAATCCGTGGGAAGAGATGTTCTATCTGGATATTCAGGCCAATCTGCAATCAATAGCCATGCGCAAGGCGCTGAAAGAGCTGACCGAAATAACCCGCTCCATGAAAGTGCTGGGCTGCTACCCCAGCGAAAACGTGGTGCCGGTTGATCCGGTTTAACGTTCACGAAACGGCAATTTCTTCATTCCTGCCACAGAAACCGGCAGGGTGAAGATTGCCCCGGAAAGCGGATACTTCGCCACTTCATCGGCATCCATATTCTCCCGCGTGGTAGTGATATAAAGCGTTTTCATGTCTGCGCCGCCGAAACAGACCATCGTAGGGCAGCGAACGGGCAGACGATACTCTTCCAGTTGTTCGCCGGTTGCTGAAAAGCGTGCAACGCGCCAGCCATCAAACATCGCGATCCAGTAGCACCCTTCGCTATCAATAGCAGCGCCATCCGGGATCCCTTCTCCCGCAACGAAGCGATGTATAACCTCACGTTTACCAGGCTCCCCTTGCCCGTCCAGCGCAGTGCGATAAATAACGGCGTTCGGCGTATCCGAGGTGTACATCCAGCGCTTGTCTTCGCTAAATGCCAGACCGTTAGCACCGTGGATATCACACTGAATCACCCGTGGACTGAGGCTATTATCAATACGCATCAGGAGCGCGCCGTTAAAATCCCCCGGCCCCCAGAACGTCCCCGCGTAAAAGCGGCCATCACGATCGGTTCCACCATCATTAAAGCGCGCCAGTTGCGGATTACTGGGGTTATCGCAGACTTTTCGCTGCAGCAGACCATGCGCATCTGTGAGCCAGATAGCGCTGCGTAAAGCGACAATAAATCCCCCCTTTTCGCGCAGCGCAAAACAGCCGACTTCTTCGGGAAATTGCAGTACCTGATGCTCGCCAGTATGCACATCATAGCGGTGAATCTCACACGCCATAATATCGGCCCAGTACAGTGCCTGTTCGCTTTCACTCCAGGTCGGGCATTCCGGCAGATACCCGGCATAATCAAACAGCGGTTGTGGTTCAGCCATGTTTTCATCCCTATAAAAAAAGCCAGCGGGTAACCCCTCTGGCTTTATTGTATACATGTTTTACGGCTTACTGCCGATTATCATTTGCCTGGCGCAGCAGCGTTCGGCTTTCGCTCTGGAAACGTTGGGCGTAATCGCCAAACCAGTGTTCAACCTTACGGAAGCTATCGATAAACGCCTGTTTGTCGCCCTGCTCAAGCAGACCAATCGCCTCCCCAAAACGCCGATAGTAACGCTTTATCAGCGCGAGGTTATTTTCCGAAGACATAATGATATCAGCATAGAGCTGCGGATCCTGGGCGAACAGTCGGCCAACCATCGCCAGCTCCAGACGATAAATAGGTGACGACAGCGCCAAAAGCTGCTCAATGCGCACATTCTCTTCCGCCAGATGCAGGCCATAGGCAAATGTCGCAAAGTGGCGCAGCGCCTGAATAAAGGCCATATTCTGATCGTGTTCGACGGCGCTGATACGATGCAGACGCGCTCCCCAGACCTGAATTTGCTCCAGAAACCACTGGTAAGCCTCCGGCTGACGACCATCGCAATACACGACTACCTGCTTCGCCAGGCTGCCGCTATCCGGACCAAACATCGGATGCAACCCCAGCACCGGCCCTTTATGCGCGGCCAGCATCGCCTGCAGCGGCTCTGCTTTAACAGAGGCCAAATCGACCAGAATACAGTCCGCAGGCAACGGTGGCAGTTGTGCAATCGTCGCCACCGTCTTGTGAATCGGTACGCTGACGATAACCATACCGGCATCCGCAACAATCGCCTCGGCCTGTGACCAGTCTTCTTTCTCCAGAATACGCACCTGGTACCCGGAAAGCGTCAGCATCTTCTCAAACAGACGCCCCATTTGCCCGCCACCGCCGACAATCACTACCGGACGCAGGGTCGGACACAGCGTCTTAAAGCCTTTATCATTTTCGCTGGAATAAGACTCACGCATCACGCGACGCAAAACATCTTCGATCAGGTCCGGCGGGACCCCAAGGGCAACAGCATCCTCACGCCGGGAAGCTAACATTGCGGATTCACGCTCCGGGACGTAAATCGGCAACCCAAACTGGCTTTTAACCTCTCCAACTTCCGCCACCAGTTCCAGCCGCTTTGCCAGCAATGCCAGCAGCGCCTTATCGACTTCATCTATTTGATCGCGTAACGCGGTCAGTTCAGCAACCATATGATCCTCTTACACCAGACGAGCCGCCAGATGGCCTCGCAGATCTTTATCAATTTCACGGAGCAACGCCTCGGTGGTTTCCCAACTGATGCATGCATCCGTTACGGAGACCCCATACTTCATATCGCAACGCGGTTGCTCAGAGGACTGGTTACCTTCATGGATATTGCTCTCAATCATCAGACCAATAATGGAACGATTACCATCTTTAATCTGTGCGACAACGGATTCTGCTACCGCAGGCTGGCGGCGAAAGTCTTTATTCGAATTCCCATGGCTGCAATCTACCATCAGCGAAGGCTTCAGTCCCGCCTGAATCATCTCTTTTTCGCATTCCGCGACATCTTGTGGGCCGTAGTTCGGTGCTTTACCACCGCGCAGAATAACATGACCGTTGGGATTGCCCTGGGTTTGCAGCAGGCAGACCTGCCCCGCCTGATTGATACCAACAAAACGGTGCGGCATGGCTGCGGCACGCATCGCGTTAATCGCCGTTGCAAGGCTGCCATCGGTACCGTTTTTGAAACCGACCGGCATTGACAGGCCAGAGGCCATCTCACGGTGAGTCTGGGATTCCGTGGTACGCGCACCAATTGCGGACCAGCTAAACAGATCGCCGAGATACTGGGGACTGTTCGGATCCAGCGCTTCTGTCGCCAATGGCAGCCCCATATTGACCAGATCAACCAGCAGATGACGGGCAATCTTCAAGCCACCTTCAACATCAAACGAGCCATCCATATGCGGATCGTTAATCAGCCCTTTCCAGCCAACGGTGGTACGGGGTTTCTCAAAATAGACGCGCATGACCAGATAGAGGCTATCGCTGACCTCTGCGGCAAGGGTTTTAAAACGACGAGCATATTCAACCGCGGCTTCAGGATCGTGAATTGAGCAAGGACCACACACCACCAACAGGCGCGGATCGCGACCCGAAATAATGTCTGAGATTGTCTTCCGGGACTGCGCGATCTGCGCTTCCTGCTCAACACTCAAGGGGAATTCGGCCTTCAACTGATCCGGCGTGATCAAAACCTGTTCGTCGGTAATGTGTACATTGTTCAGCGCGTCTTTTTGCATGATTGGATCCTGTATAGCTCGTTTGCGATAGTGATTTCCTCAGCGAGGAGGAGGTAACGATACCATACCAAGTAAAGATTTCAATCCATATTCCGTAAATTTTAATTTACACCAGCAATTTATTCGCACAACACACTCTTTTTTAGTAAACATTAATTTACACCAAAGTGAATTCCTCTGGCATTCCCCACCCACCCTATCTTCCTTTACTAAAAATCCTGGCAGAAATTACCGTAAAGCCGCAGGCGTGGCTAATGACGGTTTTCACCGATAATGTTATCCTCCGCTCAGGTATCAGCAACCTGCATTCCCCACGCTATGACAACCTGACGGAACCGTAATGACCGTTCTTCACCGTCTCTTTTTGACTTTAGTATTATCTCTTGTGGGTCTCCCTGCTGTTGCCTCCGGGCCGTCTGAAAATGTTCGTACTATCGTTTCGGGCATTGTGTCTTACACACGCTGGCCACAGTTACCAGGCCCACCCAGACTCTGTATTTTTTCGACATCACGTTATATCCATAGCCTGGCTGAAGAATCTGTGGAAATGTTGCCTTATCACCCCGTGATTGTTCGTAACACTGACGAAGCCTTACAGACGATTTGCGATGGTTTTTATTTTGGCAGTGAATCACCAATACAACAGGCTGAATTTACGGCTAGATATGGAAATCGCCCCCTATTGCTTATTGCGGAACAAAATACCGATTGCTCTATTGGCAGTGCTTTTTGTCTGCGTATAAATAATGAGAGAGTCAGATTTTCCGTAAATCTGGATGTACTGACGCACAGCGGCGTTCGGGTTAATCCCGATGTACTGATGCTTGCCCGGAAAACATCGCATGAATAAGGATTTGTCTCAGGCCCCTCGCCCCACATTTAAACGAGCGCTACGCCGTATCAGCATGATTAGCGTGGTTATCTCGATGACTCTAATCTGGTTACTGCTGAGCACCGCATCGGTATTTACGCTCAAGCAATATGCGCAAAAAAACCTTGAGCTGACGGCTGCAACAATGGGACATAGTCTGGAAGCCGCACTTGTTTTTGGTGATAGTTCCGCGGCCCGGGATACGCTGGCCGAACTGGGTAAACAGGGGCAATTCTCCAGGGCCGTTTTACTGGATAAGCAGCAAAGAGACTTCGCAGCATGGAATAACGATCATCTGGTCAGCCAGGAAAAAATCAGCGACACGATCAGTAAATGGTTATTCCCGGAACCCACAGTTCAACCGATCTGGCATCAAGGGAAAATTATCGGCGAACTCAGACTGACCGCGCTGGACAAACTAATAAGTCATTTTCTCGGTATCGCAATTGTGGTTTTAACCGGGAGTATTTTTTTCGCGTCCTGTATCGCATTACTCCTTACCCACTCGCTGCATCGCGGCATTGTGAGCGCATTGCAAAATATTACTGAAGTGGTACACGATATTCGCAAAAATCGTCATTTCTCCCGCCGGGTTCCCGAAGAACGCATTGAAGAATTTCACCTGTTTGCCCAGGATTTTAATAGCCTGCTGGGAGAAATGGAGGACTGGCAGCAACAACTACAGGCCAAAAATGCCCAGCTCCTGCGCAGTTCATTACTCGATCCGTTAACCGGACTGGCTAACAGAGCGGATTTTTGTAATGCCATTACTGCGTTGATGAAAGACAAAACCAGACATAATTGCTCTGCATTATTATTTCTTGATGGCGATAACTTCAAACGCATTAACGATAACTGGGGTCATGCGGCAGGGGACAACGTTTTAATCGACGTTGCCAGACGCCTGATGGCCTTTGTCGGCAAACAGCACCAGGCATGGCGTCTGGGGGGCGATGAGTTTGCCATTCTGCTGCGAGGCGTTCGCACTGAAGCCGAAGTTCAGGTGCTCTGCGATGCATTATCCGAGCAGTTTCTCCCGCCGTTTAATCTCCAAAACGGCCACACCGCCAGGCTGTCACTGAGTATCGGTTATGCGTTAACCTGGGAACACGACTGCGCAGAAACACTACAAGAGCTTGCCGATCAAAATATGTATCGGATGAAAAACCAGCGTTTACAGCAAACACAAAAATAAAAGGAGTCACAATGTTCGGGAAATATTTTGCTTCCACGTTACTGGCCATACTGTTTCTCACCAGTTGCCAGGCCCCACAAGGTAAATTCTCTCCGGAGCAGATTGCAGCCATGAAATCATACGGCTTCACTGAGACCAACGGTGGCTGGTTATTAGGATTATCGGATGCCATTTTATTCGATAAAAACGACTACCATTTGCGCGCCGACAGTAAAAGAAAAATTCATACGATGGCATCACGTCTGGCCGCCACGGGTATTACCCACAGTCGTCTGGAGGGGCATACTGACAATTACGGTGAGGATAGCTACAACGAAATGTTATCGCTTAAGCGTGCTGACAGCGTAGCGGATGCCTGGGCCGAAGGTGCAAATATCCCGCGAGCAAATTTGACTACGCGCGGACTCGGGAAAAAATACCCTATCGCCAGCAACGATACCGCAAAAGGGCGCGCAGAAAACCGCCGCGTCACGGTGATTATCAGTACACCTTAAACTCTTTAATCGCTTGATCTAACCTGTAAAAGGGCGTGCTGACTATCGTCTCTGCACATGGCGCGATATCGTAAGTAAGCCACACGCCATGAAGGATTCAGCTAACGGTAAAAAAAGGGCCAGCCTGCAGGCCAGCCCTTTTATTCAGGATGTCGCGAAAGCGAATCTTAGTTAAGACGCTCTTTAATACGAGCAGCCTTACCGGTACGCTCACGCAGGTAGTACAGTTTAGCTTTACGCACAGCACCACGACGTTTAACAGAAATGCTGTCAACAACCGGAGAGTGAGTCTGGAAGACACGCTCAACGCCTTCGCCGTTGGAAATTTTGCGAACAGTGAATGCAGAGTGCAGACCGCGGTTACGAATAGCGATAACCACGCCCTCGAATGCCTGCAGACGTTTTTTGGAACCTTCAACAACCCATACTTTCACTTCCACGGTATCACCCGGACGGAAGGAAGGTACGTCCTGCTTCATCTGCTCTTGTTCAAGTTGCTTAATAATGTTGCTCATAATTTAATCTCTTATCCTGGGTAAACTGATATATCGGGAGCGTATTACGCTTGCCCATCATGTTTATGTTGCTGTTGTGCGTGTTCCGTTTTGAACTCCGCCAGCAACCTTGCTTGCTCTTCAGTCAGAGCCAGGTTTTCCAAAAGTTCAGGTCTTCTAAGCCAGGTCCGGCCCAGCGACTGCTTCAGGCGCCAGCGACGTATCTCAGCATGGTTTCCCGACAACAACACCGACGGAACGTCCATACCTTCCAACACTTCAGGACGCGTATAGTGTGGACAATCCAGCAATCCATCAGCAAAAGAATCTTCAATTGCTGAAGCTTCATGACCCAGAACACCCGGTATAAACCGGGAAACGGAATCAATCAGCGTCATTGCCGGTAACTCTCCACCGCTGAGAACGTAATCGCCGATTGACCATTCTTCGTCAATCTCGGTCTGAATTACGCGCTCATCTACACCTTCGTAGCGACCACATACCAGAATCAGTTTCTGATTGGTTGCCAGCTCGCTGACGCCTGCTTGATCAAGCTTGCGCCCCTGAGGTGAAAGATAAATCACCTTTGCACCTTCACCTGCCGCGTCTTTTGCTGCATGAATGGCGTCCCGCAAGGGTTGCACCATCATTAACATCCCCGGCCCGCCGCCATATGGACGATCGTCCACGGTACGGTGCCGATCATGCGCGAAGTCACGAGGACTCCAGCTCTGGATGTTCAGCAGGCCATTTTTTACTGCCCGGCCAGTTACCCCGTAATCGGTAATTGCGCGAAACATTTCAGGAAACAGGCTAACGATACCTATAAACACAAGCCAATCCCCATAGTGCCGTTTTGTTACCGTTTATCCGGAGAATTTAAAAACCAGGATCCCAGTCTACTTCGATTGTACGAGTAGTGAGATCGACTTTCTTGATAACCTGCCCATCGAGGAACGGAACCAACCGCTCCTTGATACCAAATGCATCTTTCAGGCTTGCCTTGATGACGAGAACGTCATTAGACCCGGTTTCCATCATATCGACGACTTTACCGAGGCTATAGCCTCCAGTGGTTACTACCTGGCAGCCCATCAGGTCTTTCCAGTAATAATCACCCTCTTCCAGCGCAGGCAACTGCGAAGAATCCACGACAATTTCGCAATTGGTCAATAGATTCGCGGCATCGCGATCATCAACGCCTTTCAGCTTGATGATGATATCCTGATTGTGGTGACGCCAGCTTTCCAGCTCAACGACCTGCCACTGACCCGCCTTCTGGATTACCCAGGGCTGATAGTCAAAAATGCTTTCGGCGTCTTCGGTGGAGGAAAACACTCTGAGCCAACCACGGATACCGTAGGAAGAACCCATCTTGCCCAATACAATCGGATCAACAGGTGCTTGTGCGGTGTGTTGCTTGCTCATCATGACCACCGTGACAGATTAAGCTGCTTTGTTAGCGGCTTTGATCAGCGCAGCTACGCGATCGGAAACGGTCGCGCCCTGGCCAACCCAGTGAGCGATACGATCCAGATTCAGACGAGTGCCTTCTTCGTTCGCAGAAGCGATTGGGTTGAAGAAGCCAACGCGCTCAATAAAGCGACCGTTGCGTGCATTACGGCTGTCGGTAACAACAACCTGGTAGAACGGACGCTTTTTCGCGCCGTGACGTGCTAAACGAATAGTAACCATAACATCCTCTTGTGTGAATAAAACACCGGGCCCCATCGAGGAACGGAGCCCGGTGTCATATTAAAAGCCCGAAAATTTTACTGATTTCTGTGCAAAAATCAATTCAAAACTACATACGCTAAATAATTCGAGTTGCAGGAAGGCGGCAAGTGAGTAAATCCCCGGGAGCGTACACAAGTACGTGACCGGGGTGAACGAACGCAGCCAACGCATCTGCGGCTTGAATTATGAAGCGTATTAGCGGCCAGGGAAGCCAGGCGGCATCATACCCTTCATGCCGCGCATCATTTTCATCATGCCGCCTTTCGACTTCATTTTCTTCATCATGCGCTGCATATCGTCAAACTGCTTCAGAAGGCGGTTCACATCCTGCACCTGCATTCCGCAACCCGCGGCAATACGGCGCTTGCGCGAACCTTTAATGATTTCCGGCTTCGCGCGCTCTTTCAGCGTCATCGAATTGATGATCGCTTCCATACGCACCAGAACCTTGTCATCCATCTGCGCTTTAACGTTATCCGGGAGTTGCCCCATGCCCGGCAGTTTGCCCATCAGGCTGGCCATCCCCCCCATGTTTTTCATCTGACGCAACTGTTCAAGGAAATCGGTCAGATCGAAACCGTCACCTTTTTTCAGCTTAGAGGCCAGCTTCTCGGCCTGAGCACGATCGACTTTACTTTCGATATCTTCGATCAGCGACAGAACGTCGCCCATGCCGAGAATACGAGAAGCGATACGGTCCGGATGGAACGGCTCCAGCGCTTCGGTTTTCTCGCCTACGCCGAGGAATTTAATTGGCTTGCCGGTGATATGACGAATCGACAGCGCCGCGCCGCCGCGGGCATCGCCATCAACTTTGGTCAGCACAACGCCGGTCAGCGGCAGCGCTTCGTTAAACGCCTTCGCCGTGTTCGCCGCATCCTGCCCGGTCATCGCATCGACGACAAACAGGGTTTCTACTGGATTCAGAGACGCATGGACTTGTTTTATCTCGTCCATCATCGCTTCATCAACATGCAGACGACCGGCGGTATCCACCAGCAGCACATCGTAGAATTTAAGCTTTGCCTCTTTCAGCGCGGCATTAACAATATCAACCGGTTTCTGACCAACATCCGATGGGAAGAAATCGACGCTAACCTGTTCGGCCAGCGTTTCCAGCTGTTTAATTGCCGCTGGACGATACACGTCGGCAGAAACAACCAGCACTTTCTTTTTATGCTTTTCACGCAGGAATTTACCCAGCTTAGCGACGCTGGTCGTTTTACCCGCCCCCTGCAAGCCGGCCATCAACACCACGGCTGGCGGCTGTGCGGCTAAATCCAGCGCCTGATTCTCTTCGCCCATCGCCGCAACCAGCTCGTTGCGAACGATTTTGACGAACTCCTGGCCTGGCGTCAGGCTTTTGTTAACTTCATGGCCGACCGCGCGCTCTTTCACGCGGTTGATGAAGTCACGAACCACAGGCAGCGCGACGTCCGCCTCCAGCAGCGCCATGCGCACTTCGCGCAGGGTGTCTTTAATATTGTCTTCGGTGAGGCGTCCACGGCCGCTAATGTTGCGCAGCGTACGCGACAAACGATCGGTTAAATTATCAAACATTGTCTCTCGCCTGAGGTGGAAACGGTCGGTCGCCGCAGCGACACAAAAATACGGAATGGCCGCAGTATAACACGACATCAACGCGAATGTGCTGCAACGGTTGGAGCCAGAGTCGCGTGACGCTATACTGCTTTTCTCTACTATTAAGTCAACAGTCGACGCCCATATGCCTGTTTTTGCTCTACTCGCGCTTGTCGCCTACTCCATCAGCCTCGCGCTGATTATCCCTGGCCTGCTGCAAAAAAACAGCAGCTGGAGGAAAATGGCGATCCTTTCCGCAACTGTTGCGTTGATTTGTCACGCCTTCGCGCTGGAATCACGCATTTTTCCTGGCGGCGAAAGCGGGCAAAACCTTAGCCTATTAAATGTAGGATCGCTGGTCAGTCTGATGATTTGCACGGTGATGACCATTGTCGCATCGCGTAATCGCGGCTGGCTATTGCTGCCCATCGTCTACACTTTCGCACTGATCAATCTCGCCTTCGCGACCTTTATGCCGAACGAGTACATCACGCACCTGGAAACCACGCCGGGTATGCTGATACATATCGGTCTGTCGCTCTTCTCATATGCGACGCTGATTATCGCCGCTCTGTACGCGCTACAGCTGGCATGGATTGACTATCAACTGAAGAATAAAAGGCTGATATTCAGCAACGAAATGCCGCCGCTGATGAGCATCGAACGTAAAATGTTCCATATCACCCAGGTCGGCGTGGTTCTGTTGACCCTGACGCTGTGTACCGGGTTGTTCTATATGCATAACCTGTTTAGCGCAGAAAATATTGATAAAGCCGTGATATCTATTGTGGCGTGGTTCGTTTATATCGTCCTGCTTTGGGGGCACTATCATGAAGGCTGGCGCGGGCGCCGGGTCGTCTGGTTCAACGTGGCTGGCGCAGGATTGCTGACGCTGGCCTATTTTGGTAGCCGCGTCTTGCAGCAATTCATGAGCTAAGTCTTTAAGGAATCCCAAGTGGAACATATCTCCACCACTACGCTAATCGTTACTCTGCTCATTATGGTGCTCATCTCCGCCTATTTCTCCGGTTCTGAAACCGGCATGATGACGCTAAACCGCTACCGCCTGCGCCACATGGCCAAGCAAGGCAATCGCCAGGCGAAACGTGTCGAAAAGCTGCTGCGCAAACCCGACCGTTTAATCAGCCTGGTGCTGATCGGCAACAATCTTGTCAATATCCTGGCTTCGGCGTTAGGCACCATTGTCGGGATGCGCCTGTACGGTGATGCCGGCGTCGCCATTGCCACCGGCGTGCTGACCTTCGTGGTGCTGGTTTTCGCCGAGGTGCTGCCGAAAACCATTGCCGCGCTCTACCCGGAGAAAGTCGCCTACCCCAGCAGCCTGCTGCTCGCGCCGCTGCAAATATTAATGATGCCCCTTGTTTGGTTGCTCAACACCATCACCCGCATTCTGATGCGCATGATGGGCATTAAAACCGACATCGTTATCAGCGGAGCATTGAGCAAAGAGGAGCTACGTACCATTGTTAATGAATCTCGCTCACAGATATCCCGCCGCAATCAGGACATGCTGCTATCCGTGCTGGATCTTGAGAAGGTCAGCGTTGACGACATAATGGTTCCCCGCAACGATATTGTCGGCATCAATATTAACGACGACTGGAAATCTATCGTCCGGCAACTGACCCACTCTCCGCACGGACGCATCGTGCTATACCGCGATACGCTGGACGATGCGATCAGCATGCTGCGCGTCCGGGAGGCGTATCGCCTGATGACGGAAAAAAAGGAGTTCACGAAAGAAATCATGCTCCGTGCTGCCGATGAAATTTACTTCGTGCCGGAAGGTACGCCGCTCAGCACGCAACTGGTGAAATTCCAGCGAAATAAGAAAAAAGTGGGCCTGGTAGTGGATGAATATGGCGATATTCAGGGGCTGGTCACGGTGGAAGATATTCTCGAAGAGATCGTCGGGGATTTCACGACGTCAATGTCCCCTACACTTGCAGAAGAGGTCACGCCGCTAAACGATGGCTCAGTGATTATTGACGGCAGCGCCAACGTACGTGAAATCAATAAAGCGTTTAACTGGCATTTGCCGGAAGATGAAGCGCGCACGATTAACGGTATCATTCTGGAAGCCCTTGAGGAGATTCCGGCCCCAGGTACCCGCGTACGCATCGAACAGTATGATATTGATATTCTTGATGTTCAGGAGAATATGATTAAGCAGGTGAAGGTGATGCCGGTAAAACCCATTCGCGAAAGCGTGGCGGAGTCGTAGCAAGCCTTACTTTTTTGCTCGATATGAATAGCAAAACGGCCACCCTGGGGTAGCCGTTTCACTGTTATTTACTTCGCTTTCGCCACGGTCACCATCGCCGCGCGAATCGTACGACCATTCAGGGTATAGCCCTTTTGCATCACGCCCAGAACATTGCCAGCCGCCACATCTTCAGACTCAACCATCGCAATGGCCTGGTGTACGTTCGGGTCCAGCGGCACATTGGTATCAGCAATCACTTCCACGCCGAATTTACGCACCACATCCAGCATTGACTTCAGCGTCAGCTCAATGCCTTCAATCATTGGAACCATATCCGGGTTAGCTTTATCAGCCACTTCCAGCGCGCGATCCAGGCTGTCGATAACCGGCAGCAGTTCGTTGACGAATTTTTCCAGCGCGAACTTATGCGCTTTTTCGATATCCTGCTCCGTACGACGACGCAGGTTATCCTCATCGGCTTTTGCACGCAGCACCACTTCACGTTCGCGCTTCTGCGCTTCAACAAGCTGTGCTTCCAGATTCGCAATTTTTTCATCGCGCGGATCCACCTGCTCAGCCGAAACTTCAGGCTCTACCGCCTCAACGTCATCGTGCTGCTCCGTGATAATTTCTTCCGGGGCTTGCCCCTCAGGCGTTTTCTGTTCTTTACTACTCATGAATTTCTCCGCGTTTTTTCGCATTCATCTCGCTAACTTCGCTTATTATGGGGATCAGTTTCCGGGTTTCAAGGGAACACAGCCAGATTGTCACTATTCATTTAACCTAAGGACATCCAGATCATGAAGAACCATTTCAAGTGTATAGGCATCGTGGGACACCCCCGTCACCCAACCGCCCTGACCACACATGAAATGCTCTGGCGCTGGCTGTCCAGTAAAAATTATGACGTACTGGTTGAACAGCAAATCGCGCATGAACTGCAGCTTAGCGGTGTTAAAACAGGGACGCTGGCGGAAATTGGCCAACAGGCGGACCTGGCCGTTGTCGTTGGCGGCGACGGCAATATGCTCGGAGCCGCACGCACGCTGGCGCGCTACGATATCAACGTCATCGGCATTAACCGCGGCAATCTCGGTTTTCTGACCGATCTCGACCCGGATAACGCGCTACAGCAGCTCGCCGACGTACTCGAAGGCCATTATATCGCCGAAAAACGCTTTCTGCTGGAAGCGCAGGTGTGCCAGCAAGATTGCCAGAAGCGCATTAGCACAGCCATTAACGAAGTCGTTCTGCACCCCGGCAAAGTTGCGCATATGATTGAGTTTGAAGTCTATATTGACGAGGTATTTGCGTTCTCTCAACGCTCCGACGGCCTGATTATCTCTACGCCGACCGGTTCCACGGCCTATTCCCTCTCCGCCGGAGGACCGATCCTGACGCCTTCGCTGGATGCTATCACCCTGGTGCCCATGTTCCCGCATACGCTTTCGGCCCGCCCGCTGGTCATTAACGGCGACAGTACCATTCGTCTGCGTTTCTCCCAGCGCTGCAGCGACCTGGAGATTAGCTGTGACAGCCAGATAGCCCTCCCGATTCAGGATGGTGAAGATGTATTGATCCGCCGCTGCGATTATCACCTCAACCTCATTCACCCTAAAGATTACAGCTATTTCAATACATTAAGCACTAAACTCGGCTGGTCAAAAAAATTGTTCTGATTTTATGCCCCGCCTCTTTACTGTATAAAAAACCAGTTTATACTGTATTTAAACACAGTAATGGTTTTTCATACAGGAAGGCAGCTATGTTGGCACAACTCACTATCAGTAATTTTGCTATCGTTCGTGAGCTGGAAATCGATTTTCACAGTGGTATGACTGCCATCACCGGTGAAACCGGCGCCGGAAAATCAATTGCCATCGACGCGCTGGGGCTTTGTCTCGGTGGTCGGGCGGATGCCGACATGGTTCGCAGAGGCGCCAGCCGGGCTGATTTATGCGCGCGCTTCGCCCTGAAAGACACGCCCGCCGCCCAGCGCTGGCTGGAACAGAACCATCTGGAAAGCGGATGTGAGTGTTTACTGCGTCGGGTCATCAGCGCTGATGGTCGTTCCCGCGGTTTTATTAACGGTACGGCAGTTCCTCTATCGCAACTCCGCGAACTGGGTCAGTTACTTATCCAGATCCACGGTCAGCATGCGCACCAGTTACTGACCAGACCCGAGCATCAAAAAGCTCTGCTTGATGGCTACGCTGGTGAGTATGCGCTTACTCAACGTATGGACGAACACTATCGCCAGTGGCATCAAAGTTGCCGCGATCTGGCGCAACATCAGCAGCAAAGCCAGGAGCGCGCAGCTCGTGCAGATCTGTTGCAATACCAGTTAAAAGAATTAAATGAATTCAATCCGCTGGCGGGTGAATTTGAACAGATCGATGAAGAATACAAACGACTGGCCAACAGTGGTCAGTTGTTGACGACCTGTCAGCATGCGCTAATGGTGCTGGCAGACAGCGAAGAAGCCAACCTGCAAAACCTGCTCTACACCGCGAAACAACTGGTGAGCGAACTGACCGGCATGGACAGTAAACTCTCCGGGGTGCTGAATATGCTGGAAGAAGCCTCTATCCAGCTTAGCGAAGCCACTGACGAACTGCGTCATTACCACGATCGCCTCGATCTCGATCCAAATCGTCTGTTCGAGCTGGAACAGCGCATTTCCCGGCAAATCACCCTGGCGCGCAAGCATCAGATTTCCCCTGAAGAACTTCCTGCATTTTACCAGTCCTTGCTGGAAGAGCAGCGCCTGCTGGACGATAACGCCGGTTCTCTTGAATCCCTTAGCCAGAGGGTCGCTGAACATCATCACCTGGCGCTGGATACAGCAAAGCAGTTGCACAACCTGCGCCAGCGTAGTGCTGATGAACTGGCTCGGCTCATTACTGAAAGTATGCACTCACTTTCGATGCCACACGGCGTGTTCTCCATTACTGTCGCGTTTGATGAACGTCATCTTACTGCCGAAGGCGCGGATCATATCGAATTCCGCGTAACAACTAACCCGGGCCAACCGCTGCAGCCGATTGCCAAAGTCGCCTCCGGAGGTGAGTTATCTCGTATTGCGCTCGCGATTCAGGTTATCACCGCGCGGAAGATGGAAACGCCGGCATTGATTTTTGATGAAGTGGATGTAGGTATCAGCGGCCCGACAGCAGCGATAGTGGGCAAACTGCTACGTCAGTTGGGTGAATCAACCCAGGTGATGTGCGTGACTCATCTACCGCAAGTTGCCGGTTGCGGCCATCACCATTTCTTTGTCTGTAAAGAAACTGACGGGGAAATGACTGAAACGCATATGCGCCCTCTGGATAAACGCGCCCGTTTGCAGGAACTGGCCCGTCTGTTGGGTGGTAGCGAAGTCACCCGTAACACCCTGGCAAACGCGAAAGAGTTGCTTGCCGCGTAAACTTTTTGATTTTCACAGAGTCATAGTGAACAGCAAATTGCCAATAGACCTGCAGCCGAAGGTTCCCAACCGGGCAAAGGTCTATTATCATCGGCATATTACAGACGAGCCACGTACTGTTCGGGCCCAAAAAGGAATCAAATCACTATGCGCTGTAAAACGCTGACTGCTGCCGCAGCGGTTCTTCTCATGTTGACCGCAGGCTGTTCCACTCTGGAACGAGTGGTTTACCGACCTGACATCAACCAGGGTAACTATCTGGCACCAACCGACGTAGCAAAAGTTCATGTCGGCATGACGCAGCAACAGGTTGCCTATGCTCTGGGTACTCCAATGATGTCGGATCCGTTTGGCACCAATACCTGGTTCTACGTTTTCCGTCAGCAACCCGGGCATGAAAAAGTCACCCAGCAAACCCTTACCCTGACCTTTGACAGCAGTGGAGTGTTAACCCACATTGACAACAAACCGGCCCTGACGGCGGAGTAAGACTGCTTAGATACAAAAAGCGCTCACTGAGCGCTTTTTGTGTTTCTGAAGATTTGCGCCTGAAACGATTACTTCCCTGCGTTTTTCTCTGCCCGCTGACGACGTAGTTCTTTCGGGTCAGCAATCAGCGGCCGATAAATTTCTACCCGATCGCCATCATGAACTTCATCCTGAAGCTTAGCCGGGCGGCTATAGATCCCCACTTTGTTTTTCGCCAGATCGATATCATCACGCAGCGCCAGAAGACCGCTGGCAACGATCGCCTGCTCGACCGTCGCCCCTTCATCCAGCTTAACCTGTTGCAGATACTGCTTTTCTGGCAACGCGTAGGCGACTTCGACCATCATTTTAGCCGACACTGTAGACCTCTTTGGCACGGCTCGTAAACGCTTGCACCATGTTCATGGCCAGCTCTTTGAAGATACGACCAAACGCCATTTCAATCAGTTTATTGGTAAATTCAAAATCGAGATGAAACTCAATTTTGCACGCTTCAGGGCTTAGCGGAATAAACGTCCAGCCGCCAATCAGCTTTTTGAATGGGCCATCGACCAGGCTCATCAGGATACTCTGGTTACTGGTCAGCGTATTTCTCGTCGTGAAGGTCTTACTGATACCCGCTTTAGATACATCAACCGCCGCAGTCATTTGCGTTGGTCCTAGTTCCAGAACCCGACTACCGGTACAGCCCGGCAGAAAATCAGGATAAGACTTCACATCATTTACCAGTTGATACATTTGTTCCGCACTGTACGGCACCAGTGCGGTACGGCTAATCTGAGGCATGGCAGGTTCCACATATAAACACGGTACAAATAATACCATTTATCTACTGCTAAAAAAAACGCTGTACCGCAACTCGTGCTAAGATAGCGCATTACGCCTCGCAGGATGGATTGAGGTACGACTGTTTTAAGACGATGACTTCAGGATACTATGACTAAGAAAAAAGCCCACAAACCTGGATCAGCCACCATTGCGCTGAATAAACGCGCTCGTCATGAATACTTTATCGAAGATGAATACGAGGCTGGTCTTGCCCTTCAAGGATGGGAAGTCAAATCCCTCCGAGCAGGCAAAGCCAACATAGGCGATAGCTACGTCATTCTGAAAGATGGCGAAGCCTATCTGTTTGGCGCTAACTTTACGCCAATGGCGGTGGCTTCCACTCACTATGTCTGCGACCCCACGCGTACCCGTAAGCTTTTGCTAAACCAGCGCGAACTGGACACGCTATATGGACGCATCAACCGCGAAGGTTATACCGTGGTTGCCTTATCGCTGTACTGGAAGAACGCCTGGTGCAAAGTAAAAATTGGCGTCGCCAAAGGTAAGAAACAGCACGATAAACGTACCGATCTAAAAGACCGCGAATGGGCGCTGGATAAAGCGCGCATCATGAAAAACGCAGGCCGTTAATTCCCTTCTGCTCTTGAGGGTCAGTTTCACTGGCCCTCGCGTTATATTGTTGTTGATGCTGACTTTTTGCTCTGCCTGCCGGAATAATCCGCGAAACGAGGACTGGTAAGCATATTCATAAATCTGTTATACTGTATTTACACATTGGGGCTGATTCTGGATTCGACGGGATTTGCGAAACCCAAGGTGCATGCCGAGGGGCGGTTGGCCTCGTAAAAAGCCGCAAAAAATAGTCGCAAACGACGAAAACTACGCTTTAGCAGCTTAATAACCTGCTCTGAGCCCTCTCTCCCTAGCTTCCGCTCTTAAGACGGGGATCAAAGAGAGGTCAAACCCAAAAGAGATCGCGTGGATGCCCTGCCTGGGGTTGAAGCGTTAAAACTAATCAGGCTAGTTTGGTAGTGGCGTGTCCGTCCGCAGGTGCCAGGCGAATGTAAAGACTGACTAAGCATGTAGTACCGAGGATGTAGGAATTTCGGACGCGGGTTCAACTCCCGCCAGCTCCACCAAAATTCTCCATCGGTGATTACCAGAGTCATCCGATGAAGTCCTAAGAGCCCGCACGGCGCAAGCCCTGCGGGCTTTTTTGTGCCCTCAATTTGTCCCGCGAAGTCCGAAGAGAACTAATTAAATCCGAACCTTTTAGGCCCATTGATAGGCCCAACGAAAAGCTCTATTGTTTTCGTTGGGCCTAAACGCATGGAGATTCCCCATGGCAAGAAAAACCAAGCCGTTAACCGATACGGAAATCAAAGCCGCCAAACCTAAAGATGCCGATTACCAGCTGTATGATGGGGACGGGCTTACTCTATTAATCAAGGCCAGTGGTAGTAAGCTCTGGCAGTTCCGTTACTATCGACCGCTGACAAAACAGCGAACCAAACAGAGCTTCGGTGCCTACCCTGCAGTCTCCCTTTCTGATGCGCGTAAACTCAGAGCTGAATCTCGAGTTTTGTTGGCGAAAGACATTGATCCTCAGGATCATCAGAAAGAACAGGTAAGAAATTCTCAAGAGGCTAAAACCAACACTTTCCTGTTAGTTGCCGAGCGTTGGTGGAATGTGAAGAAAACCAGCGTAACAGAGGACTATGCCGACGATATCTGGCGCTCGCTTGAGAGAGATGTTTTCCCAGCAATCGGTGATATCAGTGTCACTGAGATTAAGGCTCATACTCTGGTTAAAGCAGTGCAGCCGGTTCAGGCCAGAGGTGCATTAGAGACAGTCCGACGCCTTTGTCAGCGTATTAACGAAGTCATGATTTATGCGCAGAACACAGGCTTGATTGATGCAGTTCCCAGTGTAAATATCGGAAAAGCGTTTGAGAAACCGCAAAAGAAAAACATGCCAAGCATACGCCCGGATCAACTTCCACAGCTAATGCAGACTATGCGTACGGCAAGTATCAGCTTGTCCACAAGATGTCTATTCATGTGGCAACTTCTCACCATCACCCGTCCTGCCGAAGCTGCTGAGGCTCGATGGGATGAGATCGATTTTGATGCTAACGAATGGAAAATTCCTGCAGCCCGAATGAAGATGAACCGAGACCATACGGTTCCACTATCCGATGAGGCTCTCTCTTTACTGGAAATGATGAAGTCACTTAGTGGTGGCCGAGAATTTATTTTTCCCAGCCGCATTAAGCCGACCCAGCCAATGAACAGCCAAACAGTTAATGCAGCCCTTAAGCGTGCTGGCTTAGGAGGCGTTCTCGTATCACATGGTTTACGTTCTATCGCTAGTACGGCGCTCAATGAGGAAGGATTTCCGCCTGATGTTATTGAGGCTGCACTTGCTCATGTGGATAAGAATGAGGTTCGTCGCGCTTACAATCGAAGTGACTATCTTGAGCAACGACGACCGATGATGCAGTGGTGGGCTGATTTTGTTAAAGCAGCAGATAGCGGCAGCATTGTGAATAGTGGGGTTAGGGGAATACGTCTTGTAGGATGAATCCTTTATCAGCACCCATTATGGGTGCTGATAACTCGCCTATAGGTAGTACAGAATTTTACCCTTTGGTTTTCTTTTTTCTAGTAACCGTATTATCTAAAGCCAATTTGATACTTTCAATATTTCTTGACCAGTTTTTTATAATGGTATCTGCCAACGCATCAGGGCTCATTGTTGATATCCGGTATTTTTTACTTTGATTATTAATTTCAAAATTTGACTCTTCGACAAATTTCCATAAGGGGTCAATGAGGTCATTCACTGCAGCTGCTTTACTTTTCCACCCACCTTCAGGTACGGAGCTATTGATTAAATAAACAAGCTTATCCTGAATTATTCGATACACTTCTGATTTACTGTTCCCACCTTCTTTTCCGGCCTTAGCTCTAACATGTGATAATTTTTTTTGGGTACATACAGAAACATGAAACCATGACATACCAATACATCTATCAAATAATTCAGCTGACTTAATGAACGCTTTAATAGCAACACATTCATTCTCCGACATAACTGACTTTCCCCATTGATAAGACATTGAGGCAAAAAATAGATGTGATTTAAACACATCATTAATTAAAAAAGGATCATGAATAAGATGAACAAATGTTTCCCTGAAAATACGTGATTTTAACTGTTTCCAGCATTCCTGAGCTGGATCATATAATTCTGTATATTCCTCTTTTAATTGCTCCACTCCGTCAACAGTACAATATTTATACTCCTTACGAGATGGATCACTGTACAAAATCACACGAGTTCCTACCTTATCAGAATTCCAGAATTGATCTCGCATCTCGCTGAGTTCCTTTCGTATCACGGGATAACTTTCGCTGAGCACATCAACGTATATGTCCCAATCACATTCAACCATCTGCCCAGAAAGCCAAACCGATTTTTGACTAATTTCTTCGCAAAACTCAATCGCTGTCAACATAAAAACACCAAATATCAATTAGTTAAGTGTTGTAAAAAATGTTTTTTTGGTACGCGGATTTTTTGCATTAGTACTTGCCGCTAATCTCTCTACAACCAAAACGAACTAATGAGAGGCAATCAAGCATGAACAATCCATCAACCGTTAGGATACTCCGCTTACCTGCGGTTATCCAAAAAACTGGTATGGCACGAGCCACAATTTATGACTGGTTGAACCCCAAATCACCACGTTACGACTCAACTTTTCCCAAAAAGCGAATGCTCGGAGTCAAATCGGTTGGATGGGTTGAATCAGAGATTGATGAATGGTTAACACGGCGTAGCAAACTTATCTGAATATACAGATCCATGATGTACACAATAAAAGCGTACAAAACTAATAATACACTGCTATTTTTGCTATTTGTAGCAAAAATAGCAGTTATCGATATTCCCCAAAAAAATTTAGAGGATTTAAAGTTGAGCACCCATCCATTTCCTGTCCATGTTTTTCCGTCGCTAATCAGAAATGCAATTTATGAAGTAGAGCGACAAACACAAGCTCCTCTATCGTTGATATCAGCATCGGCGCTTGGAGCAATTTCATTAGTGTGTCAAAATAGAATTGACGTTTGTAGGCTAAATGGTCTATGTAGCCCCGTTTCACTTTTTTTGCTGACGCTTGCTGAATCAGGAGAAAGAAAAAGTACTGTTGATAGCATTTTCATGAAACCGCTGTATCAACAGGAAAAAATTTGGTTTGAAAAACATAGCCAAGATTTACAATTATGGATGAATGACAAAGCAGCTTTTATTATCAAAACAAAAGCACTGGAGTCAAAACTAAAATCTGATACTCGTCGTAATAAAGATTGCAGTATAACGAATGAACAATTGAGGTTTCTATTTGAAACCAAACCTAAAGAACCTGTTAGATATAGGCTGATGTTTAATGATGCAACGCCAGCCGCAATTAAAGATTATCTTTGTGGAGAATGGAAGTCCGTGGGTATTATGTCGGATGAAGCAGGGACCATATTTAATGGGCATACATTGAATGAACTTCCTTTCATAAACAAGATGTGGGATGGTTCAAATTTTTCCGTTGATAGAAAAAACTCTCCTGAACGTTTAATTCATGACGCCA
Source organism: Klebsiella sp. KE9456 (assembly GCF_043832615.1). Lineage (NCBI taxonomy): Bacteria > Pseudomonadati > Pseudomonadota > Gammaproteobacteria > Enterobacterales > Enterobacteriaceae > Klebsiella > Klebsiella sp. KE9456. The sequence continues at coordinate 29,070 of NZ_JBDYQK010000024.1, forward strand.
GAATGACATTATCTATGATGATACAACCTACAGTATTTCATAAGTATATTGAGCGTAAAGGTGAGATGGCTAAAGGGATTGGTTTTTTTGCCCGTTGCTTGATTTGCCAGCCCGATTCAAGACAAGGATTCCGGCAGATTACAAGTCCAGTGATATCCAGTGAACACTTACCAGTGTTCCATAGCCGACTGCTTGAGATAGTTAATGATAGCATTATAAGAAATGGCAAAGGTGAGCGAATAATCCTACGACTCTCTCCGCAGGCAGAGCAACTATGGATCTCATTTTATAACAGAACTGAATCGGAAATGAGCGAAATTGGTTATTTATCCAACATGAAGGATTATGCTTCAAAAATGGCAGAGAACATGGCAAGGATTGCTGCATTACTCCATTATTTCGAAGGTCGTAACGAAGATATATCAATTAAAGCTGTGGAAGCTGCAATTAAGATAAGTGCCTGGTATGTTGATGAGTACAAAAGATTGTTCTCTAAAGCTTCAGGATTTACTCTTGTTAATAATGAAAGTGACGAATTATACTCCTGGATAAAAAATTATTGCGCTAGTACTTTCCCACCACATATAAGTAAAACGAAGATTCTTCAATACGGACCTTATCGATTCAGAAATAAAATTAAAATGGATGAATTGCTTAATATCTTACTTATTAACAAAAGAATAGTAGTAACGCATTTCGGTAAAACTCTCTATATACAACCAGTACAATAGGCAAATAATTGCAGAGTTGTTTTTTCATTATAAAATGATGTAACACTTGGCTTTAAGTTAATTTTAAAGTGTTTTTATGTTGGATAGGTAATATATACTAACATATACAAAATCATAACAGTGATATCACTCAGACTTATCTATACAGTTAGATATAACTTGAAAACCATATTTCTACAACGAGTAACACATACGTGATCTATTAATATAAACAACTCCTAAAATCATACGAGAAATAAATCATGAAATTATACAATGGTTCCCATGGTGAGCATGTACTCGCCTATAGAAAGCATATTGAACAAGTAATTAATAATGCTATCAACGAATTTCCAAGGACTATGGCATTACGTGTTGATGTTCATTATCCACCTATTCTAGATAGAGGTGATACTGTATGTTGCTTCCCTAATCTGGAGCCAGGAGTGATATCCCGCTTCCGTAACTCATTAAATGCTATACTGGAGGCCAATGAGAAAGCCAGAGCAGCTAACGGCAAAAGAATATATCCAAACCGAGTTCGTCATGTTTGGGTGCGGGAGTTTTCTGAAGAAGGAAAATGCCACTTTCATCTTGGTCTTTTTTTTAATAAAGATGCCTATTATCATTTAGGTGATTATAAGATTGAAAGCAACCTACGGATGATGATTATAAGGGCGTGGTACAGTGCTTTAGGTTTAGAGTTGGAGGATTATCTGGGATTGGTTCACTACCCTGAAAACTGTCGCTATATTCTAGATAGCAATGATTTTAATTTTGAAGCACAGTACAACAGCCTACTGAATCGTTTAGATTATTTAGCAAAACTTGATACTAAAGTATTTGGCGATGGAGATCGGAACTTCGGTTGTAGTCGAGGTTGATTTATTTTTTGAGTCAATGGCCTTTCTTATTGAAAGGCCAGATTTCCAGCATTCGAGATAAAATTATTAGGCAGAAGATACTGTTAATGCACGCCAGTTATCACAATTGTTAGTTTTATCTAAATAGCTACACCTAATACCGCTACACTTTTGCCTGACCATGTTTTCTTTCGGGAAAGGACTGGCTGTTTCCATAAAGTGGCGAACTCTTTTTAGCAGTTGCCACATCGAGCGGCATTGATGAATACGGGTTATCATATCGTGCAATGCCTGCCATATCCTGTCCATCATCCTCGGGTTCCTGCTGGCTGAGCCAGATACGTAATGCATCGGGAGTGCAGCCAATCTTTGGGGCAATGGCGCAGATAGCAGCCCATTTTGAGTTGTAGATATTCTGGTTCACAAGAACTATTCCAACGGCGCGTTGACGAACTTCAGAGGGAAATCGGTTATGTTTTGTCATCCTGGTTACCCCTCTAAAAGATTGTAGTTTCAAGGGGTAATGGTGCAGTTCAGTAAATGTCTTTTGCATTTGTCGTGATAGAATGGGGTCCCAATTTTGCCCTATAAAAATCCGCTAGCCAGGTGCCGATCATGAGCCAGAACAAGCGATATATCCCCCTCAATGCAGGCGAATCCGCCGTCTTGCCCGACGCTAACACCCTGCTGCCACGCGGTGAAGTGTACGAACCGCTGGCGCGGATGATTATTGAAGCAGTGGACAAGGCAAAAGCCGCCGCAGGCAGGTCGCTGAATGAGCTGCGCGAACATAATGCCATCTCGATAGATGGCGCACGTGGGACTGGTAAAACTGCTGTATTGGTCAATTTGAAAAGCTATCTAAAAGATTGGGACGTCTTGAAAGATGTCCACATTCTTGACCCGGTAGATCCGACTCTGCTGGAAAATGGCGACTCGTTATTCCTACACATCATCGTCGCCGCCGTGCTTCACGATAATGATGTCAAAGAACAGCAGCGGATTACACCGAATAAGGCCCGTAGCCTGAACCAGACGCTGGAGAAACTCGCCCAGTCGCTGGAATCGGTCGAGACACAACAAGAACGTCACGGCATGGACAAGGTACGTGCCATGTACAGCAACAAGCAGCTAGCCGACTGCGTGCAAGATTTTTTCCGCGAAGTGTTGAGCTTGCTGGACAAACAGCTGTTGATCCTGCCGATCGACGATGTCGATACCTCGTTGAATCGTGCCTTTGAAAACCTCGAAATCGTACGCCGTTATCTAGCTACACCTCATGTGTTGCCCATCGTCTGTGGCGATCGATCGCTTTACGATGAGGTAACCTGGCGCGATTTTCATGGCCGCCTGACCAAGGATTCCAGCTACCGTCGCAAAGTAGCCTATGAAAGGGCCGTAGAATTGGCAGCAGAGTATCAACGCAAGATCCTGCCTTTCACTCGCCGTTTGACCATGCCGGAAGTCAGCAGTTATTGGCAGTGGGGGCCAGTTGGAGAAGAGGCGGCTGACACTAGAGTTACTCTCGGCAATGCAAATGATGCAATGCCTTTGGCTAACTTCATTTCTTGGCTGGAGATCTTTTTGACTGGCCCGGTTAATGGATTTGAAAGTAGTCGTCCCTCGTTGCCAATACCTTCTATCCGTGCATTGTCGCAGTTAATCAGGCATTGCCATGATCTTATTCTGGAATTGCCAGCTGAAATTCGTACTGCTAAGGATGAGCTGAATGTGCGGATTAGTTGGCAAATGCCTCCTAAGCTTCAGGATGAAGCTGATAAAACAACGGAGCTTCAGGATGAAGCTGATAAAACAATGGAGCTTCAGGATGAAGCTGATAAAGCAGCGAAGCAGAAAAGAAATGAGTTTGCACATAATCTGGTGAATTACTTCTGCTTTGAACCTAAAGCCGGTGCAGCCTATCTGATATTGCTTGCCAAACTGCATTGGCAAGACTGGTACAAATCCTCATCCTCACAGCATCGGAGCCTTCTTGACACACCCTTGTTCCAGCCCCTTACACATGCTACTGCCAACTTTGAGCTTTTCGACAAGGCGGAAGACCTTTCTGCTTGGCCGATTGTATTGAATGGACGGTTGCCTGAAGAGTGGCTGGCCGGTATCAAATCGCAGAAAACTATTCTGCCGTATCCAGTGGCAGAAGTTGGGGTAAATTCAAGCAAAGGGTGGGATTACATCAAGGAGATTCAGAGCCTTTCAATACAAGGTTTGCAAGTCGATCAAAGGAAAAAGGCAAGCTTTTTGATTTCCTTGCTGGCACAGAATAATTTTTACACCAACGCCAAGAAAACCATGCTGCTGAATATAGGCCGGGTGTTTGAGTTGTTAATTTCCAGCATTGTCGGTCCGCTATCGGTCGAAGAAATACATGCAATCATGGGGCGGGCTCCTTTCTTTTCTACGGCAGCACTGGCACCTACTAAAACAATCACTTTTAACGAAAAAGAAAATAAGTCCAATGGTGGTGGTGATGAAGGGTTGGAAGAGCCTCAAAACGCAGAGTACGATATAAATTTGATAGCAGAGCAACTACATCAAGAAATAGAAATGTGGCGGCAGACCTGTCATGTTAATCAAATTGATCTTGCGCCATGGTTGGTTTACAAGGTGTTCAATAAAGTTTATAGCCAGGTGGCGAGTGATGAGTATGTGCCAAATGGCATGAAACGTATCAGAACGGCATTAAATATGGTGGCTCACAGTTTCTACGCAACCTGGTTTGCCTTTGGTAGTTTTGAAAAGGGTGAGCTGTTTGGCTTGCCTAATGTGATAGCAACGACCAACATTAATCCTGAAAATCTAAAAAATTACAAAAGCAATGACCAGTTTAATGTCAACATCAAGCCAATACTGGAAGCTTTTGATAAAAATAATTCTTTGAGGGCAGTCAGCATTGTGCTTGCAGAGCACCCGTTGAAGAAGTGGATTGATGAGGTAATCAACTTGGATTGGCCTAAGTCTGAGGAAAATCTTGAGGCTAAAGCTGAAAAATATTTGAGAGAAGAGCTTGGCATCACCGCCAGGAATACAAATAAAACGACAGTAAAAACACAAGCCAGAAAACAAATAGAAAAATTAGGTTCGATATATGATCATATGGCAGCTAATTTCGGAGGTGATAGCAAGTACACAAAACTTCTAAAAGAGGTTATTGATGAATTATCTAAAGATCCAGCGCCAAATTCGTCAAATCATCCGCAACCTAATGTACAGCCGTCAGGACAAGGTCAGGACAAGGAACCAGAGTAATGCTCCAGCGCACCTTGACTGAACACGCCGCCGAGTGTTTTTTTGGCGATAAAAGATTAGCCGCACGATTGTGGCAGCACTTGCTAAAGTCAGCTGACGGTCTGGAGTCTGACCATTGGCATCGACTGCAGGATGATTTCTATCATTTGCTGGTAGAGGGTGTGGAGGCGCACCATCCTCGCGAGCACCGGCTGACCGATGTGCGCCAGTTGATGGGGCGCATGCTTGATGGTGATTTGTTGCTGACGCCAAAACTGCCGTGGCTGGACGAGCTACAACAGAGGCTATTGCAGCGCAATGGCGACTTGTTGTGCTACCTTGAGAGTGAGGTGCAGGCGTATGTGCGCCTTGCAACAGGGCTGGACCCTACGTTATTGGCCGGCTGGCATTTAGCACAGTGGCTTAATGACATGCCTCTGCCACTGATACACGACATCCGCCGCGTGGTGTCCGCGCAGACTGCATTTTTCGCCCCATCTGGAAACCCATCACTACCGTTTGCCGAGGGACATGTGCATTTCTGGGGCATCACAACCGATAGCGCGATTCTCGACGATTATCTGCTGGCGGGTGATGAATTAAGACTCGACGACAATGCGATTCAGTGGCAGAGAGAACAGCACGACAACTTGGAGCCTCTGTTGCAGCGCGCGCGGCAACTGCTGGTGTTGTTGCTGGAATCCGACGAGCAGACCAAGCGCCCCCAAAATACTAAGGACAATCAGCCATATCGTTCGGAAGGTTGGCCGCAGCATCTGGCGCGGCTCAATCTAGCCATGCACTCCCCTACCCTCAAGCCAGACTGGGATTTGCTTGCCGCTAGCCTACATGCTACCAACGTTGGTAGTGCGGATTGGCTACTGAACGAGTTTGCATTGGCAATGAAGCGTGGCGATGCCAATCGCTGGTTGTGGCTGTATGTCTATCTTTGTCGCCGCTATTGCCAACCTGATACCCATCCACTGCAACGCGCGGCCATCTTGTGTTTCTGGCAGACCGTGAACCAGCTGCGTAGTAATCTGATAATGGATGGGCAAGGGCTCACACGCTTTGCCGAGCGCTACTATCAATCAGCGCTCGGCAGGGGTGGCGACTATCAAGGGAATATGCGCCGATTGTGGGCAGGTCGTGCTGATGTGGCAGAGATCAAGTCAGGGCCGTTGGCATTTAAGCCGGCGTTTGTCGGCAAGATCGCTCGCGGCCTGCTTGCTAATGCCAGTTTGTCCTTGCCAAGCCCCCCCTACATTTTTGGTGAATCTGATATCCTGCTGGATATGCAAGCTTTGGCCGCCATGCAGGCGCTGGAACGCTGGCAATTCTGTGGCCACTTTTTTCGCTCACAAACTCACAAGCAAAATCAGCGCTCCAGGCCGGATGTTAGGAAGTTGTGGAAAGAGGCTGAAAAGCTGATACGCAATCTGCAAAGTGCTTCCGGCTGGAACGCACCCGAGTTTTTAGGCGGCAAACAGAATCAAAATTTCCATTTCCAACCAGCTAGATGGTTTCGTGGATTGGATGTGGCGGGGGATGAAAACGCGCTGAAGATCGAGTGGTTTGCGCCGGTGCTGCGTTGGCTGCGTAGCGGCTTCAAGCCACTGCCGGATGGCGAACGTGCCAGCACCGGCTTTCACCTGAGTATTCATGCCGGCGAGGATTATGCCCATCCGGCATCGGGCATGCGCCATATCGACGAGACGGTACGTTTTTGTGAAATGCGTGAGGGCGACCGGCTCGGGCATGCACTTGCACTGGGTATAGTGCCGAAACAGTGGGCTGCACGGCAGGGCGAGATGATGCTGCCGCTGGACGAACATTTGGATAATCTGGTGTGGCTGTGGCATCACGCTAGTATGTTGAGCGGTTTACTGCCACTGGCACAACAGGTTTTGCCGCTGTTCGAACGACGAATTGCCCGTTTCTGGCGTCTGTCACGCTGGTGGCAAGTACCGGATTTTATGGCTGGTGATGACTGCAGCTACAATGGCGAAGTCTATGTAGATCCGGTTGCTGATTACAAAGATGCGCATTTGCGTCATGCGACACCGGACGATCTGTATCAGGCATGGTGGCTGCGTCGTAATTGTCATTATCGGCTGGGAATGGTTGGCGATGGCTGGCAAGTTACTTCGCAAGAGCAATGCGCTTTGCCTGACCATCAAGAATTGAGCAAACAACATACGTTGGCGAGCCAGCTGTATCAGGCTCGGCATGATTGGCTGGCTTCGCTGACAGAAGCGCCGCTAGTGATTGTGCGCATGAGGGACGAAGCGGGGACGCATGGAGAGTTTCACCCCAGGCTTAGCCGCAAGGCTGATGAAAATATTCTGGAAGACGTCGATACCCCGGCCGAACTGGATTTCATGCACGCGCTGCAAGACTGGCTGCTAACCGAATATGACAAGTTGGGGTTGATCATCGAAGCTAACCCGACATCCAATGTCTATATCGCGCGCCTGAAATCACATGCCGAACATCCAATTTTCCGTTGGTATCCGCCTGACGAATCGGTGCTGGAGAGCGGCGCTTCGGCTAACCTTTACGGATTGCGCCGAGGACCGGTGCGTGTGCTAGTGAACACCGATGACCCCGGCATCATGCCGACCACATTACGCACCGAGTTCTTGCTGCTGCGTGAGGCTGCGTTTGAGCTTAAGGTAGGCCGCACAGTGGTCGAACGCTGGTTGGAGACCTTGCGCCAGTATGGCGTCGAGCAATTTCATCGCAATCATGTTCCGGTGTTCGAGCCAGTTTAAAGGAGAATAATTGTCGGAAAAAATGCACGTCTTGCGAAATAGTGAGTCGCCCCGTTTTTCTATGTGACTTCACAGTGGTGGTTGATACAAAAGCTGACTGTGCCTTGACCGAACGGCTGATGGAAGACCATGCCAAGGCCGATGACTTTATTCCTCACCGTTACTTAACACAATTAACGGTGTGGCAGGTTTAGCTGTTGGGCCGCCCTGAACTGGGACCACTGCCAATGCATCCCTATCGAGAGGTTGTCATAAAAACGCTCAAGGTCAACATCGACAGTCACGTCAGTTATTAGCAACATTATTGCTAAGGTAGTATCAAACTTGTTTGGGTCGTTGAACCGGCTTTGTTTGAATGCAAATCAGATTTAGGGTACGCCTCTCCGTGATCGGTTACCGCTGTCAGGTAATATGTTCGCTTTCTGGCATGCATGCCTTCGTCATTTTATTTTTTTACAGCAATGGCCTTTTTTATACGAGAAAGGCCAAAATTTGTCAGTACGTAATTAAATCTGACAGTTCACTTCGAGCGAGACATGTGATTTAGGTCCGTGTAAATAGGCCAATATCTTCTTAATTTCCATTTCACAAAACAAAGCTGCTTTTTTAACTGACTAACTACTCAAAAGCATCATTGTGGTTAGCTTTTTGGAGCTAACATGTTCCAACAACTGCTACTGTTTAAATATCCAGATAAAAAGTTTCACTCTGGGTCAGATGAGTGATAGAGTTTCACCCATAAGACCCTATGGAGGCATTATGTCTGAATTTGAATTACTGGCACAGGATCTGCTTGAGAAAGCAGGGAAGGAAGAAAAGCTGCGACAGGAAAATGATAAAAAGCTGATCGAGCAGGTACTGGAAATCTATGATCAGAAGTACGTGGCTGAGTTACTTAGAAAAGTCGGGAAAAACGAGTGGAGTCGCGAAACCCTTAACCGCTGGGTTAATGGTAAGTGCCCACCAAAATCACTGACGTCAGTTGAAGAAGCACTTCTCCGGAAAATGCTGCCAGAACCGCCTGCATACCACCCGGACTATTCTTTCCGGTTCATTGACCTATTTGCAGGTATTGGAGGTATACGAAAAGGCTTTGAGGCCATTGGTGGCCAGTGCGTTTTTACTAGCGAATGGAATAAAGAGGCAGTACGCACTTATAAAGCCAACTGGTTTAATGATGAGCACGTACACAAATTCAATCTCGATATCCGGGAAGTCACTCTCAGTGACAAACCTGAAGTGTCAGAAACCGATGCCTATGCCTACATTGATGAGCACGTGCCTGATCATGATGTGCTTCTCGCAGGTTTTCCCTGCCAGCCATTTAGTCTTGCTGGTGTGAGCAAGAAAAACTCATTAGGTCGTGCGCATGGTTTTGAATGTGAGGCGCAGGGAACGCTTTTCTTTGACGTGGCGCGCATTATACGGGCAAAAAAACCGGCCATCTTTGTGCTGGAGAATGTCAAAAACCTGAAGAGTCATGATAAGGGTAAAACCTTTAAAGTCATCATGGAGACCCTTGACGAGCTGGGTTATGAAGTTGCGGATGCTGCTGATGTGGGAAAAAGCGATCCTAAAGTCATCGATGGAAAATATTTCCTGCCTCAGCACCGTGAACGTATCGTCTTAGTCGGATTCCGCCGCGACTTGAATATTCACAAGGGGTTTACCCTGCGCGACGTCAGCCATTTTTACCCGGAACAACGTCCGTCATTTGGCGAGCTATTGGAACCCGTGGTTGACAGTAAATATATCCTGACTCCGAAGCTCTGGGAGTACCTCTACAACTATGCTAAAAAGCATGCGGCGAAGGGGAATGGTTTCGGTTTTGGTCTCGTCAATCCTAAAAATAAGGAAAGTGTTGCCAGAACGCTTTCTGCCCGCTATCACAAAGACGGGTCTGAAATTCTGATAGACCGCGGCTGGGATATGGATATAGGTGAAGCAGACTTTATGAACAAAGAAAATCAAGCGCGTCGACCGCGCAGGCTGACTCCCCGCGAGTGTGCCCGCCTCATGGGCTTTGAAAAGCCAGACGGCAAGTCTTTCCGTATTCCGGTTTCTGATACGCAGTCATACCGACAGTTCGGTAACTCTGTTGTGGTACCGGTATTCGAAGCTGTTGCCAGACTGCTGCAACCTTATATCCTCAAAGCTGTTTCTGCCGATGTTGATAACGCTGAACAGGTCTGAGTAATGCTCCCGGCCTATGATACCGGGAGTTTACTTAAGGAAGTTTAGCGTAAAGGCCTGTAAGCTCTGCAATGAACGCACCTAACGTCATTAATTCCTCTCTGACCACTTCCGGGTATTTTCTGTGTAGCGATGACGGCACAACGAGCCTGACACCTGCTTCACGCATTTCCCTGTACTGTGCCTGAGACACCCCCTCTTGCAGTGTAAACAGATGCACTTGATGGATTTTATCTGCTTCATTCAGTATTTGGCGCCAGCGATCTTTACAGGTGGTCTTGACCGCCAGCATGCGTAAATTTTCTCTGGGAAACTCAACATTGTGGTATGCCTCTGCGGAGGGGAATAGGAAATCTGGTTTTTTATTGCCTTCAGTGACTGCCTGTGTGGCGAAGTGCCGCAGCTCGTGCTCAATGAAAAGATGCTCTAGGTGCAGCTCAAGTGACTTTCCGGCTCTTGATTTACGTCGATTACTGACAGAGTTGGCCAACGCAATAAACTCATCCACAGATTCAAATCCTCTCTGGATGATGTCAAGAACATGTAATTCCTCAACCAGCAGAAAGATGTCGTACTCAACGCGCCGGCGGTCAATCAGCTGCACATCTGGGTCATGGGAGTTTTTCGCATAATGACCGGCGGCATACTGAATAATTTCATTTCCAGACGGAAAGCGATGCTTCCAGTCTTCAGGAATAACGTATTTATGATTTACAGGTGCATGCTGAAGAGACAGGCCCCCTAGGATTTGCGAAGCGGGCCCAGAGATAAGTGTTCCCGGAATAACTTCGCCGATAGCGGTCTCGATAACGTCCTCTTCATCAGGGCTGGCGCATACCCAGATGTTCACTGTCTTACAGTCCCCGCCTTGCTCATCAAGCCTGAAGGCCAGAAGCGTCAGAGCACCTGTATTTTCAGGATCCTGAAGTGGGCTGCCTCTTCCCCAGCGCGTGATCCTTTTTTCATTCCGGGTTTTACCAAAATGACGGCTGTTATAATAAATAGCCCGGGCTTCGCTGTCGGGACAATCATGTGATGACACATGCGCAGTGAGAAAGACTGAAGGATTCATCTCGCGGGTATGGTTAATGGACGGAAACAGCTTTTCTACGATGCCGGAAGGGATATAAAGTCCGACCTGATGACCACCTGTTGCGCCTGTATCGTTGGCGGAAAGGCGTTTGATATAGACAAGATAATTTCCGCCAGCGATCTCAAGCAGCCAGTTATGAAAAACCGACATAAACACCCCTCTGTTAACCTGAAACTCGAAACGCCATTTTTTCATAGTTATATAAAAGCAACCAGTAAGGCTTTATAAGCATCGCGGTATGTCAGTGAACTGGCTGCAGGCCATACGCAGGGAATGTACCGCTTCCTCACTTTTTAAACTATAAAGTTACAGCATAAAGTTATATTTAACATTATGAAATTTAATAAAATTTTTAAGAATCCTGATAGAAGGAAGGGACAGATGGGAAGGGGGAGTGTGACGAACTAAGTGAGGACCTGTAACGACTTTCCGGTAATCACTTCTTGATTTTATCATAATAATTATGTTGAAATCATGAAGTGAACCTCACGGAGATGCTTTCATGACCATGCCTTATTGTATCCTACATACCGAAGCTGATTCAGATCTTGTACTTAACGAACTGGGTTTTTCAGAAAACGATATTCATGCCGCTTTGACGTCTGCTTTGTACGAGCGCCGCAAATCTAGCAAGCTTCACCCCGCAGTAGATGCAGGGTTCCGTTTCTGGAGTGAGATGGTCGCCGCGACCCGCCGTGTGCTGATTGGTAAGGGTAACGGCTGGTCTCCTGAAGTGGTCAAGCGAATGGAAATGGTCGTTAACTCAGCCAAAGGGGTTAATCTGATTATCACCTCGGGCGATAGGCACACCGGACGTCCTGATGGATTGCCGAAAACCAAAAATGCCAAGGGCGAGGCAACGCGCTCGATTGTTCACAACAATCCCGGCACAGCTGATATGTTCCAGACGGATGCGTTGTATTCAGGCAAATCTGAGATCACGCCGATAGACAGCACCCGTACTTATATCGTCCTGTATTATTATGATGCGGCTAACAAAGAGGTTCGCTGCGAGGTGTCATATCCGGTAGGAATGGTGAATCAGGACGGATTTGCCCGTGTAAGCGCATGGAGTGAGCGTATCATCTTGGGTCCTCTGCCGTTTGAAGGTGCTGATATTTTCCCTGATGAGGATTTTGATGATGACATATCTATTACTGTTGAAAGCAAATGAGTAACCCTGTTGATGACGGCAAACGCCTTTTTAATCCGTCCCGGCTCAAGCTGGCGCGGATTAGACGCAAACTGACCCTGAAGGAATTAGCAGAGAAAATGGGGCTATCTAGTCGTATTGTAATTGAGTACGAAAAACCCTATTGCTTGTATGAACCCACGCCAGAGACAGTCCAGGCGTACGCCAGCGCTCTAAAATATCCAGAGTCCTTTTTCTTTGGGGATGACGTTGAAGCAATCGATCCACTGACGGTTTCATTTCGTTCTTTGCGTACGACAAAAGCCGTCGACCAGCATGCGGCAATTGGAGCTGGTGGGTTGGGGGTTATGCTGAGCGAGTATTTCAGTACGCGCTTCACTTTGCCTCAGCCTGAACTGCCGAATCTTCGTGGAAGTGAGTCTGAGGTCGCCGCTCAGGCGGTGCGCGAAGCTTGGGGAATAGGTAAGAAGAGTATCACCAACGTTGTTCATCTTCTGGAGAAGCACGGCGTTAAGGTGTTCTGGCTCTCAGAGGAAACGGCGAGTATCGACGCTTTTTCCTTCTGGAAAGATGATGTTCCTTACATTTTCCTCAACACACGTAAGTCAGGTGAACGCAGCCGTTTCGATGCAGCACATGAGCTGGCTCATCTGGTACTTCACCGTCATGGAGATGTCAAGGGGCAGGATGCTGAGCGTGAAGCGGATGCTTTTGCGTCAGCATTTCTGATGCCCCCGGAAAACGTGATGGCCGTTAAGATGGCATTCCCGACGTTTGACAAAATCGTGCAACTGAAGTCGCTCTGGAAAGTTTCGGCGATGGCTCTGATTGTCAGAATGCGCAATCTGAACGTGCTGACGGAATGGCAATATAACAGCCTGATGCGCGATGCGACGGCAAAGGGATATCGAACCGGTGAGCCGGGAGGAATTGAGCGTGAAAGATCGCTCATTATTGAAAAAATGATGGCCGCTTTAGCAGGTAACGGCATTCATCTGACTCAACTGAGTGATGCGCTTAACGTGCCTGTTGATGAACTGAGCAGTCTACTTTACGGTGTGGCGGCAATCAGCGGTGGCAATAGCGGAACCTCACTATCAAGGGCCTCGCTCCGTCTGGTGTGAACAGGAAAACTGCTCATGCTTAGAGCCGCTAGAAGGAGTTTCTAGCGGTTTTTTTATTTATAGCCAGCGGACATGTTTCTGAATAGTAATCTTTAATATTCCTTGTTCGCCGCATTCTTGCCGAGATACTAGATATCAACCAATGCTACCAAAATACCATGAGGGGCTCGGAAAAATGTAGTGGTATTCCCCCGTAATTCCCCTGACCTGTCCCACCATTGGTAAGTACAGAATGGTTTTAGCAACATATGCTCTTGGCGCTCAGGAGTGCTGTGGTCCACCGGCGACGGACTGTTTCTGCTGACAAAACGGCTAGAGCGTGGCTGCTTCGGCTAACCGTCGGCCCATGATGGCAAAGTGTTCCTAACGTCGGCGCAACTGGCGGTGCTGCAGAACTGCTGCCATGGCGCATAGCACTGTCTTCCGAATAGCCGTCGTTCGTCAATACGGTTCTGGCTGTTCGCTTACCTTCCAGAGGAATTGTAGTATTTAAGTCTTTGAATCGATAACGAGATCAAATATTTTTGAGCTTAATGTGCGAGAATTTAAAAGTCATGGACTCATTAGTGGCATGAAAACTATTAGCTAATTTATTCAATGGGTAAAGTGAGCTGGGGGCGTAATCAACATGAAGCTTGAAGTAATTCGGGTATCTGGTTTCCAATCTTTTGGCCCAGAACCGACAGAGGTAAGCCTTGAAAATATCACTTACTTAATCGGTCCTAATGGCTCGGGTAAAACCGCGGCACTTCAGGCTTTATGCAAACTATTTGCCTTTGATCCTGCATTGCGTCGGATTCATCGTTCTGATTTCCATGTCCCTTATGATGAAGAAGAAGTTCCGGAAGAGCGCCAATTGTGGATAGAAGCTGACTTTTTATTTCCTGAACTTGATGAGGAAGATGATAACAGTACCGTAGCACCTCATTTTAGTCATATGCGACTTGATGATCCGGGAGGCCTCCCACGTGTGCGTTTTCGCCTCACGGCTACTATGGGACTGGATGGTGATATCGACGAAAACTTAGTGTATGTACTGGATGTCAATGCTGATGGTTCACCTCAAAACACAGCTCAAGTACCACGAGCAGAGCGTAATCACATCCAGGTTCATTATTTACCAGCCAGACGTGACCCTGCTGATCACATTACTTACGGTGCGAATGCATTACTAGGCCGTTTGCTCCGTGCCGTACGTTGGGATGCTGAGCGCGATACGATCAAAGGTCTGACCGATCAAATAAGCGACAGCCTTGCAGCCAACCCTTCAGTGAAAGCATTTAGTAAGAGTTTGAAAACAACCTGGGCCACTCTACACAAGGGCAAATTTTTCGCTGATCCAAAAATCACATTTGTGGCTTCGGAGATTGAAGCACTGTTGCGACATTTGTCGGTTTCTTTTACCCCCGGGCACGACGGTTCACTTGTCGATTTCTCGCGGTTGAGTGATGGCCAAAAGTCAATGCTTTATCTTTCCCTAGTATTATCATCTCAAGCGATTGGGAGAGCTGTGCTCGCCGAGGAAGATGTATCTTTTGATCCCGATAAGTTACGTCCACCGGTCTTTACGCTGGTCGCCTTGGAGGAGCCAGAAAATAGTCTTTCTCCACATTACCTGGGACGTATCGTCAGTGCTTTGTATACCATGACGAAAAATGTGGATGCACAAGCTCTCATTGCTACTCATGCCCCTACAATGTTACGTCGCGTTGCTCCTGAGTTAATACGTTATCTACGGTTAACTGAGGCTCGAAAAACACGGGTCACCTGTATCAAATTGCCAGAGAAAGCTGATGATGCACACAAGTTTGTCCGTGAAGCCGTCCAAGCATTTCCTGAGATTTATTTCTCACGTCTCGTCGTGCTAGGTGAAGGTGATAGTGAAGAGATTGTGTTGCCACGTCTACTTCAGGCCAAAGGCGCGTCAGTTGATGAGTCAGCAATCACGATTGCGCCGTTAGGCGGTAGGCATGTCAATCATTTTTGGCGGTTGCTTTCAGCGTTGCAGATTCCCTATCTGACATTGCTTGATCTTGATGTAGCTCGCTATGCGGCAGGATGGGGACGAATCAAGTATGTTAATGATCAGTTTTCTGCATATGAGCCGTATAAGAAACTCCCCAAAGATCACGGAATTCCAAGTTGGAAAGATAAAGCTCAAAAAGTTCGGGACTTTGATAATTATTTCGAACTTCTCGAAGAACGTGGCGTTTTTTTTTCTTCCCCAATGGATTTGGACTTTTCAATGTTACTGGCTTATCCCGAAGCTTATGATGTTGATAAAGAAAAACCTGATGAGTCAACTATCAAGGCTGTCCTCGGGAAAAGCCATCACGATTCATCTCAATACAGTGAAGACGAATTAATGTTGTTCAGCACCTATCATCAGCGCTTTAAGCTTGGCAGCAAACCAGCAGCACACATTGAGGCGTTAACTCAGCTAAGGGATACTGAATTACTTGACAACATGCCTGAGTCGCTAAACAGGCTGGCAGATGCAATTATTGCCAAACTCGAAGAGCTGCCAGAATGATTGCTGCTGAAGCATGGCAACCTGCCGATGGACTGACTTTAGAACCAAATGCAAAACGAGCAGCAAAAGCGCGTAAACGCTGCTTGGCACTCACCGCCGGACCAGGTGCGGGTAAAACGGAAATGCTTGCGCAACGAGCAGACTTCCTTTTGCGTACAGGAACATGTCGGTACCCTAAGCGGATTCTAGCGATCTCCTTCAAGGTTGATGCCAGCCGAAACCTAAAAGAGCGTGTCGAACGGCGGTGCGGGACCGATCTTGCCTCGCGTTTTGATAGCTATACCTTCCATGCATTTGCCAAACGTATCATCGATCGTTTCAGGCCGGTGCTCTCGGGGAAAGATGCCCTGGATGCGGGTTATACAATTGTAGACAAGAAAAATGGCCCCTCTCGTACTCAAATTGAATTCGGCGATCTGGTCCCTTTGGCAATCCAGATATTGAAAACCTCAAAAATTGCCCGTCATGCAATTCGGCAAACTTACAGCGATATTTTCTTGGATGAGTTCCAGGATTGCACGAATTTACAATATGACTTAGTTAAGCTTGCTTTCCAAGGGACTAGTCTTCGCCTTACGGCAGTAGGTGATACTAAACAAAAAATTATGGCTTGGGCTGGAGCGCTGGACGGTATTTTCCAAACCTTTGCCAATGATTTTAATGCCGTACCACTTAACATGTATCGCAATTTCCGTTCTAAACCACAATTGCTGCGGGTTCAGAACGAAATTATTCGTACGCTTGATCCTGACTCTGTCATGCCAGATGAACAATTGGGTGGCGATGGAGGTGAGGTTTATACCTGGCGTTTTGAAGACAGTTGTAAAGAAGCCGTCTATTTGGCTGATCTAATAAATGGTTGGATAAATACAGAACAATTACCACCTGCAGAAATTGCAGTCTTGGTTTCTAAACAGTTGGAACTTTATGCTGACCTCCTTATGACCGAGTTGGAAGCACGCGGTATTCCATATCGTAACGAACAACAATTGCAGGATATCACTATAGAACCTGCAGCACGTTTGATCGTAGATTATTTATCATGTCTCTACGGTAAGCGTGAACCTAAGGCTTGGATTAGATTGATGAATCAATTGATTCCTTTTGCCGATGAAGAAATACAGTCAAGTGCGAGAAAGGATCTTGATCAATTAATTAAAAAACAACGTAAAAAAATATCTGATGCTAGGCATACAGACTCACCTTTTTCGGATTGGGTACAATTAGCAATAGAGTTTCTGAAGTATATCGGCTCCAAAATTTTGGTTGCTTTATCACCTGACTATGAAACTCGTTCGCGTTTAAATGATGTTATCCGTGAAACTTTTGCCCGGATTAAAGAATTGCATAAATCAGAACCAGATTTGCCAAAAGCGTTGGGACGTTTTGCGGATGATCAGGCTGTACGCATTCTGACCATTCATAAAAGTAAAGGGTTGGAATTCGACTCTGTCATTATCATGGCAGTAGAAAACGAGATTTTCTTTGGCGATCAGGATGAGAATCGTTGCGCTTTTTTCGTCGGTGTTTCACGAGCGAAAAGACGGTTGATTCTCACACATGCCGATCAGCGAGAACGTCCTGCTAACGCCAGACGTTGGAATATCAATCGAACTGCTCAATCTGAGTATTTTAGTTATGTTACTCCATTTGTAGCGGGTAACAAGTTTAAGTGATTATCCATGTTTTATTAATAATTTATGGCTCATTTCTTAAAATAGTAACATGTTATAAATGCTCATTTCTGGAACAAAGAAGTCAGGTGTTGAGTGATTTCACTTAACTTGCCAAAAATTAAGAGATATATAATGATGAATCCTTCGTTAGGGGAGGTTACTTGCTCCTCATTGATTAGTACAGCAGTGTTGCATAATAAAAGTTTCTATGGCTAAAGATTAGTGATTGGGTCAGCATTGTAAAAAACTTCAGATATATATCATTCAACTGAGCATATCCAATTAACGGCAGAGTCTAGCGGTTCTGCCGTTTTTTATTATATTTTTCAGAGGAGTAGCCATGAGAAAATCTGAAGATCTTCAGCCGCTGCAGAACATACTTTCCAATCTACCTCAGTGGGTATCTGAACGTATATTGCAGCAGATAAATCAGTTAACTCATTACGAGCCAGTGATCGGCATTATGGGGAAAACCGGGGCGGGAAAGAGTAGCCTTTGCAATGCTCTGTTTGTCGGCGAAGTATCGCCGGTCAGCGATGTCGCGGCCTGCACCCGTGAACCTTTACGATTTCGTCTGCAGGTGGGCGAGCGCTTTATGACGCTGGTGGATTTGCCCGGCGTAGGAGAAAGTGGCGCTCGCGATACCGAGTATGCTGCGCTGTACCGCGAACAGCTTCCTCGCCTCGACCTGGTGCTGTGGCTGATTAAAGCCGATGACCGGGCGCTGGCGGTGGATGAACATTTTTATCATCAGGTGATTGGAGAGGAATACCGGCATAAGGTGCTGTTTGTTATCAGTCAGTCGGATAAGGCCGAACCCACCAGCGGTGGGGGACCTTTGTCCACGGCGCAGAAGCAGAATATCAGCCGTAAAATCTGTCTGCTGCATGAGCTGTTCCAGCCCGTACATCCGGTGTGTGCCGTGTCGGTCCGTCTTCAGTGGGGACTGCGGGTTATGGCCGAGCGAATGATTAAGTGCCTGCCACGTGAGGCCACCAGCCCGGTGGTGTCGCAACTCCAGTCTTCCTTTCGCACGACGGTAGTCCGGGAGCAGGCTCGTAGCGATTTTGGTGCAACCGTCGGTGCTGTAATCGATAGCATCAGTGCCTTTCCCCTGATACCCGCCCCGGTGCGAGCCGTCATTCAGGCCGTGCGCACCACCGTGGTGTCAGTGGCCCGCGCCGTCTGGGATTTCTTCTTCTAAGTATTTAACCCATCCCTGTTATTTCCCTGATCCTGTCGCCGATGCGACGGGGATCCCTTTTATTTGTTTTCCCGTTATGAGGAGTCTGCTTATGACCCGTCTGGCTTCGCGCTTTGGCGCAGCAAATCTTATCCGTCGCGACCGCCCGTTAACCCGTGAGGAGCTGTTTCGCGTGGTGCCCAGTGTGTTCAGCGAGGACAAACACGAGTCCCGTAGTGAGCGTTATACCTATATACCCACCATATCCCTACTGGACAGCCTGCAGCGCGAAGGCTTCCAGCCATTCTTTGCCTGTCAGACCCGGGTACGTGATCCTGGCCGTCGTGAACATACGAAGCATATGCTGCGTCTGCGTAGGGAGGGGCAGATTACCGGTAAGCAGGTGCCGGAAATTATCCTGCTCAACTCCCATGATGGCACCAGCTCGTACCAGATGTTACCGGGCTTGTTCAGGGCTGTGTGTCAGAACGGCCTCGTCTGTGGTGAGTCGTTTGGCGAGGTACGGGTGCCACACAAGGGGGACGTGGTGAGTCAGGTTATTGAGGGGGCGTATGAAGTGCTGGGGATTTTTGACCGTGTGGAAGAAAAGCGGGATGCCATGCAGTCATTGCTGTTGCCTCCACCTGCGCAGCAGGCACTGGCAAAAGCTGCGCTAACGTATCGCTTTGGTGAGGATCACCAGCCGGTTACTGAATCACAGATACTCTCCCCGCGCCGCTGGCAGGATGAGAGCAATGACCTTTGGACCACCTATCAGCGGATTCAGGAAAACCTGATTAAGGGCGGACTCAGCGGGCGTAATGCTAAAGGCGGACGAATGCATACCCGTGCCGTACGTGGCATTGACGGGGACGTGAAGCTTAACCGTGCGCTGTGGGTGATGGCAGAAACACTGCTCACGCAACTGCAGTAGACGTTTCATGTTGCCACGTTGTTAATATCGGACACCACCTGTCCGCATCGCTATGTGCTCGTGTGCCTCAATCCCCCGGTTATAGCTTTTAACCCCCGTTACATCTGGCTTTTGCAGAAATAAAAAATAGTTTCTGCGTTGTCCATACCCTGTCCGCCCCCCTCTTTAAAGTAATCACATCATTTTCAGTCAGTTAACTTTCCTGGAGAACCTCTCATGACACAGGCAGAACGCCGCCATGACCGGCTGGCTGTCAGGCTGTCACTGATAATCAGCCGTCTGGTTGCGGGTGAAACGTTGAGCGTGCGCAAACTGGCGGCTGAGTTTGGCGTGTCAGTGCGCACGCTGCGGCGAGATTTTCGTGAACGACTGATGTATCTGGACCTGGAGTATCAGTCCGGATACTGCCGCTTACGCACTGCTGGCAGTGAGATGCAGATGGTGCCCGACGTGCTTATCTTTGCCCACCGCAGCGGGCTGGCTGGGCTTTTTCCCGGCCTTGACCGCCGTCTGGTGAATGCACTGCTGATGTGCGATGAGTCTCCCTGCGTGATAGCACCAGCCAATCCGGTTCCTTCGCCTTCAGTAGCATTGTCTTTCTGGAGACTGATTCAGGCCATTACCGGGCGCAGGCGGGTGACGCTGATTGCGGAGGGGCGACGCTGTGAGCGCCTGGCTCCCTGCCGGTTACTCATCCACCAGCAGACCTGGTATCTGGTGGCTGAACACGAAGGGCATATCGCCGTATTCACACTTGATGAAATCCATCTGATTCAGCCTTTGCAGGAGACTTTTCGCCGCAATGACAGTCTGTGTC
The DNA here is from genome assembly GCF_043832615.1 of Klebsiella sp. KE9456. Lineage (NCBI taxonomy): Bacteria > Pseudomonadati > Pseudomonadota > Gammaproteobacteria > Enterobacterales > Enterobacteriaceae > Klebsiella > Klebsiella sp. KE9456. Next base: position 49,372 of record NZ_JBDYQK010000024.1, read on the forward strand.
GCCTGGTTGAAGACCCGGTCTTCATTCAGGCCTTACCCCATTTTCGCTTTATCCAGCATTCACTGCTTACGTTTGTTCCGGCTGACAGCCCACCGGAATAGCGCAGGCGTTGTTATCAACCCGGCAACAGGGAGGAGCCCAATGCCCGTTATTGCCATTATCGCCATTGTTATCATCGTCATCATTCTGAACAAAACCGGAGTGTCCGACAGCCTCACGGCCCTGACACTTGCAACCGTTGCCGCACTACTGACGGGAGGTGGCGCAGCCGGTGCTGCCAGTGTCGCGCTGACGCCGTTCGTCGGCGTGCCGGTGGGTATTTTTGTGGGAATTTATGTCTTTGCCAAAGTGGTTCGTCTGATTTCAGGGAAAAAATAATGAAACGTAAAACACTACCTCTGCTGGCGCTGGTTGCCACCTCTCTGTTTCTGAGCGCCTGCGATGACAGGAGTGATGACCTCAAAGCTATCAGTAAATTTAAGGACCTCACGCCTCCGCGCTTCAGCGATGTGGTCAGCCGTCAGGATGATGTCAGGGAAGAATGGTCGCAGATTGCTCTTTCTGGCCCCACTCTGCAGGTCTTACGCACCCGCCAGTCGCCCGATGGTTGCGAGGGTGGCAGTTACTACTATCTGGTGGATATGGAGGAGAAAACCGTCCAGCCGCTGATGAATGCGCTGTGTATTGCCGACAACATCAGCCTGCAATACCACGAGAAAACTGACCCGCGCACCCGGGAGCGTTTCCTTGAATATTCCCATGACGGCAAACTGATGGGACGGCTGCTGATCCCCTCAAATCCTGATAACCGGGAATAAATACAAAGACAAAGGAGACGGAAATGAAAGTACGTTCACTAAGCCGGTATGTGCTCTCAGGCGTGCTGCTTACCAGCTTTAATGCCTCAGCGGTTCCCGGACTATGGCAGCAGGGTTATGGTCAGGGCAATGCGGAATACAGCGTGACGGATGCAAGTGGGAAAATTTTTACCATCAACTGTACGGAAAATCCGGACCAGAACGGTATTTACCAGCACTCGGTTTTTCTGACCCTCGCAGGGGATAAAACGATCAGCTCGCATGATGACAGTACCGACATCACAGTGGTGATGGACCATAAGCAATATGCCATTCCCTCAACCCTTGGCTGGCGTAACGGGGATAATGCCTGGTTTAGTTTCATCATGGATATCCGCAAGGCCAAGCAGTTCGAAGTCTACGTCAATGACCGCAAAGCAGGGACCTTCAGCGTTGACCTGACAAACGCTACGAAGGCACTGCCAACATTAGCAGACTGCACGAACGAGTGACTGTTGTGCTTTCCATCCATAACAACATACCTGGCTGCCAGAGGCAGCCAGGGCTTATTTTTTTCCTTTTTATTTCCACCAATTAGTCCAGCACTTCCGAATAATAAGCGCAATGGCCAGTTTTAGTTGACCATATAGAAATGATAAAATAATCACGTGTTATGTTGAGATTGTTTATTTAACGGTTGAGAGAAGCTATGGGTAAAATTTGTGATAAGTGTGCACACATGATGAGTGCATGTACTTGTGGAACTTGTGAGAACTGTGACGAGAAAGAGTCGGACTGTACCTGCAAAAAATGTAGCCAGTGCAATAACCTTGAGGACTTCTGCTCTTGCAGAATTTGTGAAGAATGTAGTGAAAAAGAAGCAGAGTGCTGCTGTTAAAATGTTAACAATACTGGCTGCAGGAGCTACCTGCCTGCAGCTTCGATTGCCGACGTACCCCGATCCCAGTTGGTTAGCGTATTTCGATTCTTGCAATAATCGCTGGACTCACAGCACGAAGCGGACATACTTACTGGATTGAAGGTCCGCTGTGAGCGAGAAGCGGACCTTTTCGCTCTGTACGGATAGAAAGCTACAAATTGATGCTCCATCTTCCAGATAGTTACAGGCAAAACGGTATATTCCAGAATTACCTGTACTGATGTCTGGTTACTCAGGTCTTGTTTATGTCGGGAACCATCCGGGAGTCTTCTGAATCACATGCCACAGTTTTTCAGGGATTGCCAGTTCGTCTGAGCGTTGAGACAGGATAAGCTTATTTTTTACCTTATCCTCATGACCTGCCATCACCAGTTCCATCCAGTTGGGATTCATGACAATCGTCCGGCCTAAGGCAACCAGTGACAGTCCGGCGTCCAGAGATTGTTGAGCCGCTTGTGACGAAGTAATTTTTCCCGCTGCCAGCAAAGGCAAACGCCCATTAAACTGCTCTACAAACCGCGCCAGGATCGTATCCTTACCCTCACTGCCCTGCGGCCGATCGGTCAGTACGTCGTGGAGTGAGATATGGAGATAGTCAATGAGAGTCTCTTTCTCTAACTGACCAGCCAGAGCCTGGGAGTCATTAATCCGTAATCCTCCGTCTCCTGACTCTTCCGGCGATAACCGGTAACCCAATAAAAAGGGTTTCCCGGCATGAGTTTCAATAACCCGCCGGACTTCCCTAACGACCTCCAGCGGAAAACGCATCCGGTTTGCTAATGAACCACCCCATTCGTCAGTACGCTGGTTAAACCAGGGGGAGAAGAAATTCTGGATAAGAAAACCATGCGCACCGTGCAATTCAACACCATCAAAACCGGCCTCAATTGCGCGGCGAGTGGCTTCGCCGAAGTCATGAATGACACCAGAAATTTCGTCATGACCCAAAGCCCGGCTGGCTTGTTCGCCACGATTAAAAGGGCCAGCCGGAGCGGCCAGGGCGCTGGCGCTGACGATCTCTCCACCAGGGATGAGTTCGGGAACCGCTTTATTACCGGCATGAAACAGTTGCAGGATTGCCAGCGCCCCCCCGTTTTTTGCTGCATCAGCCAGTTTCCTCAGACTCGGGATAAAACGATCATCGTAGGCTGCGAATTCATTGGTGAAACCCACACCGTTTCTCTGAACCTGAGCGCATCCCGTTATCACTAATCCCACACCGGTAGCGCGCGCCCGATAATAGTTTACTTCTTCATCTGAAATCGTTTCATCGTCATTAGCGGACCATGTGGTCATCGGTGCCATAACGACGCGGTTACGCATCCTGAGGCCATTTTTAAATGTGAAGGCCTGGGTTAATAAGTCAGTCATTGTACTCTCGATATTTAAAGCATCGGGTGCTTACACCCATTAATCAAAATCAGTGGTATTACTCAGCACCGCAAATTCGCGTATCTCTTTAATACGGGCTTCCAGCGAAGGCATTACAAAACTGATAGCGTCATTTCCTATTAGCAGCTGTCGGGGTGGGTTCTCCATTTCAACCACCTGACAAACCACCTGTGCGAGTTTGGCCGGGTCCCCTTGCTGTTGACCATCTGCGGATGCCAGCAGCTCACGCGCATCGCCATAATCGGCATAGTCCTCAATCTTTTTTTCGCCATAGTGGGCCGAACTATTACTGAGAAACTCGGTGCGGAAAAAACCGGGCTCAATTGCGGTGACATGAATACCAAGCGGCGCAACTTCATCGGCAAGTGCCAGGGTCATACCTGCAACGGCAAATTTCGAAGCTGAGTAAAATGTGGCGTTTGCGACCGCTTTGACACCCGCGATCGAGGACGTATTAATAATGCGTCCGCTACGCTGCTGGCGCATGACTGGTAACACAGCGCGTAGCACATTGGCCGTGCCGAACACGTTGGTGGTAAACTGCAGCTCAATTTGTTCAGCGGTTGCCTCTTCAAAGCGACCCAGCAGGCAGAATCCTGCGTTGTTAACCAGAACATCAATACGCCCGAAACGGCGAATAGCGGCATCAACGGCAACCTTAGCCTGGTGCTCATCGCGAACATCAAGCTCCAGCAGCGCAATATTCTCCGCCGCTACCGTGCTGAATATTTGGCGTAATTTGTCCATATTACGTCCCGTTGCCACCACACGATCTCCCTGCTGCAAAGCGGCATTCACTATACTGGCCCCCATACCGCGGGCAGCCCCGGTTACAAACCAAATACGATTCATCTCAGCTCACCTTGATAAGTTTAAGAACCCGTACTGCAATACAAGCTGTACGGGTAAAATGGCATAATTGATTTACATAAAGTACGGCTTGTCGCCATCGGTCCCGGGCTGGTTAACACCGATATTTTCACCAATATGTTGTTCAGGTTTATCAATCATATCGCTGATTAATGCGGCAACGCTTTTGCGGGATACCACCGTGCCTTTGAACGGCTCATTGCGGGTAGTGAGCTCATAATCAACCGTATCTTCATCCGTCAGCCAGGCCGGACGCAGGATGGTGTAATCCAGCCCGGAGGCTTCAATCGCGTCAGCCGCACGGCGGAATGGCCTGAGCGGTTCGCCGATAGTGGCGTTATTCCACTCGCCGAATTTCCCCGGGACTTCATCATAAATACCGAGAGAAAGGACGAAAATCAGGCGTCTTACGCCAGCGGCTTTCATCGCCGCAATCACCGCCTTCGCCTGAAGATCCAAATCTTCCCCGGTCAGGTTGGCGTACACCACATCCTGACCCACCATGGCCTGTTCCAGCGCTGTATGGTTTAACACATCGCCCATGATAATCCGGCTATTGAGCGGGTGTGGTGTGTGGATTTTGACCGGATGACGGGCAAATAATGTCTGTGTGACGCCCGGTTTATCCGCTAATTGGTCGATAACATGGCGGGCAATCTGCCCGCTGGCGCCAAGTACCAGGACTTTTTGAATGATGTTTTTCACGGGGCATTACTCCAGGTGTGCGGCAAAGAACGGAAGCACTTTTGACATCGCTTCACGAACCGCTTCCGGTTTGTCATACAGTTCGTAATGCGAAAAATCGGCTAATGAGACTAACTGGCGGTCACGGGAAACGGCAGCCCGTCCATAGATTTCCAGACCATCACGGTAAGCCCCGAAAGCGCCCACTTTTTCACCGACCACCACCATCACGGGTTGAGTCAGCAACACTTCCGCAAAAGCGAAGGCATCCCAGGCCAGCGTTTTCTGCGCATGTGAGAACACCATTCGCGTTGCCCCACCTGGCTGCTGGCCGCGCGGCGTTTTGTAGTAGTCTGTTGCCTCAAACACGTCACGCTCAGTCAGTCCACTGGCCATTGCTATTTCCGGGCTGGCGGGGAGCAGTTCATTAACCTGAATTTCCCCTCCTCGGGCTTCATTTGTACGCTGTGCCGCCATCGCATTCAGCGCGCCAATAGGGTCGTAATTGCTGAAACCTTCGCGAAAAAGACGGCCGATGTTTACGCCGGTGATGCTCACCACGGCTTTAATACGCTTCTCCGTCAGTGTGGCATTAATGGCATAGCCACCGCCGCCGCAAATACCCAGCACGCCAATCCGTTCAGCATCGACGTAAGGCAGCGTTACGGCGTAATCAATAACGCGACTGATATCTTCCACGCGCTGATTCGGATCCTCCACCCAGCGTGGAGAGCCGCCGGATCCCCCCTGGAAACTGGCGTCATAGGCGATCGCGACATAGCCTGCTTCAGCCAGCACTTTTCCGTAGACATTGCCGGACGTCTGTTCCTTACAGCTGCCAAAAGGGTGGACGCTGATAATTGTCGGATACTGTTTTGACTCATCGAACGCCGGTGGAAAATGAATGCTGGCCGCAATGTGCCAGGCCATATCGGCGTTCTGGATTTGAACATCTTTCATTACAGCGTCTCCTCAAAGAACGGGGCTAATACGGAAACGGCTTCCGCAACGTAGGCTTTACCGTCATACAAGTCCATGTGGTTGGCGCCTTCGACAATGTGGTACCGCTTGTCCTGGCCTGAGGCGCGATCGTACAGGTCGTCACTCATCCATTTACTTCCCGCTACGCTACCCGCCACAATTTGCAGCGGCTGGGTCAGGTAAATCTCCGCCATATGGTACGCGTCGTAGGTAATGATCTGGTTGAGGCTGCGCAGCGTGGCGTATCCAGGGGCCGTCGGGTACTGTGCCCGTGGCGTGTGGTAGTACTCCCAGGCCTGGCGCAATTCTTCATTTGGTGCATCAGACTCTTTCATGGGCGCCAGCGGCATGGTGGCATACTCACCGCTGCTAATATCGGTACTACGGGCATTTGAACCCGCTTCAACGTACGGCAGCGCATCAATGGATTTCACATTGTTTTCCCAGCCGTTGCGGAACATCGAGCCGATATTGACGGCGCTGACGGTTCCGATGGCCTTGATACGGCGATCCTGAATCGCGGCATTGGCGGTGTAGCCCGCACCGGCGCATATTCCCATCGCGCCAATTCGCGCGGTGTCGACATAAGGAAGCGTGGTCAGGTAATCAATCACTGCGCTGACATCTTCGGTACGGATATACGGGTTTTCCAGCTGGCGAGGTTCTCCACCGCTTTCGCCCTGATAAGACGCATCGTAAGCCACCGTCACAAACCCTCTTTCTGCCAGCTTTTCGGCATAGGTTCCGGCAGTTTGTTCCTTAACGCCGCCCCCCGGATGAGAAACCACAATGGCCGGGTACTTGCGGCTTTCATCAAATGCGGGTGGAAAATAAAGTACAGCGGACAAAGAAATTGTCGGGATATTGCTGTTGGTGAAGCTGATTTTCTGGTTCATCATCCGGTTCCTCATTGGGCTGTCGGCTATCTGTCATGTTTGATGGGATAACTATAGCCATTGATCATTAAGATGATTAGACCCAAAATAATGATTGGACTTATCATTTAAATGATTAATTGCCGGATGAAAACACAGAGATGAAACGCGATGAGATAGCCGATCTGATGGCATTTGTGGCCGTCGCCGAAGAGCGTAGTTTCACCCGGGCTGCCGCCCGTCTGGGCATGGCCCAGTCAGCGCTAAGCCAGATAGTGCGCCGAACAGAAGACCGCCTGAGCCTGCGGCTTCTGACGCGTACTACACGCAGTGTTGTTCCCACAGAGGCGGGTGAACACCTCTTGTCTGTTCTTGGTCCAATGCTGCACGACATAGACTCGACCCTGGCCTCATTAGGCGATCTGCGTGACCGCCCCTCAGGCACAATACGCATTACCACAGTGGAACATGCCGCAAAGACCATATTGTTGCCCGCCATGCGCACGCTGTTGAAATCTCACCCTGACATTAATGTGCAGCTGCTCATCGATTACGGCCTGACTGATGTCGTCTCAGAGCGTTTTGATGCCGGGGTTCGCCTGGGGGGAGAGATGGATAAGGATATGATTGCTGTTCGAATCGGGCCCGATATCCCGATGGCAATTGTTGGTGCGCCAGAATATCTCTCGCGAAAAGGTATTCCAGTGTCTGTGGCGCACCTGGTCGATCATCAGGCTATTAATCTGTACCTTCCTTCATCGGGTACCGCGAATCGCTGGAGATTAGTGCGTGGAGGGCGCGAAGTCAGGGTTCGCATGGAAGGACAACTGCTATTGAATACGATAGACCTGATCCTCGATGCAGCGATTGACGGGCACGGCCTCACGTATCTGCCTTATGACCAGGTTCAGCAGGCTATTGAAGAAAAAAAACTGACCCGCGTTCTGGAGAAATTTACACCCGACTTACCAGGGTATCATCTGTACTACCCACACCGCCGCCATGCGGGTTCGGCATTTTCTCTGTTAATTGATGTGCTTAAGTATAATGGATCTGTTTAGATATCTTTTCGATGATGAGTTCAGGCATTCAGGGGAAACTCGCGTGTTCTGTACAACGTCCGCTTCTGGCACAGGGCTGCTGATGCAGCCCTGACAACCTTATACTTCGATCGATTCAGAGATCTCTAATGCATCATCGACTTCAATGCCCAGATAACGGACTGTGCTTTCCAGTTTCTTATGGCCCAACAGAAGTTGGATCACCCGGAGATTCTTGGTTTTCTTGTAGATTAGGTAAGGTTTTGTTCTTCTCATGGAATGTGTGCTGTAAAGCGAATCTTCGAGACCAAGCTTTTCTATCCACCCATGAAAAATTCGGTTGTATTGCCGGGTAGATATGGGCTGGTTAGTTCCGACTCGAGACCGAAACAAGAAGTCTTTACTATGCAAATTGCCAAGCTTTATCAATGCAGCAACAGCTTCTCTTGTCCCTTTGGTTATCTCAAACTGCACAGGGCTACCGGTTTTCTGTTGCAACACCGTAGCTCTGCTTGAAACAGAGCTACCATATGCAACATCAGATACTTTGAGGTTGACCAGATCACAGCCTCGTAGCTTACTGTCCAGAGCCATATTGAACAGAGCTAAATCGCGCATTTTACCTTCCAGTTCAAGCCGGATTCGGATCCCCGAGATATGAGATATCTGAAGTGGTCTTTTTTGGCCGATGATACGGTCTTTGTTCCACGGTGACGTGTTCATACTCAAATCTCCTGCAATGTGGGAGATTTGAGTATGGTTGTCCCTTATGAGCGAGGTGCGGACTTAAGGCTGTGGAACAGAGTATGATCTATTCCACAACATACAACCACAATGAATTTAACTGATATCTCTTACAGGAAACCACCCTGTTCCTTTTGATGCCTTGATAACGCCCCAAAGTTTGTCTGGAATAGATAGCTCTGGCACGAATTTGGGATCAAGTACTGTCTGAATTTCATCACTTCGACCTAATTTAGCCAAAGAAACCCACTCAGGGTTAATAACTAACCCTTTTCCTACTGCGACAAGAGGAAGTCCTAAGGAAAGCGCTTCCAGCGCCTGTTCAGGGGTGCGCACTTTACCCGCAGCAATCACCGGAACCCTCCCGGCAATATGGTTTAATAGCAATTCGATAGTTCGCAGCCCTTTTGAATTCTCAACGGGATAGCTCTCGTTAATACTCATCAGAGAGGCGTGTATATAGGAGACACCGGATGAGATCAAACGATCCAGTAGCTTATAAGTGTCCCCTAACCGCAATCCCCCCTCGGCAGACTCTTCAGGGGAAATTCTGTAGCCAATGACAAAAGGCTTTGTCGCACATTCGTAAACTGCGTTTTTAACTTCCTGCAATACGGCTAGTGGGAAACGCATACGATTCTCAAGCTCGCCTCCCCATCTGTCGGAGCGATGATTAAATAGGGGGGAGAAGAAATTTTGCAGGAGAAAACCATGCGCGCCATGAAGCTCCACACCATCGAAACCGGCTTTAATCGCTCTTTTAGTCACATCACCAAATGCCTGAATCGTTGCCTGGATTTCGTTCTCCGTCATTCCCCTGCTCAGGGTTTTACCACTATTGAAATCACTAGCGTGGTCGTTTGATGCACTGGCGCTTAAAACATCACTATTTGGTACAAGTTCAGGAAGCGCCTTGTTGCCAGCATGAAAAATCTGAAGAATGGCCGGTGCACCGCCACTCTTTGCCGCAGTAGCCAATTTTTCAAGACTGTTTATGAATCGATCGTCATACGCTGCAAACTCATCGGTAAATCCGATACCACTTGGCGTAACGTAGGTACACCCGGTAATTACCAGTCCAACATCCCGCGAGCGTCGTTCATAAAATGCCAGCTCTTGATCAGATATCGTCCCGTCAGGATTTGCTGACCATGTGGTCATAGGGGCCATTATAATACGGTTACGTAATTCTATGTTTTCGCCCAAGGAATAAGGGGCGAATAATGATGTAAATTTGTTTTTCATGATGTTATTCCGGTTGGGTTTTATTTGTCAGAAGATGCTCGTTATGGAAGTTAACTATTTAAATACGGATTACATAAATTTAGGTTTACTTCCATTAGTGCCTGGTTTGTTCAAACCAATATTTTTATTAACCATTTGCGATGGGGTGTTTATGATTTGGACAACCTGATCAGCTACGCTCTTTCTGGAAACTTCTGTTCCTTTAAATTGTTCATCTTTTTGTGTGACCTCATAATCAACTTCATTCTCATCTGTCAGCCAGGCGGCTCTGATGATGGTATAGTCGAGGTTTGATGCTTCCAGAATGTCAGCAGCTTTCCTGTAGCGAGGGAAATACTCTCCAATGGTTTTATTGTTCCACTCACCGAAAGCGCCTGGCACTTCATCGTAAATTCCAAGGGTATTAATACTGATCACTCTGGTTACGTTATTTTTTTTCATTGCTGAAGTAATGACTTCCATCTGTTCGTCCACATTTCCAGCAAGGTTTGCATAAACAATATCTTTCCCTGCTACAAGTTGGTCCATGAGCCTCTGGTCTGACGCATCACCAATGATAATTTCGGAATTTAGAGGTTCATTCCCTTTTATTTTTATTGGGTTGCGATACAACAATGTCATTTTAATATCAGTTTGAGTGGATAGCATATCTATCACCCAACGGGCAATTTGCCCATTGGCGCCTAAAACAAGCACATTTGTCATTTTTATGTCCAGGATAGTCATCAAATTGTAAATGGGGGGTAATTCCCCCCCATGTCAGCACTTATAAATGGGTTTTGTAGAAAGGGATGAGTTTATCGAGCGCCTGTTTGACAGGTTCTGGTTTGTCGTAGAGGTCATAATGAGACCAGCCTTCAACGACGACAAGTTCTTTATCTTTGGAAGCTGCCCGACCAATAATTTCACAGCCATCACGATACGCTCCAAATGCACCAACTTTGTCTCCTACTACAACCATCAGCGGCTGGGTTAAGAGAACTTCTGACAGATGAAATGCATCCCACCCCACGGCGACAGTTTGATGAGAAAATAGCGCCCGGTTAACCCCATTTGGCGCATAGCCTCTCGGAGAACGGTAATATTCAGTTGCACCAAACAAGTCTGTTTCTGTCAATCCTGCTGCAACAGCAGCCTCCGGTGATGGTGGCAACAAATCATCCACACGAAGCTCAGTTCCATGAGCCTCTGCGGTTCTTTGCTGTGCCATTGCTTCGAGCGCACCAATCGGGTCGAAGGCTGTAAATCCTTCACGCATAAGACGACCATAATTTGCGCCAGTGACGGTACCAATGGCCTTAATTCGACGCTCAGTCATTGCTGCATTAATGGCGTAACCACCTCCGCCACAAATACCCAGCACACCGATACGATCTTCATCGACGTAAGGCAGCGTCACCAGATAATCAACCACAATACTGAAATCTTTAACCCGCATAGAAGGATCTTCCAGATAACGTGGTTCTCCACCGCTACTTCCCTGGAAACTGGCATCAAACGCAATCACTACAAACCCAGCTTTTGCCAACGCTTCGCCATATACGCTACCTGACGTTTGTTCTTTACAACTTCCAATCGGATGAGCACTGATGATTGCTGGATATTTTTTTGTCTCATTGAAATCAGCAGGGAAATAGATGTCAGCAGCTATATCCCAGTATGTGTGTTTAATCGAAACAGTCTTCATTGCAAGCTCCAGGGATTTAACCCAACAGGTTTAACGGGTAATGCTGTTTACACCGAGTGGCACTCATGGCTACGCTGCGGAGTGAGTAAATAGTAGAACTTGTATTGGTTATCATCAATAACCTAATATCTGCCACAGTGTTAAGCCAAGGTTTACAAAAAATGAAAATAGAGCCTTCCATTCTGCCTTCTCTTGCATGGTTTGCGTTGATTGCGCGCTCAGGCAGTTTCTCGAAAGCGGCCTCGGAGATGGGCATCACACGGGCAGCATTATCCCAGAACTTAAAAGCGCTTGAGGAACGACTCAATACCAAGCTTGTTTATCGAACCACTCGTAATATGTCGTTAACAGAAGAAGGGCAGCGTCTTTACGATGTGTTGATATCCGCATTTGGGCAGATTGATGATGCTCTGAGAGATGTCGGTGATACCCAGCTGGAACCTACGGGTTTACTAAAAATTAACTCCTCTCGTGTTGCGGCAAGGATGCTTGTTGAGCCACATATCAGTGAATTCCTGCACCGTTATCCGAAAACACAGATAGAACTGATCATGGATGATGGATTGTCTAACATTATTGCTGAAGGATGTGATATCGGCATCCGCCTGGGGCAGAGTCTGGCAGAACATATGACGGCAGTACCTGTCTCTCCACGGATAAAACTGGTTACAGTGGCATCACCAGACTATTTACAAAAGAACGGTATTCCACAAACGCCTCAAGAGCTTTGCTATTACAATTGTCTGCGATTACGACATAAAAGTAGTGGGGCGCTTCCATCATGGGAGTTCTCACAAAAAGAAAATAATGAAGAGTTCGAAATTGAAGTTTCAGGTGGATACGTTACCAACGACGATGAAAGCATGATTCGTATGGCCGTCAATGGGACTGGCATCATTCAACATTTGGATTTTGCGATAACAGAGCAAATTAACAAAGGTCAGTTACAACAAATACTTGAGGACTGGTCTATATCATTCCCCGGATTCTATCTCTATGTATCATCACGAGTAAGAATGCCTTCTAAAGTTCGTGCATTCATAGATTTCATGGTCGAGAAGCGTTTGAGAGATTGATTAAACACTCTGGCATATATCCTTGTGCTACGTTTAGCGCCAAGGTCCGCTTTTGGCACGGAGCAGACAGGCTTGCAGGCCTAAAGGTCCGCTGTGAGCGAAAAGCGGACGCCCGCATAGCGTAAACAGGCGTCCGATATTTTGAAGTGGGCAGATTACTTAACCCGCTTCCCCGTTTCGTCAATGACCTTCTCGCCATCCTCTTTGGTAAACACTCCTTTCTGGCCTTCCGGTAGAATATCCAGCACTATTTCTGAAGGACGGCAAAGACGAGTGCCAAGCGGCGTAACGACAATCGGCCGATTAATCAGGATCGGATGTTGAAGCATGAAATCAATCAACTGCTCATCACTAAATTTCTCTTCATCAAGTCCCAGTTGTTCATAAGGCTCAACATTCTTACGCAGCAATGCACGTACCGTAATTCCCATATCTGAAATAAGTTTAATCAACTCAACGTGGGTCGGGGGCGTATCGAGATAATAAATTATCGTCGGTTCGTTGCCGCTGTTACGGATCATCTCCAGCGTGTTGCGTGAGGTGCCACAGGCCGGGTTGTGATAGATGGTAATGTTGCTCATATCAGTATCTCATTACAAAGTGACAGAGAGCCGCCACGCCAGCGCGGCCAAGGTGACAAACAGCACCGGCACAGTCATGACAATGCCGGTACGGAAGTAATATCCCCAGGTAATCTTTATATTTTTCCGGGCAAGCACATGCAGCCACAGCAGTGTTGCCAGACTGCCAATCGGGGTGATTTTCGGGCCTAAATCGCAGCCAATCACATTGGCATAAACCATTGCCTCTTTGACGACGCCGGTCGCCGTACTCCCGTCAATCGAGAGCGCGCCAATCAGTACCGTCGGCATATTGTTCATCACCGATGAGAGAAATGCCGTCAGGAAGCCGGTGCCGAACGTCGCTGCCCATAACCCTTTGTCTGCCAGAAGATTCAACACGCCAGACAGGTACTCCGTGAGCCCTGCATTGCGCAGGCCATAGACCACGAGATACATGCCCAGCGAGAAAATAACGATCTGCCATGGCGCACCACGCAGGACTTTCCCGGTGTTGATGGCATGGCCTCTTTTCGCCACCACAAACAGCACTGCTGCGCCAGCCGCCGCTATCGCACTGACCGGGATCCCCAGCGGCTCCAGAACAAAGAAACCGACAAGCAGCAATAACAGGACAATCCAGCCCGCCCTGAAGGTTGCCGGATCCTTGATCGCACTGGCAGGCGTCTTCAGCAGCGAAACGTCATACGTGGCCGGAATATCCCTGCGGAAGAAGAGATGCAACATGACCAAGGTGGCCGCAATCGCTGCCACATCCACAGGGATCATGACGGAGGCGTACTGCGTAAAGCCCAGACCGAAAAAGTCCGCCGAGACGATATTCACCAGATTAGAAACAATGAGCGGCAGGCTGGCCGTATCTGCGATAAATCCTGCGGCCATGACAAAGGCCAGAGTCGTGCCCTGGCTGAACCCCAGTGCAAGCAGCATCGCAATCACAATCGGCGTCAGGATCAGCGCGGCGCCGTCATTGGCAAACAACGCAGCAACAGCGGCACCGAGCAACACTATCCAGGTAAACAGCAGGCGGCCACGTCCGTTACCCCAGCGGGAGACGTGTAGTGCAGCCCATTCAAAGAAGCCGGACTCATCGAGCAGCAGGCTGATAATGATGACTGCAATAAATGCTGCTGTCGCGTTCCAGACGATATTCCAGACAACGGGAATATCAGCGATATGGATGACACCGGTTCCCAGCGCCAGCACAGCCCCGATACTCGCGCTCCAGCCAATACTCAGCCCTCTGGGTTGCCAGATCACCAGTACCAGCGTCAGTAAAAATATACTCCCTGCCAAAAACATCTCAGACTCCATTATATATGGTTATGTATATGTATTTTCCTGCCTCAGCAGTAGGTGCAGGCTGATTTATCCAGCCATTCGCGCACATCCTCCCGCATACACTGCCAGGACGTAGTGATTGTCTCAGCTGCCCATGCCGGTATGTGGGGTGACAGACGATAGTGGATCCATTTGCCTTCACGACGGTCAAGTACCAGCCCGGCCTCGCGCAGGATAGCCATATGTCGCGAGATTTTGGGCTGCGATTCGGAGGTGGCCGCGCAGATATCGCAGACGCACAGTTCACCGGACTCCCGGAGAAGCATGACGATGGTGAGCCGTGTTTCATCCGACAGGATTTTGAAAAGCTGAACAGGTTGTAGCATTTATCACTCCATTCCCTTTAGAATATACATATGGTAAATCATATGTATTAACTTTGAAATCATCTGTTCTCTCCGGAGGAGAAAAATGGAACAATTTCCTGCCCTGAACACCGAATGCTTTGATCAACACATCGCTGAACGCCTGCACCTGCAGGAGCCGCCACGGATTCTGATCCTGTATGGCTCAGTAAGAGAGCGCTCCTACAGCCGCTTTGCCGCGGAAGAAGCCGGTCGCCTGCTGACGGCAATGGGTGCGGAGGTAAAACTCTTTAACCCCTCCGGTTTACCCCTGCCGGATGATGCTCCGGACACGCATCCTAAAGTCACCGAGCTACGCGGTCTGGTCAGATGGTGTGATGGGATGGTATGGAGTTCTCCGGAACGGCACGGGGCTATGAGCGCAGTTATGAAGGCGCAGATCGACTGGATACCATTAAATGAAGGCGCGGTTCGTCCTTCTCAGGGCAAAACACTTGCGATAATGCAGGTCTGCGGCGGTTCCCAGTCTTTCAATGCAGTGAACCAGATGCGTATTCTGGGCCGCTGGATGCGGATGTTTACGATCCCCAATCAGTCCTCCGTAGCCAAGGCATGGCAAGAGTTCGACGAAAACGGCCGAATGAAACCTTCGTCATGGTATGACCGCATCGTCGATGTAGCCGAGGAGCTGTTTAAAATCACACTGCTGCTTAAGGGACAAACTGGTTATCTTGCTGATCGTTACAGCGAGAGAAAAGAGAGCCATCAGGAACTTTCATCCCGTGTCAATCAGGACAAAATATAACGTCTATTCTTCGTGAATCCATACTGCATGAGCTTAACAACGTCCGCTATTGGCACAAAACGGCCTATCAGCATTATAAAAATATTCAGATATATATCATTCCTCTGAACATACATAACTAACGGCAGAATCTCACGATTCTGCCGCTTTTTTATTATTTTTCAGGGGGGTAGTAATGAATAATTCTGAAGGTTTGAAGTCGTTTCACTAATCGCTTTATGACCTACCGTAGTGGGTATCGGCTGATTGCGCAGCAGGGCCATTGGTTCCTGCCAGTATCACCGGCGTTAACATTGAAGACGACTAGGGCAGGCATGGAACTTTGAACCGGATGCCGGTGAAGGTCTTAACCGCTATACCCGCAAGCCAGGCATCTGTACGGACGTATCCATCTGCTGGCTCAGCATGATTTACCAGCAACATTTAATCTTCCCGAACACTCATTATTACCGCATACGCCAGCCATCGCCGCTGGCGTTTTTTTATTGACGGATACATACCCATGACAACAGCGACAAAAAACAACCTCGCATCTGCTGCTAACGAATCCGAATTTGAACTGACCGTAACGCAGATACCCGACGAACAGAGTATCTGCTTCTGGCCGCAGTACTTTGGCTCTATCCCACAATGGATAACGCTGGAACCCCGCATTTTCGCCTGGATGGACCGCTTCTGTGACGAGTACAACAGTGGTATCTGGTCCTTTTACACGCTCAGCAATGGCGGCGCGTTTATGGCCCCTGATGCTGACGTTGACGATAAAAGGCATCTGTTCAACGGCATGAACGGCAATGGTGCGCAAATGAGCGCGGAAGCCGCAGGTATCGCTGTCTGTCTGATTGAATACAGCCATCACGCCTGTCGCACCGAATGTGATGCCATGACTGAGCACTATTACCGCCTGCGGGATTACGCCCTGCAGCACCCTGAATCCAGCGCCATTTTGCGCATTATTGATTAAGGATACCCATGATGGAACAGTCACTTAGCCCACTAAGTCCGATACTTCCACTAACCGCACAACGCACGATAAAACGCGCCTTAACACTGCTTGATCGACACCTGCGCGAAACAGGCGTGGCATTCACCTCTACTCAGGCTGCCCGTGACTGGCTGAAACTGAAAATGGCGGGACTGGAGCGCGAAGAGTTTATGGTGCTGTATCTGAACCAGCAGAACCAGTTGATTTCCCACGAAACCCTGTTTGCCGGTTCTATTAGCAGTACCGAGGTACATCCCCGCGAGGTGGTCAAACGCGCCCTGTACTTCAATGCGGCAGCAGTGTTATTTGCGCACAACCATCCCTCCGGTGACATCACACCCAGCCAGGCAGATAAGACCATCACGCAGCGTTTGGTGCAGGCACTTCAGCTCGTTGATATCCGCGTCCCTGACCATCTGATTGTCGGTGGCAGGCAAATCTATTCGTTCGCAGAACACGGTCTGCTGTGAGGTATTACATGAAAATTATAAGTAAACGCCGGGAAATGACGATATATCGCCAGCATCCCGAGTCCCGAATATTTCGCTACTGCACTGGAAAATACCAGTGGCACGGTAGTGTCTTTCATTACACCGGTCTGGCCGTTCCTGACATTCCCGGCGTGCTGGCGATATACGCCGAACGCCGCCAGGACCGCAACGGACCTTATACCTGTCTGATGAGTATCACCCTGAACTGACAATAAAGAGGTTATAAATGAGCAACACTAGATGGGGCCTGCAGCGGGATTTCACGCCGCGCCTGGGAGCACGTCTGGTGCAGGAGGGCAACCGGCTGCACTATCTGGATGACCGGGCCAGTATCACCGGTAAGTTTAGTAACGCCGAATGTCTTAAGCTGGATGCGGCATTTCCGCATTTTATCAGTCAGATGGAATCGATGCTGACCACTGGTGAAATGAATCCTCGCCATGCCCACTGCGTCACCCTTTACCACAACGGTTTTATCTGCGAAGCCGACACCCTTGGCAGTTGCGGCTACGTATACATCGCAGTTTATCCCACTCAAAGCTAACTAATTTCACGAGAGCAAGCATGAAAACTCTATCTGCTAAAATTTCGCAGGCATCGAAGCCCTGTCTGTCGCCCGTGGCTGTCTGGCAAATGTTACTGACACGTCTGCTGGAACAGCACTATGGCCTGACACTGAGCGACACGCCGTTCAGTGATGAAACTGTTATTAAGGAACATATTGATGCAAGGATCACCCTGGCCGATGCAGTCAACTTTCTGGTGGATAAGTACGAACTAGTTCGTATCGACCGAAAGGGATTTTCATGGCAAGAGCAGACCCCGTATATTTCCGTAGTAGATATTCTGCGAGCAAGGCGCTCTACCGGCTTGCTAAAAACTAACGTGAAATAAACGCTTAAATTTAGAGCAAACTAAGGGAAATTAAAATGCTAATCACACAGACGAAGAGACTTCTACTCTGCCCTCCCCTCCCCTGCAAAAAACCTGATATTTTCTTTTAGGACCAACAATGGGACCAAAATGAAAATTGAACTGAAGATTATAATCTATTTAACAACAAGTTACATAACAAATTCAGACTCCGCCAGCGCTGGACGCGTTCGCGAGTGAGTGGGACAATAAGTATCCTCAAATCAGCAAAAGCTGGCGTGCGCACTGGGAAAAGCTGAATACGTTCTTCGGCTACCCGCCGGATATCCGCAAGGCTATCTACACCACTAATGCTATAGAATCGCTGAACAGCGTGATCCGTGCAGCCATAAAGAAACGCAAAGCGTTCCCGACGGACGACTCGGTACGGAAAGTTGTCTATCTGGCGATCAAAGATGCGTCAAAAAAATGGAGTATGCCGATCCAGAACTGGCGGCTGGCAATGAGTCGTTTTATTATCGAGTTCGGTGACCGCCTGAGCGATCACCTTTAATACGGTGGCAGTTACACAGAATTACGGACAGGCTCCTTGCCAATGGCATCTCTTTATCTATCTGTCGCTGAATGTTCATTCCTGACTGCCGCTCCTGCAGTAGTCGTTATCCAGTCACGAAAACGACGATTTATCTTCCGCAATATAGCTGACTCCTCATACACGAGGTAGTAAGCAGTCGGGGAATCAATCAGCATTTCCAACGGGTTAATCAGCAATCCACTTTCTAGTTCTTCACTCACAAGAGAACTACGAACAAGCGCGATGCCTTTACCGGCAATCGCAGCCTCAATAACACCGTTGGAATCAACAAAAACAGGACCGGAGTCAGTATTCGCCTCAGCAATACCCAACGCATGAAACCAGATGGCCCAGTCCAGTCTGTGCTCGTCATGCAGCAGCGTGTACCCAGCCATATCGATAGGTGACGGGAGTCTGTGCTCCGGTGCTATTAACCGGGGACTACAGATCGGAAGAAGGCCATCATTCACCAGACACTCGGACGCCATTCCCGGGTAGCGACCAGCGCCATGCCGAATAGCAAAATCGATCCCTTCAGACAGTAAATCAACACGTCTGTTGGTCGTACTAATTTGCACTTCCACTCCCAGGTTATTTTTTTCAAATACAGGTAACTGCGGCAGCAACCACTGAATGGCAAACCCGCTTGTGCAACTGACAGTTATTTTGTTTCCTTTTCCCTCATTCATTAAGCGTTGTGTTGCTTCTGCTATCTGGCGGAAAGCAGGAGTTATCGCTCGCTGATAGATGCGTCCCTCATATGTCAGTTCGAGGCGGCGTGGGCTGCGAATGAACAAACGGATGTTAGTCATGCTTTCCAATTTTGCTATCTGCTGACTAACAGCGCTGGACGTTACGCACAACTCTTCAGCCGCAGCCTTTATACTCATGAGCCTTGCAGCAGATTCAAAGCACATAAGTGCATGTAAAGGTGGAAGTTTCATTATCATCCATATCTCATGAGTTAGAAATTCTTAAGTATAAAAGAAAAGCTTGCTTGTCGGTACTTCAGGCGTAGTTCACTGTTTCTCTGTTACTTACCCATCAAATAAAAAGGAGCTGTTATGCGTGTTGCTGATTATCTTCGATTACTCTTACTTGCCGCTATCTGGGGAGCGAGTTTTCTTTTTATGCGCATTGCTGTATCGCAATTCGGTGCTATTAACACCGCTTTTTTGCGTGTCTTTTTTGGCTTTACAGGCCTGGCAGTCATTCTGTTTTTATTTAAATCTTCTTTTGATTTTAACAAAAAACTAAATAACTGCTCGGAATAGTAGATCACTCAGGGGGAACTCAGTCCGGTTTATGCGATCTGATCAATCGCTGAATATCCCAAATCACCAACCGGACTGAGCGATGCCGATCATAGCACCAATA
>NZ_JBDYQK010000025.1:0-67240 GCF_043832615.1 Klebsiella sp. KE9456
TGCCTGGCGGCCGTAGCGCGGTGGTCCCACCTGACCCCATGCCGAACTCAGAAGTGAAACGCCGTAGCGCCGATGGTAGTGTGGGGTCTCCCCATGCGAGAGTAGGGAACTGCCAGGCATCAAATAAGTGAAAAGGTCATCCTCACGGATGGCCTTTTTGCGTTTATACCGTCCGGGCACTGCCGGATGGCGGCTGCGCCTTATCCGGCCTACGTATAAACCAGATTCAATAACGGATATTCCTTTCATCATGTCGCGAGGGGCGACGCTAATAACCATATTCTCTCTTTTTATTTGTCCTTATATCCTGATTTAAATATCTCCGTGAAATTTTCTCACCCTGTACATGCAGACTCGACATTTACCTCATTCCTGGGTATCTTCAGCTATCTGGATGTCTAAACGTTTATACGTATGCTATGAGGTAATAAAGTTATGCCAATTCGGGTGCAGGACGAGCTACCAGCCGTCAATTTCTTGCGTAATGAAAACGTCTTTGTCATGACGACGACTCGTGCGACGACTCAGGAAATCCGCCCGCTGAAGGTGCTTATTCTTAACCTGATGCCAAAGAAGATCGAAACGGAAAACCAGTTCCTGCGACTGCTGTCAAACTCACCGCTTCAGGTTGATATTCAGCTTTTACGGATTGATGCCCGTGAATCGCGTAATACACCGGCAGAGCATCTGAACAACTTCTATTGTAACTTCGAGGATATCTGCGATCAGAACTTCGATGGACTGATTGTGACCGGTGCGCCGCTGGGTCTGGTGGAGTTTAATGATGTAGCATACTGGCCGCAGATTAAGCAGGTACTGGAGTGGGCGAAAGATCACGTCACCTCAACGCTGTTTGTCTGTTGGGCGGTACAGGCCGCGCTTAATATTCTCTATGGCATTCCGAAGCAAACCCGCGCTGACAAGCTTTCCGGCGTCTACGAACATCATATTCTTCATCCCCATGCTTTACTGACCCGTGGTTTTGATGACGCGTTCCTTGCTCCACACTCACGCTATGCGGACTTTCCTGCGGCATTAATTCGCGATTATACCGACTTAGACATTCTGGCAGAAACGGAAGAGGGAGATGCTTACCTGTTCGCCAGCAAAGATAAACGCATCGCGTTTGTCACCGGTCATCCGGAATACGATGCCCATACGCTGGCCAGCGAATATTTCCGCGATGTTGAAGCGGGTTTAAGCCCGAATGTGCCGTACAACTATTTCCCTCAGAACGATCCGCAGAACAAACCGCGTGCGACCTGGCGCAGTCACGGTAATTTGTTGTTCATCAACTGGCTCAACTATTACGTTTACCAGATCACGCCATATGATCTTCGTCACATGAATCCAACACTGGATTAATCTTCTGGCGCTGACGATCCTAAAGCGTTTCAGCATGTCGAAACAGGCACCTTCGGGTGCTTTTTTTATTTCCGAAATGCCACTCATCTTGTAATTGAACTTTATTCTTTATGTTATCAATCGGTTATATTTAAATTAAATTAAAAATGGAAATTATTTTTGATTTAAATTCTTAAGCGAGTAATCTTAAATGTGCTGAACGAAAAGCGTACAACGATCTTTCGTTCGCACTGGGGATGTATTCGGATCGATGACGAGGAGCTGCATGATGAATAAACAGGCAACAATCGCCGATGAGTTGGCCTTTATCAGGCCCTGTGGAGAGCAAGAGAAGCAAATTCTGACCTCAGAGGCGGTGGCGTTTTTGACCGAACTGGTGACGCGATTTACACCCGCACGTAACAAACTCCTCGCTGCTCGCATCCAGCAACAGCAGGACATTGACGATGGTAAGCTGCCTGATTTTATTTCGGAAACCGCTTCCATTCGTAATGGCGACTGGAAAATCCGAGGTATTCCCGCTGACTTACTGGATCGTCGCGTGGAAATTACCGGCCCGGTTGAACGTAAAATGGTGATTAACGCGCTGAATGCTAATGTAAAAGTATTTATGGCCGACTTTGAAGACTCGCTGGCTCCCGAATGGAGCAAAGTCATTGATGGCCAGATCAACCTGCGTGATGCGGTGAACGGCACCATCAGCTACACCAACGAAGCCGGGAAAATCTATCAACTCAAGCCAGATCCGGCGTTACTGATTTGTCGCGTACGCGGCCTGCATCTGCCGGAAAAACACGTCACCTGGCGCAGGGAAGCCATTCCTGGCAGCCTGTTTGATTTCGCTCTCTACTTTTTCCACAACTATAAAGCGTTGCTGGCAAAAGGTAGCGGCCCTTACTTCTACCTGCCGAAAACTCAGTCCTGGCAGGAAGCCGCATGGTGGAGCGAAGTCTTCAGCTATACCGAAGACCGCTTTAATCTGCCGCGCGGCACCATCAAAGCCACCCTTCTGATTGAAACGCTGCCAGCCGTCTTCCAGATGGACGAAATTCTGCATGCGCTGCGCGATCATATCGTCGGTCTGAACTGTGGCCGCTGGGATTACATTTTCAGCTATATCAAAACACTGAAAAATCACCCGGATCGCGTCCTGCCGGACCGTCAGGTGGTGACGATGGATAAACCGTTCCTCAGCGCCTATTCACGCCTGTTGATCAAAACCTGCCACAAGCGCGGCGCATTTGCGATGGGCGGCATGGCGGCGTTTATCCCGAGCAAAGACGCCGAGCGCAACAATCAAGTGCTCAACAAAGTGAAAGCGGACAAAGCGCTGGAAGCCAATAACGGTCATGACGGGACCTGGATCGCGCATCCAGGGCTGGCGGACACCGCGATGACGGTCTTTAACGAGGCGCTGGGCGAAAACCAGAACCAGCTGTTTGTTACCCGCGATGAAGATGCGCCCATTACTGCCGAACAGCTGCTGGCGCCCTGTGAGGGCGATCGTACTGAAGAGGGAATGCGCGCCAATATTCGCGTGGCGGTGCAGTACATCGAAGCATGGATTTCCGGCAATGGCTGCGTACCGATTTATGGCCTGATGGAAGATGCGGCCACGGCCGAAATCTCCCGAACCTCTATCTGGCAGTGGATTCATCACCAGAAAACCCTGAGCAACGGCAAACCCGTCACGAAAGCACTATTCCGTCAGATGCTGGCCGAAGAGATGCTGGTGATCCAGGACGAGCTGGGAGAGCACCGCTTCAGCAGCGGGCGCTTTGATGAAGCCGCGCGCCTGATGGAGCAGATCACTACTTCCGATGAGTTAATTGACTTCCTGACCCTGCCGGGCTACCGCTTCCTGGCGTAATTCACCACATAACAATATGGAGCATCTGCATATGAAAACCCGTACCCAACAAATCGAAGAGTTACAGAAAGAATGGACGCAACCGCGCTGGGAAGGTATCCGCCGCCCGTATAGCGCGGAGGAAGTGGTGAAATTACGCGGCTCGGTGAACCCGGAATGTACGCTGGCGCAGCTTGGTGCGGCCAAAATGTGGCGTCTGCTGCATGGCGACGCGAAAAAAGGCTACATCAACAGTCTCGGCGCACTGACCGGTGGCCAGGCGCTGCAACAGGCGAAAGCCGGCATTGAGGCGGTCTATCTGTCCGGCTGGCAGGTGGCGGCGGACGCTAACCTGGCCTCCAGCATGTACCCGGATCAATCGCTGTACCCGGCAAACTCTGTTCCGGCGGTTGTGGATCGGATCAACAACACCTTCCGTCGTGCGGATCAGATCCAGTGGGCCTCCGGCGTTGAGCCTGGCGATCCGCGCTTTGTCGATTATTTCCTGCCGATCGTGGCCGATGCGGAAGCCGGTTTTGGCGGCGTACTGAACGCGTTTGAACTGATGAAATCGATGATTGAAGCCGGTGCAGCGGCAGTTCACTTCGAAGATCAGCTGGCGTCGGTGAAGAAGTGCGGCCATATGGGCGGCAAAGTGCTGGTGCCGACGCAGGAGGCGATTCAGAAACTGGTGTCGGCGCGTCTGGCGGCTGACGTGATGGGTGTACCGACGCTGCTGATTGCCCGTACCGACGCGGATGCGGCAGATCTGATAACCTCGGACTGCGACGCGTACGACAGTGAATTTATTACCGGCGAACGCACCAGCGAAGGCTTCTTCCGCACGCGTGCTGGTATTGAGCAGGCGATCAGCCGTGGGCTGGCGTATGCGCCTTACGCAGACCTGGTGTGGTGCGAAACCTCCACGCCGGACCTTGAACTGGCGAAGCGCTTTGCCGATGCCATCCATGCGAAATACCCGGGTAAACTGCTGGCCTACAACTGCTCACCGTCGTTCAACTGGCAGAAGAACCTGGACGATAAAACCATCGCCAGCTTCCAGCAGCAACTGTCGGATATGGGCTACAAGTACCAGTTCATCACCCTGGCGGGTATCCACAGCATGTGGTTCAACATGTTCGACCTGGCACACGCTTACGCGCAGGGCGAGGGGATGAAGCACTACGTTGAGAAGGTTCAGCAGCCGGAGTTTGCGGCGGCTAAAGATGGCTATACCTTCGTCTCTCATCAGCAGGAAGTCGGCACCGGTTACTTTGATAAAGTCACCACCATCATCCAGGGCGGCGCATCATCCGTGACCGCACTGACCGGCTCCACAGAAGAATCGCAGTTCTGAACCATGCCGGATGGTGCTGACGCTTATCCGGCCTACCCTGAACCGTAGGCCGGATAAGGTGCCTGCGCCGCCATCCGGCAACCGATGAGGGCAAACCATGTCGCGTGGCCTGGAATTACTGATTGCTCAAACAATTTTGCAGGGCTTTGATGCCCAATACGGCCGTTTTCTTGAAGTGACTTCCGGCGCCCAGCAGCGCTTTGAGCAGGCTGACTGGCATGCGGTCCAGCAGGCGATGAAACAGCGCATTCACCTCTACGATCACCATGTCGGCCTGGTCGTTGAGCAGCTACGCTGCATTACCGATGGCAAAAATACCGATAGCGATTTTTTGCTGCGGGTAAAAGCGCACTATACCCGGCTGCTGCCGGATTACCCACGCTTTGAAATTGCCGAGAGCTTTTTTAATTCCGTTTACTGTCGGTTATTTGACCATCGATCGCTCACTCCTGAGCGGCTTTTTATCTTTAGCTCCCAGCCTGAGCGCCGGTTTCGCACGATTCCGCGCCCGCTGGCGAAAGACTTTTTCCCCGATCGCGGTTGGGAGACGTTATTGCGCAAGGTGTTATCCGATTTGCCATTCCGCCTGCCGTGGCAAGATAAAGCGCGTGATATCGGCTATATCACCGCCTGCTTACAGGAGGCGCTCGGCAGCGATCTGCTTTCCCGCTCGCATTTACAGGTTGCGAACGAACTGTTTTATCGTAATAAGGCTGCCTGGCTGGTGGGGAAACTGGTGATGCCAATGGCGACGCTGCCTTTTCTTTTGCCAGTCCATCGTAGCGATGAAGGTGAGTTATTTATTGATGCCTGTCTGACCACCCATGCTGAAGCGAGCATTATTTTTGGCTTCGCCCGCTCCTATTTTATGGTTTATGCGCCGCTGCCCGGCGCGCTGGTGGAGTGGCTGCGCGACATTCTGCCAGGTAAAACCACCGCCGAATTGTATATGGCGATTGGCTGCCAGAAGCATGCGAAAACAGAGAGTTATCGAGAATATCTGCACTATATCTCCGGCAGCGATGAGCAGTTTATTGAAGCGCCCGGTATTCGCGGCATGGTGATGCTGGTGTTTACTCTGCCGGGATTTGACCGGGTATTTAAGGTGATTAAAGACCGGTTTGCGCCGCAGAAAGAGATGACCGCCGCCCACGTCCGCGCCTGCTATCAACTGGTCAAGGAACACGATCGCGTGGGGAGAATGGCTGATACCCAGGAGTTTGAGAACTTTGTGCTGGAGAAGCGGCAAATCTCCGCTGAACTGATGACCTTGCTGCAAACCGAAGCCGGAGCGAAAATTACCGATCTCGGCGATCGGATTGTCATCAGCCATCTTTATATCGAGCGGCGGATGGTGCCGTTAAATATCTGGCTGGAACAGGTCGACGGTCAGGCGTTGCGCGATGCGGTAGAAGAGTACGGCAATGCGATTCGCCAGCTTGCCGCCGCCAACATCTTCCCCGGCGACATGCTGTTTAAAAACTTTGGCGTCACCCGCCACGGGCGCGTGGTGTTCTACGATTACGATGAAATTTGCTATATGACAGAAGTAAATTTCCGCGATATCCCGCCAGCGCGCTACCCGGAAGACGAGCTGGCGAGCGAGCCGTGGTACAGCGTGTCGCCGGGCGATGTTTTCCCGGAAGAGTTTCGCCACTGGCTGTGCGCCGACCCGCGTATCGGGCCGCTGTTCGAAGAGATGCACGCCGACCTGTTTCGTGCCGACTACTGGCGGGCGTTACAGACGCGTATCCGCGAGGGACATGTGGAAGATGTGTATGCTTATCGTCGCCGCCAGCGTTTTAGCGTGCGCTACGGCAACCTTCAGCAGGCAGGGTAAACCGGCAGCCTGGCTCAGGCTGCCTCAATAACCGTAAATTCTTCGTACACCAGCTCCATATCTGGCGCCCATGTGCCTTCACGTTCAAAAAACGCCTGATGCGCCGATTGCCAGTAAGCGAGGCTCAAATCACCTTCGCCTTCCAGCGCGGCGAGCTCAGGACTCATTTCGTTAAAACGGATGAGCCTGAGCGTGAGGGTGCGTATCACGCATACGGCTTTACCTTTGCCATCCAGCACTATGTGATATGCCCCTGGCGTTACGGGAGGCTGCTCTTGCTGATAGCTGGCAAGTGAGCCGCAGGTACCGCGCTTCTTTCCCTTGACGACCAGGGCCGCCAGCTCGTCGGCAAGCTCCGCTGAATCGCCGAAAGACCAGCAAAAAGCTGAAGGGTATTTATCCTGCCAGTAGGATTTCAGATCGCTCATTTATCGCACTCCACCATATGCCAGCGTTACCTCTTTTGCCGCCTTAATCACCATCGCGCCAAATTCGGTCACGCGGTCGTCGGTAATCCGGGAAATTGGCCCGGAGATAGAAATCGCGGCAAACGGCTCGCGGTGTTCATCATAAATACATGACGCTACGCAGCGCAGGCCAAGCGCGTGTTCTTCATCATCAAAGGAGTAGCCGCGCTTGCGCGTCTGGGCCAAATCCTCTTTCAGATGCACCGGTGAGACCAGGGTCGCATGAGTGTATGCGTGCAGGCCTTTACGGTGCAGCAGGTCGGTAAGCTGATTTTCACTCAATTGCGCCAGAAAGGCTTTTCCTGCCCCGGATGCGTGCATGGGCAGCTTACCGCCAATCGGCGCCGACATACGCATCAACTGCGTACACTGCACCTGGTCGATAATAATCGCCTGGTGATCGCTTTGATCCAGCACCGCCAGATTGACCGTCTCGCCGGAGTCTTCCATCAGTTTGCGCAGAACAGGATGGACAATCGCCAGCAGATTACGGCTCTGCAAAAAACTGCTGCCGACGACAAAAGCGTGAGCGCCTACCGACCAGTGCCCCAGATCGCCAACCTGGCGAACAAACCCCAGTTGCTGCATAGTGGTCAGCAGGCGGTGAGTTGTCGAATTAGGCAAACCGGCCTGTTGCGCCAGTTCGGTCAGCGCGACGCTGCCGTGAGATTCAGCAATCCATTCAAGCAGTTTCAGACCGCGAGTCAGGGACTGAACTTGTCCGCCAGCCTGAGCGGCCGCGGGAGCGGCAGGTTTTCTGCCGCGTTTTGCGGGAGCGGGAGTCGCCATCGCAGTCTCCTTTTTTCTGTATCGTGGAAATGATTTTCGTTTTATTTGGCGATAATGCAATCACTACCCGACTGATCGGATGAGTGAAGCTGAACATGTCTCATCTTATCCGCTGTTCTCTTTTCCACCTGCCATGTTTATGCCAGTATGCTTTGTTGGCCTTTTACGGTCCAGGTTGAGTGTTGTCGGGAGCAAGTCGTGAGTAGCAAAGTTGAACAACTGCGTGCGCAGTTAAATGAACGCATTCTGGTTCTGGATGGTGGCATGGGTACCATGATCCAGAGCTATCGTCTGAGTGAAGAGGATTTCCGCGGCGAGCGCTTTGCCGACTGGCGCTGCGATTTGAAAGGCAATAACGACCTGCTGGTACTCAGCAAGCCGGAGGTGATTACCGCGATTCATGACGCCTACTTTGCGGCGGGGGCGGATATCATTGAAACCAACACCTTTAACTCGACGATCATTGCGATGGCGGATTACCAGATGGAATCCCTGTCGGCGGAAATCAACTTTGCCGCAGCAAAACTGGCCCGCGCCTGCGCCGATGAATGGACGGCGCGCACGCCGGAAAAACCGCGCTACGTTGCGGGGGTGCTTGGCCCCACCAACCGCACCGCGTCCATCTCGCCGGACGTGAACGACCCGGCGTTTCGCAATATCTCCTTCGATCAGCTGGTCGCGGCCTATCGCGAATCCACCAAAGCGCTGGTGGAAGGCGGGGCGGACCTGATTCTGATTGAAACCGTTTTTGATACGCTGAACGCGAAAGCCGCCGTTTTTGCAGTGAAAGAAGAATTTGACGCGCTGGGCATCGAGCTGCCGATTATGATCTCCGGCACGATTACCGACGCCTCCGGACGCACGCTCTCCGGCCAGACCACCGAAGCGTTCTATAACTCGCTGCGCCATGCCGAAGCGCTCACCTTCGGTCTTAACTGCGCGCTGGGGCCGGATGAACTGCGCCAGTATGTGCAGGAACTGTCGCGTATTGCCGAATGTTATGTTACCGCGCACCCGAACGCCGGTCTGCCTAACGCATTTGGCGAATACGATCTTGATGCTGATACGATGGCAAAGCAGATCCGCGAGTGGGCGGAGTCGGGCTTTCTTAACATTGTCGGCGGCTGCTGCGGCACCACGCCGGAACACATTGCCGCCATGAGCCGCGCGGTTGATGGCTTAGCGCCGCGTAAACTGCCCGATATTCCGGTAGCCTGCCGCCTTTCCGGCCTTGAGCCGTTGAATATTGGCGATGACAGCCTGTT
Organism: Klebsiella sp. KE9456; assembly: GCF_043832615.1. Lineage (NCBI taxonomy): Bacteria > Pseudomonadati > Pseudomonadota > Gammaproteobacteria > Enterobacterales > Enterobacteriaceae > Klebsiella > Klebsiella sp. KE9456. Next base: position 8,933 of record NZ_JBDYQK010000025.1, read on the forward strand.
TGTAAACGTGGGGGAGCGTACTAACGTCACCGGTTCCGCTAAATTTAAGCGGCTGATCAAAGAAGAAAAATATAACGAAGCGCTGGATGTCGCCCGTCAGCAGGTGGAGAACGGCGCGCAGATTATCGATATCAACATGGATGAGGGGATGCTCGACGCCGAAGCGGCGATGGTGCGTTTCCTCAACCTGATTGCCGGTGAGCCGGATATCGCCCGCGTACCGATCATGATCGACTCCTCGAAGTGGGAGGTTATCGAAAAGGGCCTGAAGTGTATCCAGGGCAAAGGTATCGTGAACTCGATCTCGATGAAAGAGGGCGTTGCGCCCTTTATCCACCATGCGAAGCAGCTGCGTCGCTATGGTGCGGCGGTGGTGGTGATGGCCTTTGATGAACAAGGGCAGGCCGATACTCGCGCGCGTAAGATCGAGATTTGCCGCCGGGCGTACAACATTCTCACCAAAGAGGTGGGTTTCCCGCCGGAAGACATTATCTTTGACCCGAACATTTTTGCCGTAGCGACCGGGATTGAAGAGCACAACAACTACGCGCAGGACTTTATCGGCGCCTGTGAAGATATCAAACGCGAACTGCCGCATGCGCTGATCTCCGGCGGCGTCTCTAACGTCTCCTTCTCGTTTCGCGGCAACGACCCGGTGCGCGAAGCGATTCATGCGGTGTTCCTCTACTATGCCATTCGTAACGGCATGGACATGGGGATCGTCAACGCCGGGCAACTGGCGATTTATGACGACCTGCCCGCCGAACTGCGCGACGCGGTGGAAGATGTGATCCTTAACCGCCGCGACGATAGCACCGAGCGTCTGCTGGATCTGGCGGAAAAATACCGTGGCAGCAAAGCTGATGATTCCGCCAATGCGCAACAGGCGGAATGGCGTACCTGGGAAGTGAAAAAACGCCTCGAGTATTCGCTGGTCAAAGGCATTACCGAGTTTATCGAACAGGATACTGAAGAAGCCCGTCAGCAGGCGACGCGCCCAATTGAAGTGATTGAGGGGCCGCTGATGGACGGTATGAACGTGGTGGGCGACCTGTTCGGCGAAGGCAAAATGTTCCTGCCGCAGGTGGTGAAATCGGCCCGCGTCATGAAGCAGGCGGTGGCGTATCTGGAACCGTTTATTGAAGCCAGCAAAGAGCAGGGCTCCAGCAACGGTAAAATGGTTATCGCCACCGTGAAGGGCGACGTGCATGACATTGGCAAAAACATTGTTGGCGTCGTTTTACAGTGCAACAACTATGAAATCATCGATCTTGGCGTGATGGTGCCGGCAGAAAAAATCCTCAAAACCGCGAAAGAAGTGAATGCGGATTTGATTGGTCTCTCCGGCCTGATTACCCCGTCGCTGGATGAAATGGTCAACGTGGCGAAAGAGATGGAACGTCAGGGCTTCACCATTCCGCTGCTGATTGGTGGGGCGACCACCTCGAAAGCGCACACGGCGGTGAAGATCGAGCAGAACTACAGCGGCCCGACGGTCTATGTCCAGAACGCCTCGCGCACCGTGGGCGTCGTGGCGGCGTTGCTGTCTGAAACCCAGCACGATGAGTTTGTCGCCCGTACCCGTAAAGAGTACGAAACGGTGCGCATCCAGCATGGGCGTAAAAAGCCACGCACGCCGCCGGTGACGCTGGCCGCCGCGCGCGAAAACGATCTGGCTTTTGACTGGCAAAGCTACACGCCGCCGGTTGCTCATCGTCTGGGCGTGCAGGAGGTTGAAGCCAGTATCGAAACGCTGCGCAACTACATCGACTGGACGCCGTTCTTTATGACCTGGTCGCTGGCCGGGAAGTATCCGCGCATCCTCGAAGATGAAGTGGTAGGCGAAGAGGCGAAGCGCCTGTTTAAAGACGCCAACGACATGCTGGATAAACTGAGTGCCGAGAAGACGCTCAACCCGCGCGGCGTGGTGGGGCTGTTCCCGGCAAACCGCGTTGGCGATGATATCGAAATTTATCGCGATGAGACGCGTACCCATGTGCTGGCGGTCAGCCATCATCTGCGTCAGCAAACGGAGAAGGTGGGGTTCGCCAACTATTGCCTGTCTGACTTTGTTGCGCCGAAACAGAGCGGCAAAGAGGATTACATTGGCGCCTTCGCCGTCACGGGCGGTCTGGAAGAGGATGCGCTGGCAGAGGCATTCGAGGCGCAGCATGATGATTACAACAAGATTATGGTCAAAGCGATTGCTGACCGTCTGGCGGAAGCCTTTGCGGAATACCTGCATGAGCGGGTGCGTAAAGTCTACTGGGGCTATGCAGCGAATGAGAACCTCAGCAACGAGGAGCTGATTCGCGAAAACTATCAGGGGATTCGTCCGGCGCCGGGCTATCCGGCCTGCCCGGAGCACACTGAGAAGGGCACCATCTGGCAACTGTTGGAGGTGGAAAAACACACCGGCATGACGCTGACCGAATCCTACGCCATGTGGCCGGGCGCGTCGGTCTCCGGCTGGTATTTCAGCCATCCGGACAGCAAGTATTTCGCGGTAGCGCAAATTCAGCGCGATCAGGTGGAGGATTATGCGCAGCGTAAAGGGATGACGGTCGCGGAGGTGGAACGCTGGTTGGCTGCCAACCTGGGCTATGATGCTGACTAATTCATAAAACTGTCATTTTTTCTTACAACAAACAGGGCGCTCATCGGGCGCCCTGTCTCTTTATTGTGCCGGAACCCTTATACTGAAGGTTCATGGGGCTGCTTGCCGGATGTGACGTAAACGCCTTATCCGGCCGACAAATATCTCCGTAGGCCGGATAAGCGCAGCGCCATCCGGCAAAAAAGCCGAACATCATAATAATGATAAGGAGTACCTGATTCTGTGCTAACTCTGCTACACCTGCTGTCTGCTGTTGCTCTTCTGGTATGGGGTACCCACATTGTGCGTACCGGCGTGATGCGCGTCTACGGTGCTCGTCTGCGAAGCGTGCTGAGCAGTAGCGTGGAGAAAAAGCCGCTCGCCTTCTGCGCGGGGATTGGCGTTACCGCGCTGGTCCAGAGCAGCAATGCCACCACCATGCTGGTTACTTCTTTTGTCTCCCAGGATCTGGTGGCGCTGGCCCCGGCGCTGGTGATGGTGCTGGGGGCGGATGTCGGCACCGCACTGATGGCGAGGGTGCTGACCTTCGACCTGTCATGGCTTTCGCCGCTGCTGATTTTTATCGGCGTGATTTTCTTTCTTGGGCGTAAGCAGACGCGTGCGGGCCAGCTTGGACGCGTGGGGATTGGCCTTGGGCTGATACTTCTGGCGCTGGAACTGATCGTCCAGGCGGTGCATCCCATCACTCAGGCCAGCGGCGTACAGGTTATTTTCGCTTCACTGACCGGCGATATTTTATTGGATGCGCTGATCGGCGCGGTGTTTGCGATCATCAGTTATTCAAGCCTGGCGGCGGTGTTGCTGACCGCAACCTTAACCGCAACCGGCGTGATTTCATTTCCGGTCGCGCTGTGCCTGGTGATTGGCGCGAACCTCGGCTCCGGGCTGCTGGCGATGCTTAACAATAGCGGCGCTAATGCCGCGGCGCGGCGCGTCGCGCTGGGTAGCCTGCTGTTTAAGGTGGTGGGTAGCCTGATTATTCTGCCATTTGTCCATGTGCTGGCGGCGGTCATGCAGAAACTGCCCCTGGCGGAATCTGAACTGGTCATCTACTTCCATGTTTTTTACAACCTGATTCGTTGTCTTGCCATGGTGCCGTTCGTTGGGCCGATGGCGCGATTCTGTAAGCGTTTAATTCGCGACGAGCCGGAGCTGGATGCTCGTCTGAAGCCGAAGCACCTTGACACCTCGGCACTCGATACCCCTGCGCTGGCGCTGGCTAATGCCGCCCGCGAAACGCTGCGTATTGGCGATGCCATGGAGCAGATGCTGGCCGGTTTGCACAAGGTGATGCACGGTGAGCCGCGCGAGGAGAAGGCGCTGCGGCGAATGGCGGACGATATCAACGTACTGTATACCGCCATTAAGCTCTATCTGGCGAGGATGCCGAAAGAGGAACTGGCGGATGAAGAATCCCGCCGTTGGGCGGAGATTATCGAAATGGCGCTTAATCTTGAGCAGGCGTCGGATATCGTTGAAAGAATGGCCAGTGAAATCGCCGACAAATCTCTGGCGGCGCGTCGGGCGTTCTCTATGGAGGGGTTAAAAGAGCTGGATGCGCTCTACGACCAACTGCTCAGCAACCTGCAACTGGCGATGTCGGTATTTTTCTCCGGCGATGTGCCCAGCGCCCGCCGTCTGCGCCGCAGCAAGCACCGTTTTCGCATTATGAACCGTCGTTACTCTCATGCCCACGTTGACCGCCTGCACCAGCAAAACGTGCAGAGTATTGAAACCAGCACGCTGCATCTGGCGTTGCTGGGAGATATGAAGCGTCTGAATTCGCTGTTCTGTTCGGTGGCCTATAGCGTGATGGAACAACCGGATGAAGATGATGAGCGGGATGAGTATTAGGCTGTGCTCCGCACCAGGTCGTGACACAGCCAGGGTTGATAGCCTGAACCGGGAGGAAGCGCCGCTGCCGGGAAAAATCCCCGGGCGATGGCTGGCGCCTTACCCGGGGGTTATGCTTACGCTCTGGCAAATGCGGCCGCTTCAGCGACCAGCGCATCATCCGGGCGCACGCCGGTGTAGAGTACGAACTGCTCCACCGCCTGCAGGGCAATCACTTCCGCGCCGCTGATAACCTGCTTATCCAGCTGCTGCGCCAGTTTGATCAGCGGCGTTTCCGGCGGCAGAGCGACCACGTCAAATACCACGCTGGCCTGTTCCACCATCGTCTGGCTGAAAGCCAGCGTTTCGCTTTCCGCACTGCCCGCCATGCCGAGCGGGGTGACGTTGACCAGAATATCCACCGCATTTCCTTCCGGCTGCGGCTGCCACTGGAAGCCGTACTGGTTCGCCAGCGTCAGGCCATTATCGCGGTTGCGGGCAGCGATAATGACGTCGCGGAAACCGGCATCGCGAAAGGCGGCGATCACCGCTTTGCCCATCCCGCCGCTGCCCTGGATCATCACTTTCGCGGAGGAATCGAGCTGGTTGCTGTCAATCAGGCTTTTCACTGCGATGTAGTCGGTATTCAGCCCGGTCAACCTGCCGTCGTCATTAACGATGGTGTTGACCGAGTCAATCACTTTTGCCGAAGGATCGATAGCGTCGAGAAACGGCATGCAGCTCTCTTTAAACGGCATTGATACCGCGCAGCCGCGAATACCTAACGCGCGCACGCCTTTTACCGCCGCTTCAATATCCTTTGTTGTAAACGCTTTATAGATGTAGTTCAGTCCCAGCTTCTCATATAAATAGTTATGAAAGCGGGTGCCGAAGTTGCCGGGACGACCGGCCAGGGACATGCACAGTAGCGTATCGCGATTAATCATGGGTAATATCCTCTGTATGGGCCAGAAGATACTCTTCCGCCTCTTTTGACCAGATACCGTGATGGCGTTCCATTATCGCCGCCAGTTCCGGGTCGGTAATTTCCCCCAGCGGTGTTAACGGTATGTTTTTCCCGGTATACACTAATTTTTTACCGCCGCCAACCTTCGGTAAATCCAGCGTCGTCTCGCCCGCCGCGTTCAGCCCCAAAATATGGGTCACCACTTTCGCGGTCTGAACTTTTTTCGCCTGCATTAATTCTACGGCGGCGCGCATGTCGTCGGTATTGCCGCCGGAGGTACCCACATAGTGAGTGAAGGCGTAATGTACATCGTAAAAATTGATCGATGCGCTGAACTGTTTATCCTGCGGACCGGCAAAGAAGTTCAGACAGCCGTCCGCGGCCAGCAGCGATGAAGCCATAGTGATCAGCTGTTCGTTAGGGACGAAGACGAAAATATCATCAAATCCGTGGCCGCCGCTGAGCGCCATCAGCGTTTCGCGGCTGGCGTCATTGCCATCAAGATAGTGAATCAGCGTTTGCGGTTCGGATGGATAGTGCCGACGCGCATAGCTCAGTTTCGGCTTATTGGTATCGGTGACCACCAGCAGCGCCGGGTTGACAGGGCCATGCAGGGCGTAATCGATAGCCAACAGTCCCATCGGGCCGGTGCCGCCAAGGATCAGCGTGCGTCCTCGCGGACGAATCCCCATTACGTGGTTATAGCTGCCTTCCTGCAGATGATAGTTGGCGTTGAAGGCACCGATCACGCAGGAGAGGGGCTCTACCAGCGATCCTTCAAACCAGGTATCGCCTTCCCAGCAGAGCAGACAATCCTGTTCCATGACCTCATTGGGGATCACCACGTGAGTCGCTTCCCCGCCGATCCAGGGGAAGGAATAGCCGGGGCAGTCCGGACGATCCGGCAGTTGCAGGTTGGCCTGAATCACATAGCGCTGACCGGTATGAAACTTGTGCTGCCACTTTTTGCCCACGGCGATAATTTCACCGCAGAATTCATGGCCGATAATGATCGGGTTGGTCGCCACATCGTCCGGTACTTTTTTATGCGTCTCGCCCTGATTAGCCTCTTTCCAGGATGAAAGGCACAGACTGTCGGTGACCACGCGGGCCAGAATTTCATCATCCTGCATCGCCGGGAGTTCGAAGGTTTCCAGGCGCAGATCGCGTTTGCCGTAAAGACGCAGGGCCGTTGTTGTTTGCATGTTTTCCACCTCATCCCCTTCATCTTTCGAACGACAGCGATGCTGGCTTCCTTCACGCCGCCCGGTCACGCAGTGAATCTACGCTCCGGGGAGAGGTCCAGTCGCCGCCTTTACGTACGCCGAAATTTTCTGGGGTTACTTGTTGAAATAGCCCCGGCATCGCCGGGGAGGAATAATCAGGACAGGAAGCCCAGCGCGTTACCGACAATCCCTAAACCGAACAGGGCGAAAATCAGCCATACGGGATTCACTTTTTTATTGAGCAGGCGCACCATCATCAGCGTCAGCCCGAGGGCCAGCAGACCAGGACAGAGTTGATCAAGGATGTTCTGCACGGTCATGGTGACAGTGGAACCGTCGGCGCCAGGCGTCTGCGAGATCACCAACGGCACGTTGATGGTGGTCCATTTGGTCACCAGCACGCCCATCACAAACAGGCCGAGAATGGACGCGCCTTCGGTAAGTTTTTGTAGCAGGTTGCCGCCCATATCGCTGACGATGCTGACTCCCTTACGAAAGCCCAACTGTAGCCCGTACCATTTCATGGCCAGACGTACGGCATTAAAAAGAAAGAAGAACAGCAGGGGGCCAACAATATTGCCAGAGAGCGCCAGCGATGCGCCGAGTGCGGCGGTAATCGGCCGCAATGTGCCCCATACCAGCGGATCGCCAACGCCTGCCAGCGGCCCCATCAGACCAACTTTGATGCCGTTGATTGCACCATCGTCAATGGCGGCGCCGTTAGCTCGCGCTTCCTCCATCGCCGCCGTCACGCCAATCACCGGGCCGCAGACCGCCGGGGTGGTGTTAAAGAACACCAGATGGCGTTTTAGCGCAGCGACCTGATCCGCTTTCAGCGGATAGAGGCGCTTAATAGCCGGGATCATGTCGTAGCAAAAGCCAAGACCGTGAATACGTTCAAAGTTGAATGACGCCTGCTGCAGATTGGAGCGCAGAAACATGCTCACCAGGTCGCCTTGGGTAATTCTTTTCTGTTCCATGTCGGGCTCCATCAGTCGTCAAGCTGGTCAAGGGCGGTGGACGTGGTGGCTGCGGCCTGCGGTTCAGATTTGCGCCACTGCGGATTCAGTTGGATATAAATCAGCGCCATGATCACCCCCACTCCGCCGAAGGCCAGCAGGCTGAAGTCGAGATAACCGCCAGCGAGGAAGCCGAGGAAGAAGAAGGGCATCAGATACTTCACGCCCATCATGCGCAGTACCATCGCGTAGCCGACCACCACGATAAAACCGCCGGCGATTTGCAGACCGCGGGTGACGAATTCCGGGATAGCGTTGAGCATATTGCTGACCATATCGGCGCTGACGAACAGGGACACCACCAGCGCAGGGATAGCAACGCGCAGCGCCTGGACGCCCAGCGCCGAGATGTGCAGCAGATCGATTGTCCCAAAGCGTGCCTCTTCCGCCGCTTTATCCGCCGCGTGCTGGAATACCACGGTAATAGTGCGGGCAAACACGGTAAGCACCTGGCCCGCGGCGGCGACCGGCAGGGCGATGGCTATTCCGGTGGCGATGCTTTGATGGCCGACAATCACCAGGATTGCCGAGATAATGCTGGCCAGCGCCGAGTCCGGAGACTGCGCCGCGCCGACGTTCATCCAGCCCAGCGCGATCAGCTCCAGAGTGCCGCCGAGCATAATGCCGGTTTTTAAATCACCGAGAATCAAACCAACCACGGTACAGGCGATGAGTGGGCGATGTGTCTGAAATTCATCCAGCACGCTGCCCATTCCGGCAATACAGGAAAAAATAAATATGGCTATTATTTGTAGGGTACTCATTTCCATAATTTGTTACCTCAAGGGTATAAGATTCCCTGCCTGTTACGGCATTGACACGATGTCCTTCAGGCTGCCTCCGGAATGACTGTGTGTAATAAATACAGGCGTTTTATTTATTCTGCGAATGACTGCTCTTTAATTTTTTCCATAATATTAATGGATGGGTCAGATGCGACGACGCGTAAATCCAATTTTACGCCAAGACTATCCAGTTCGCGGAAAGCGAAAATATCGTTGTTATCTAAAGATACGGCTTTAGTTAATTGTTTCTTACCCGGTCGCCAGGCCATGCCGCCAATATTTAATGTGGCAATTTTTACTCCGTGTTTCACCATCGCTAAAGCATCTTGTGGATTGGTAAATAAGTAAAAAACAGTTTCATCTTTATATTGAGGGTTATGGTATACCGCCACCGCCTTTTCAATATTGACCACATTAACCTTCATACCCGGAGGCGCGGCCTGGCGGAGTAACGTGCGGCGAACGTCATCGTTATAAACATCATCATTGCAGATAATAATCCGCTGTGCATTGGCTACTTTTGACCATACGGTAGTAACCTGACCATGAATTAAACGGTCATCAATACGCGCAAGCGTAATGTTCATCAAAAATCCTCCTCAATAGTTTCCGGCTGTCGCCAGGTGACGCAGCACTGGCTGGCGATGGTCTCCAGGTGTTGGCATAGTTCATCCGCATACAACGTTTGCTGGTTATCCACCAGCTCCAGAGCCAGCGGTAACGACAGGCCGCTGATTACCCGTAGCTGTGGATTGCTCATCGCCAGCCCGGCGGCGGCATTCCACGGGCTGCCGCACTGTAAATCGACGGCGATAAGCCACTCTTCATTGTTGTGTGCGCTTACTAACTTTTCGAGCTTACAGGCGATATCACCCGCGTTTTCTCCGGGGACAAAATTGACGGCGCTGACGTTGACATCGCCGTAGACCATGCGTACTGAATCGAGCATGGCGCTGGCCAGTTGGCCGTGGGCGCAGAAGATAACGTTAACCATTTTTCCCCCTTAGCCGCGCGTTTTGCCGCCAGCGATGTTAGTGGTTACTCCGGTGATATAGCTGGCGCGTTCTGAGAGTAAATAGCAAACAAAATCAGCGACTTCAGAAAGACGACCCGCGCGGCCAATCGGAATCGCGTTTCGGGTATAGCCGTCCCGCAGTTGCTCAACGGTGATGTTGCGGGTCCAGGCCAGCGCCTCTTCATACTCCGGCGTACGCAGCCCGGTTTTTTCCAGAATCCCCGGCGCAACGCCGACCACGCGGATACCGTGTTTGCCCAGCTCTTTCGACCAGGAGCGGGTAAAGCTATTCAGCGCTGCTTTGGTTGCCGCATAGCAGCTCTGGCCTTCAGACCCTTCCAGTCCGCTTTCAGAAGAGACGTTAACAATCACCCCGTCGCGTTGTTTGACCATCTGGCGAGCCACCGCCTGGGAGAGTAAAAAAACGCCTTTCTGGTTGATATTGACCATTTTTTCAAAAGCGGCTTCATTTAATTCATAGCGACCGGCTGGAGATTTTTCATCGACTAATAAACGTGGAAAGTTCACCCCGGCGTTATTAACCAGACCATCAATACGACCAACTCGTTGAATAATGCTTGTGACGGTTTTATTAACCTCACTGGCGCGGGAAATATCCGTTGGACAGAAAGTATAACGTTCGCTATTGTGATGTTTATCACCGCCATGAATATCTATCATTTGCACGTTAGCACCCTGGGCTAATAACTCATCGACGATGGCCAAACCAATTCCTGAGGCGCCGCCGGTAACAATAATCACTTTACATCCTAAATTTAACCACGTTTCCATTATCGACTCCTGTTTTCTTCAGATAAAGGGATCTCCCGCAGGCGTACTGCGTGAAATGATATTGTTGATCTTTAGTTCAGTAACGACTCTGCGGTTTCTTTATTCGTCACCAGACAGTTAATATAACTGCCGTTTAATGCACCAAGAATACCAGAGTATTTTTCTTCGCCCATCGCGATACCCACGGAATAGCGAGCATTTTTCAGTTTCGCCATCTCAATAGCGATCGTTTTCTCGCTCATGGCGGTTTCTACCGTCGCACCATCAATATTGTAGAAACGTGAACAGATATCGCCAGCAACGCGACGGGCATTGAGGTCGTCGCTCTCTTCGCTGCCATAAAATGCGTGCCAGTTAGCGCCATCGCGAATCGCCGGAGAGCCAATGCCCACCAGCGCGACGTCCAGGTTTTCCCAGTAAGCGGCGATGGTTTTAAAATGCTGAGACTGCATAATACCGTTACGAATTAATGTGTTATCCAGAAGCGCCGGAAAATCGGCGAGATGCGATTCGGCTTTCAGCTTCGCTGCCGCGCTGTAGGTCAGCGTATTAACGTGGTAGCGGCTCTCCAGTTTGCCGGATGGGCCGCCGATAATCGGCACGCAGATAACATGGCGGGAGTGGCTGGCCTGTGGCAAATTTTCCACCAATGCCCGCACCGCGCGCCCCCAGGAGAAACCGACGATATCACCCGGCTCCAGCAATCTGTCAACCAGCTGTGCGCCGTGTTGGCCGATAACGTTGAGCTGATCCTCTTCCTGAAGAGAATCACAGGCCGCCACAACGGCCTCTTTGAGACCAAATTTTTGTTTTAGCTGCTGCTCAAGCCACAGGTTTTCGTTGTAGTCATAGTTGATGGCGATGGTGACGATGCCCTGCTCGCGGCCACGCTTCAGCAGGCGGCTGATGGTGGTGCGATAGATCCCCAGCTCGCGGGCGATCTGCGCCTGGGTCATATCCTGCTCATAATAGAGTTGGGCGATTTTCACAATCAGGCGGATATCGTCGCTATTTTCTATCGTCATCTTTCGACTCCTGCACATTTGTGCAAATCACATATTTGCTGCTCTGATCTGATATAACCCGATCAAGAGCGGACTTTAAAGCAATTTTCATCTATTTCATGCTGATATGCTGACGGTTTCTGTTGCACATTTGTATTCTGGCGAGGTGGTTTATGGCACTTTTGTGCTGATGACGCTAACGGCCTGATTCTCCTTTATTTCACTGGGTAAAGTTGCCTCCGGTTTAATGGCTCACTTTTGTGTTGAAAGGCGCGATAGATCACATTTAGCGTGAAGCGGCGAGAACGCGATTATTTTTTATTGTCCGCAAGGTAGGATATATTTCGCGTTTTAAACATAAACGCATTCAAGTTTTATCAGGGCGGCATGCGCGTAAATTCCTGGAGGTATAGATTTCTATGCCTCCGGGATGAGTGAACGTAGCCAACACAGAGACAACTTGAAGGATAATCTGTTTCAGGAGAGTTATGCTGCCCGATCCATCAACCCGACTTAACAAATACATCAGTGAAAGCGGAATCTGCTCGCGCCGCGAAGCGGACCGCTTTATCGAACAAGGTAACGTTTTTATCAACGGCAAGCGCGCCACTATTGGCGATCAGGTTAAGCCGGGCGATGTGGTTAAGGTCAATGGCCGATTGATTGAGCCGCGTGAAGCGGACGATTTAGTACTGATTGCGCTGAATAAACCCGTCGGTATTGTCAGCACCACCGAAGATGGCGAACGCGACAACATCGTTGATTTCGTTAATCACAGCAAACGCGTTTTTCCGATCGGTCGTCTGGATAAAGATTCCCAGGGGCTGATCTTTCTGACCAACCATGGCGATCTGGTTAACAAGATCCTGCGTGCCGGCAACGATCACGAAAAAGAGTATCTGGTGACCGTGGATAAGCCGGTAACCGATGAATTTGTGCGGAGTATGGGGGCGGGTGTGCCGATCCTCGGAACGGTGACCAAAAAGTGCAAAGTCAAAAAAGAAGCGCCGTTTGTGTTTCGCATTACGCTGGTGCAGGGGCTAAACCGCCAGATCCGCCGGATGTGCGAACACTTTGGCTATGAAGTGACGAAGCTTGAACGTACGCGGATTATGAACGTTAGCCTGACCGGCATCCCTTTGGGCGAATGGCGCGATTTGACCGATGATGAGCTGGTTGATCTGTTTAAGCTGATTGAGAATTCATCATCGGAAGCGAAACCGAAGGCAAAAGCCAGGCCGAAAGCGACCGGTATTAAACGCCCGGTGGTGACGCTCGAAAAAACCAACGGGAAACCCGCTCGCCCGGCAACGAATGGCAAGCGCTTTACCGCGCCGGGGCGTAAAAAGAAAGGGCGTTAACGCCTGCCGCGCGTTGATGTATTTGCCGACCAGGAAAACGACGCTTCAGTATCCGGTTTATAAGCCTGCTTTTTCTTTAGCTGGCGGGCCTTTTTGGCTTCGGCTTCGCGTAGCGCCATCAGTTTATCGATGTACTCTTTTTTCACGCTGTTGGTTTCCGCATTGGTCAGCGGACGCCCATGAGCGATGCGCGCGCGGTCGAGCAACGTTTTCAGTTCGCGCTGCTCGCGCTCGGTCATCTCTTTTTGGGTGATGCGGGGGAGTGCCATAATGGTGCCCTCAGGTAGCTGATGGCTTCAGTGTACGGTAAAGAGGCAGACGTCTCACTGTAAATCGTCGTGCGTCGAGGAAAATTCCGGCGGCGCAGCGCCGCCGGGGGGCTGTCGATTCTCTACGGTTATTCGCGTTCTTGTGCCCTGTTGCGCGCTTTATCAGAAATCGGTTTCCCTGACCAGTAACCGGCCAGCAACGACCCGGAAAGGTTGTGCCAGACAGAGAACAGCGCGCCTGGTAGTGCTGCCAGCGGGCCAAAGTAGATTTTCCCCAGCGCGGCGGCAAGCCCGGAATTCTGCATCCCAACCTCAATCGCCAGCGTGCGGCAGGTGGATTCGTCAAAGCCAAACAGACGCCCGCCCCAGTAGCCGCCGAGCAGGCCAATGGTGTTGTGCAGGATCACCGCGATAATCACCACCAGGCCGACGGAGGCGATATGCGAAGCGGAACCCGCCACCACGGCGCAGATAATCGCCAGAATACAAACCATTGAAAACGCCGGGAGGAATGGTTCCACCGCCCTCACCACTTTTGGCAGTAGGTGATGCACCACCAGCCCCAGCGCAATCGGGATCACCACGATTTGCAGAATACTGAGCAGCATCCCCATCACATCCACCTGAATATGCGCATCCACGTACAGACGCGTCAGCAGCGGCGTCGCCACCACGCCGACCAGCGTGGAGACCGATGAGATAGTCACCGAGAGCGCGACATCGCCTTTAGCCAGAAAGATCATGACGTTGGATGCCGTACCGCTGGCGACGCTACCGACCAGCACCATCCCGGCAGAAAGCTCCGGCGGCATCTGAAAAATCAGCGCCAGCAGCCAGGCGGCAAATGGCATCACCAGATAGTGCAAAAAAATACCCGCCGCGACCGGCGCGGGACGGGAGAGAACGCGTTTAAAGTCATCCACTTTCAGGTGCACGCCCATGCCGAACATAATCAGCATCAGCAGCGTGGGAACCCACGGACCAACGGGAGTGAAAGTGGCGGGTGTGTAATACGCGATAACGGAGAGCAGTAGCGCCCATAATGGGAACAACCGCGTAAGCGTGGCGAGCATAGTGTTTTCCTTGCGATTGACTTGCCATACTCAGGAAAACCCAAGTGATGGTGAGTCCGTTGTGTTGATCTTGTTATAAATAGGCCGGGTCACGCCCGGCCAGAGGTATTGTTTATCGTGAGAAGGGAGATTATTCAAATAAATTATGGTGAAGTTTTTGCACCACTTTCTCGGCATCCGCCCCCGGCACCAGGAAGCACAGGTTATGGCTGGAGGCGCCGTAGCAAATCATACGAATGTTGAACGGCTCCAGCACAGAGAAGACCTCTTTACCAACGCCGCAGGCTTTTGACAGTTCGTTACCAATCAAGGCAATCAGCGCCAGGTCCTGCTCGACCTCTACGCGGCACAGGGACGACAGTTCGGTCAACAGCGCCTGGGTCAGCAGCGTATCGCCAACCGAGGTTGAGCCGGTGGTATCCAGGGTTAGCGCCACGCTGACTTCTGAGGTGGTGATCAGATCCACGGAGATATTATGCCGCGCCAGAATACTGAAGACTTCGGCGAGAAATCCGCGTGAGTGCAACATATTCAGGCTGTGCAGCGTCAGTAGCGTCTGTCTGCGACGTAGCGCCAGAGCGCGGAATAGCGGAGGGTGTTCGGTGGTTTTGCACACCAGCGTGCCGCCGGCCTCAGGCGCTTTGCTGGAACCGACAAATACCGGAATATCGCTGCGCACGGCGGGAAGCAGGGTCGCCGGATGCAGCACTTTCGCGCCGAAGGTCGCCATTTCCGCCGCTTCTTCAAAGGCGATAACGTCAATGCGCTTGGCTGCCGGAGCGACGCGCGGATCGGTGGTGTAGATGCCCGGAACATCGGTCCAGATATCAACGCGGGTCGCCTTTAACGCTTCGCCCAGCAGAGCGGCGGTATAGTCGCTGCCGCCACGGCCCAGGGTGGTGGTACGGCCTTTGGCTTCGCTGCCGATAAAGCCCTGGGTGATCACCAGTCCTTCCGCAAGACGCGGAGCCAGCAGTTGCTGAGTTAATTCAGCAAGCGCGGCGATATCCGGTTCCGCACGACCAAAGCGATCGTTGGTGCGCATTATTTTACGCACGTCGAACCACTGGGCGGCGATACCGCGCTCACGCAGGATTTCGACAAACAGCAACGTGGACATCAATTCACCGTGGCTGACCAGTTCATCCGTCAGCGCGGTCGAACTGGCCAACGATGCGGCTTCCGCCAGCGCGGTGATATTTTCCAGCAGGCGCTCAATTTCCTCGCGAATTACGTTCGGATAGCGCAGGCGTTCCAGAATATTGAACTGGATCTGGCGTATGGCATCGAGCTTTTCGAAGCGTTCGGTCGGCTCCAGCCCTTCCGCCAGCGCGACCAGAAGGTTGGTCACGCCCGCAGAGGCGGAAAGCACCACCACGCGGGTACTGGCATCGAGCAGCGCGACCTCTATGCTGCGGTTCATGGCATCGAAATCGGCAACGCTGGTGCCGCCGAATTTGGCTACAACTAAATCTGTCATAACAACCTCGTGTCAGGGGCCTGACTTATTAAAACGCTTCCTGACAATTCATACTGATGGGGCAGGAGGCCGCCGGATTGCAAAAAATGTCTTAATAAGTCAGGCCAAATTATTCAGCCATGGCACAAGGGAAGAGCGAAAAACAGGGTGGGCGCAGAGCGATAAACAAACTACGATGTCACCCAGAAGTGCTCCACCTTGTAGACTCGCATCGCTGATGCGGCGAGTATGAAACGCCCGACTGCGAACGTTTCTGGTGACAACCCAGGGGATTCAGCCCCTGCGGCCGGTGATGGGCGTAACCAGACGCTTTTCACCTCGGCGTTGCTCCCCCTCACGTATTTTCTCCGGACTGGTTCCTCCAATACGGTTACCTGGGCAACGCACCTCTTCTGGCAATTACCGACGTCTTTCACTTTGCCTGGGGTCATCCCCCTGCAATACTCTTTCGCTGTAGCGTGAAATTCGCGATCGATACATACCGACGTCTTGTCGGTACTGCCGTTATATAAAGGCTTCAGACGAAGTATGTCAATGTCAGGGTTATGCGGATTTTTCATGCTCAAGTTACTGACAGAAAAAAGCCTTATGATGGCTATACTGGCAGAGACATTTTGCGCCAAATAGCCTCTGTTCCTGACGCGTATCATAGGCATAATACAAAAATCATCACAATTTTTCGCCACCGGCGCTACAATCGACCGCAGTCACAATTCTCAAATCAGAAGAGTATTGCTAATGAAAAACATCAACCCAACGCAGACTTCTGCCTGGCAGGCATTACAGAAACATTTTGATGAAATGAAAGACGTTACTATCAGCGATCTTTTCGCCAAAGATAGCGACCGTTTCTCTAAATTCTCTGCGACCTTCGACGATCTGATGCTGGTGGATTTCTCTAAAAACCGCATCACCGAAGAGACGCTGGCAAAATTGCAGGATCTGGCGAAAGAGACCTTCCTGGCCGACGCCATTAAATCAATGTTCTCCGGCGAGAAGATTAACCGCACAGAGGACCGCGCGGTGCTGCACGTTGCGCTGCGTAACCGTAGCAATACGCCGATTCTGGTTGATGGCAAAGATGTGATGCCGGAAGTGAACGCGGTGCTTGAGAAAATGAAAACCTTCTCAGAGGCCATTATCTCCGGCAGCTGGAAAGGCTATACCGGCAAAGCCATTACCGATGTGGTGAACATCGGTATCGGCGGATCTGACCTTGGTCCGTTTATGGTGACCGAAGCGTTGCGTCCGTACAAAAACCACCTCAACATGCACTTTGTCTCTAACGTCGATGGTACCCATATCGCCGAAGTGCTGAAGAAAGTGGACCCGGCAACCACGCTATTCCTGGTGGCTTCCAAAACCTTTACCACGCAGGAAACCATGACCAACGCCCACAGTGCGCGCGACTGGTTCCTGGCGACCGCGGGTGATGAGAAACACGTGGCGAAACACTTCGCTGCGCTTTCCACCAACGGTAAAGCGGTTGGCGAGTTCGGTATTGATACCGCCAATATGTTTGAGTTCTGGGACTGGGTCGGCGGTCGCTACTCTCTGTGGTCGGCGATTGGTCTGTCTATCATCCTGTCTGTCGGCTTTGACAACTTCGTTGAACTGCTTTCCGGCGCGCATGCGATGGACAAACATTTCTCCACCACCCCGTCTGAGAAAAACCTGCCGGTGCTGCTGGCGCTGATTGGTATCTGGTACAACAATTTCTTCGGTGCCGAAACCGAAGCGATTCTGCCGTACGATCAGTATATGCACCGTTTCGCCGCCTACTTCCAGCAGGGCAATATGGAATCCAACGGCAAGTATGTTGACCGTAACGGCAATGCCGTGGATTACCAGACGGGCCCAATCATCTGGGGCGAGCCGGGCACCAACGGTCAGCACGCGTTCTACCAGTTGATCCATCAGGGGACCAAAATGGTGCCGTGCGATTTTATCGCCCCGGCGATGACCCACAACCCGCTGTCTGACCACCATCAGAAACTGCTGTCTAACTTCTTTGCGCAGACCGAAGCGCTGGCGTTCGGTAAATCCCGTGAAGTGGTTGAGCAGGAATATCGCGATCAGGGGAAAGATCCGGCGACGCTGGAGCACGTGGTGCCGTTCAAAGTGTTTGAAGGCAACCGCCCGACCAACTCCATCCTGCTGCGTGAAATCACGCCGTTCAGCCTGGGGGCGCTGATTGCGCTGTATGAGCACAAGATCTTCACCCAGGGTGTGATTATGAACATCTTCACTTTTGACCAGTGGGGCGTTGAGCTGGGTAAACAGCTGGCTAACCGCATTCTGCCGGAGCTGAAAGATGGCAGCGAAGTGAGCAGCCACGACAGCTCGACCAATGGCCTGATTAATCGCTACAAATCCTGGCGCGTATAATCAGACGGATGCCTGAATGCCGGCCCATGTGGCCGGCATTTTTGTTTAGAGTCGTCGCAACAGTTTCGCCGGATTTCCTGCCCACACGCCTTTCTCGGTAATTGACCGGGTAACCACGCTGCCCGCGCTTATCACTACGCCATCGCAAATGCTGATCGCCAGAATGGTCGCGCCGCTGCCGATCGACACATCGTTGCCAAGGACAATTCTTCCCCAGCTTTCGCGGTCGGCATTCGGTTTGCCATCGCGGAACATATCGTTGGCGAACATCACTCCGTGACCGATAAAGCAGCGTTCGCCGATGGTGACATACTCGCAAATAAAAGTATGGGACTGAATTTTGCTGTCTCTGCCAATATGAGTATGGCCCTGAATTTCAACGAAGGGACCAACAAAAACGTTATCGCCGAGCGTGCAGTCGTAGAGGTTAGCGGGTTGGTAAATCACCACATTCTCTCCGCTGGTGACGTTGCGAATAGCGGTTTCACGAAAGGTATGCATGTTGCCTCTCAGAGTGGTTTGGCCAGAATATGTAGCGTGCTGTGTTGGGTAGCGGAATGAAAAACGGTGTCTTTGATGTGCCGCATTCCCTGACGTTCATAAAAACGTCGGGCACCGGGATTTGCCGCGAGCACCTCCAGCCATAGCCAGCTTTCGCCGGCCTCTTTTGCTTGTTTTTCGATGGCGCTAAAAAACTGCTCGCCATAGCGTAGCCCCGTCGCGCCAGGCATCAGGTAGAGCTTATGCAGCAGCGTGCCGGATGGACCCCCTGGGTTAATATCCTGGCGGCAGGTATATTTAGCGAAGCCGATGGGCTGCTCTGCCTGCGCAATCAACCAGCGGGACTTCTTATCGGAGAGGCTGCGCGCCAGCGAGGCGACGGAATACTCCTGCTCCAGGAAAAGCGCCAGTTCGTCGGCGTTATGCCAAAGGTGAGCGAAGTGGTGGCGGTAGCTGGCGTTGCCCATTTGATTGAGCAGGGCTGCGTCTTTTGGTCGCGCAGTGCGAATTTTCAGCATGATTATTTCCTTTTTAACCCGCAAACCTGACGAACGATTGTTACATTTACGCCAACGGTGGCAAAAATCTAACGAATAATGTCGATCTTGATCACATTTTTACGTTATACAGGTTACATGGAATCATGATGATGAGGTGTGTATATGGCGCCGGTTTATCGTCCGTTGGTCAATTTTATCGCCACGGCAATGCAAACGATTTTGAATCTTGGCCTGGTATGTCTCGGGATCATTCTGATCGTTTTCCTGGGCAAAGAGACGCTGCATCTGGCGCACGTATTGTTCACCCCCGATCCGGTCAGTAAGTACAAGCTGGTGGAAGGGCTGGTGGTCTATTTTCTCTATTTCGAGTTTATTGCGCTGATTGTGAAGTATTTCGAATCGGGGTTTCACTTCCCGCTACGCTATTTCGTCTATATCGGGATCACCGCTATCGTGAGGCTGATTATTATCGATCATGAGTCGCCGATGGCGGTGCTGATTTACTCCGCGGCGATCCTGATTCTGGTGATTACGCTCTGGCTGTGTAACTCCAACCGTCTGAAACGCGAGTAAAAAAAAGCGGCCACAAGGGCCGCTGACCAACAGTCACAAATATCATTTATGTCGGGTCCAGTTGAGGGTCGCAGTGGCATTTGCCTTACTTTTTCAGATGAGGGCGGTGGCTGCCGTACCCGGTTGGGGGCGCGTACGGCGACTGAACCACCGACCCTCTTCTGAAATTTGGGGCGGTATACTCGTCATACTTCAGGTTGTTGATGCATTGACCGCTCCCGTTTGCCCCGGTCACATAGCGCTCTATGCTCCGGGGATAAGCGGGGGGTATCGCCTTCCCGCAACCTGAATTATTTAGAGTATCTAACAATAAAACTTAACCTTTCACTCCGCCTGCCGTCAGACCGTTAACTAACCAG
Organism: Klebsiella sp. KE9456; assembly: GCF_043832615.1. Classification (NCBI taxonomy): domain Bacteria; kingdom Pseudomonadati; phylum Pseudomonadota; class Gammaproteobacteria; order Enterobacterales; family Enterobacteriaceae; genus Klebsiella; species Klebsiella sp. KE9456. The sequence goes on from NZ_JBDYQK010000025.1 coordinate 28,695, forward strand.
CGCTGGGCCAGCAGGAACACCACGGTAATCGGGATGGCGGAGAGTACCGCGGCGGCGGCGAAGTCGCCCCACAGATAGTTCTGCGGGTTGAGATACTGCTGCATGCCGACGGCCAGGGTGTAGCTGTTCACATCGCGTAGCAGTAGCGAGGCGACCGGCACTTCAGTAATCGCAGCGATGAACGACAGAATAAACACCACCGCCAGAATCGGCACCGACAGCGGGAGCAGCACCAGGCGGAACGCCTGCCACGGGGTGGCGCCATCCAGTGCCGCCGCTTCTTCCAGAGAGCCGTCGATGGTTTCGAAGTAGCCTTTAATCGTCCAGACGTGCAGCGCAATACCGCCCATATAGGCGAAGATTACGCCGCCGTGGGTATTCAGACCGACGAACGGAATATACTGACCGAGACGGTCAAACAGGGCATACAGCGCGACCAGCGACAGAACCGCCGGGAACATCTGGAAAATCAGCATCCCTTTCAGCAACGTGGCTTTACCCGGAAAGCGCATGCGGGCAAAAGCGTATGCGCAGGTGGTAGAGAGCGCGACGATGCCAATGGCGGTAATACCGGCCACCTTGATGGAGTTCCACAGCCACAGCAGGACCGGGAAGGGGGGCGGCGTAACCCGGCCATCAGCATGTTCAACGCTAAAACCTAACGCCAGCCGCCAGTGCTCCCAGGAGATACGTTCCGGGATCAGGCTACCGGTGGCGAAGTTACCTTCGCGCAGAGAGATAGTGATAACCATCAGCAGCGGGAACATAATCGCCGCGATAAAAATCAGTAGCAGGAGATGCGTGATGAACAGGCGCAGCTTCTGAGATTTGGGTTGAACCATAGCCATAATATTTTTACTCCCCTTGATACCGCTCCAGGTTATTTTGCTTGCCATTTTGAACTCAGGCAGTGCTCAGACAAAAGTCACCGCGTTTTGAACGTCCTTCAGGACGACCCGAAGGATGAGCGTAGCGAATAATCCTCACGTACTACCTGTACGCGCCGGTTCTTCCACGCTGGCCGAGCTCTGGCTGGCCGCGCCAATGACGTCTGGTTATTCCAGTTAATCAAACTTCATACGTGTGGCTTTCAGGTTAACAATCGCCAGCGCGCCCACCAGCAGGAAGATCAGCGTGGCGATGGCCGCAGCCAGGCCGAAATCCTGACCACCGCCGCCTTCAAAGGCGATACGGTAGGTGTAGCTCACCAGCAGGTCGGTATAGCCCGCAGGCGTGGTCGTGCCGAGGCGATCCGGTCCGCCGTTGGTTAACAGTTGAATCAGCACGAAGTTGTTAAAGTTGAAGGCGAAGCTGGCGATCATCAGCGGCGTTAGCGGTTTAATCAGCAGCGGGAACGTGATCTTAAAGAAATTCTGCAACGGGGTTGCGCCGTCCATTGCCGAGGCTTCATATAAGTCGTCAGGAATCGCTTTCAGCAGGCCCATGCACAGGATCATCATGTATGGATAGCCCAGCCAGGTATTGACGATGATGATCATGGCGCGCGCGGTGGTCGGGTCGCTAAACCAGGCCGGTTTGATGCCGAACAACGCGCTGAGCATCATGTTGATCTCACCGAAGCTCTGGTTGAATAACCCTTTGAAAATCAGAATCGAGATAAATGACGGTACGGCGTAAGGCAGAATCAGCAGGACGCGATAAATCGCTTTGCCTTTTAAGGCTTCCCACTGGACGAGGCAGGCGAGCACCATGCCTACCGCCACGGTCAGGATAACGGTCAGGAGGGAGAAGACCACTGTCCAGACGAAAATGGCGAAGAAGGGTTTCTGGATACCTTCATCCTGGAACACGCGGGTGAAGTTGTCCCAGCCAATGGCGACGGTATAGCCAGGACTCAGCTTCTCACTCCCCCAGCTACCGTCGGCGTTAATCGCCTGGTAGAAACCGATTCCGGCGTTAGGGCGATATTTCACGCCATTCTGGTTATTCGTCAGCGTACCGTCCCCGGAGAGCGTATACAGCGGCTGCGTGCCGGAGAACTGACGCAGGGAGCTCATAATGACTTTGCTTGCGTCCGGCAGTACGGCGGTCAGTTGGTTCAGGGCGATACGGTTTTGCGTAATGATGCGCAGGTTAGCGCGTTCGCCTTCTGGCAAGGTATCGGCTTCTTTAAGGGCAAGCTTCTGCTCGCCACCGAATTTAAAGACGTCGGAAAGATAATGTTTACCGCTTTCGCTATCGGTCAGCGCCAGCTTCCACTCCTCTCCCGCCGGGTAAAGCGCGAAGTTGTAGGTTTTACCCGCCTGGAAGGTGCGATCCATCAGTACCTGCTGCGCGCGTTCGAAGGTCAACTGGTTGGTGCTGCTGTAGTTGGTGAAGGCGATGGCGATGGTGCAGACCAACGGGAACAGAACGAACAGCCCCATCCCGGCGAGACCCGGATAAACGTAGCGCCAGGCATAGGTCTTGCGGTTTGAAAAAATGTACAGGCCAACCGAGCTTAAAATCAGCGTCATGATGGCAAACAGGTACTCCCCCTGGGCATACATCAAAACAACAAGGTAACCTATCAACAGGCCAAGCAAACCAATCACAGACCATGTCAACTGCGGGCTTTGCCACCAGTGTTTCTTTTTTACGACATCCATGGGGATCTTCCTCTTTACACTTTTTCTTTCGTGCTACCTCTTTGTTGGCTGCGAATGCGCACCCCAGTCACATACTTATGTAAGCTCCTGGGGATTTGCATCCTTGCCGCCTCGATGTAGCGCGAATGATTTCGTGTAACAACGTATTCAATAAACCTTATTTCTTAAGAAATAAGAGAAACTGTATTACTTGGTGATACGAGCTTGTGCATCTTTCAGCGCGGCGTCGACGGTCTGACGACCGCTGGCGGCGTTGATCACTGCGGTACGAACGGCATACCAGAACGCGGACATCTGTGGGATGTTCGGCATGATTTCGCCTTTCTGGGCGTTCGCCATGGTGGCGGCGATACGCGGATCTTTTTCCAGTTTCTCCTGGAAAGATTTCAGAGCGACGGCGCCCAGCGGTTTATCCTTGTTCACTGCGTCCAGGCCCTGGTCGGTCAGCAGGTAGTTTTCGAGGAACTCTTTCGCCAGTTCTTTGTTCGGGCTGGCGGCGTTAATACCGGCGCTCAGTACGCCAACGAACGGTTTGGACGGCTTGCCTTTGAATGTCGGCAGCAGCGTCACGCCGTAATTGATTTTGCTCTTGTCGATGTTTGACCACGCCCACGGACCGTTGATGGTCATCGCGGTTTCGCCTTTATTGAATGCCGCTTCCGCGATGGAATAATCGGTGTCGGCGTTCATGTGTTTGTTTTTGATCAGGTCGACCAGGAAGGTCAGGCCCGCTTTCGCGCCAGCGCTGTCCACGCCAACGTCCTTCACGTCATATTTGCCGTTTTCAAATTTGAATGCGTAGCCGCCGTCGGCAGCAATCAGCGGCCAGGTGAAGTACGGTTCCTGCAGGTTGAACATCAGCGCGCTCTTACCTTTCGCCTTCAACGTTTTATCCAGCGCTGGAATTTCTTCCCAGGTTTTCGGCGGATTCGGCACCAGATCTTTGTTATAAATCAGCGACAGCGCTTCTACGGCGACCGGATACGCGATCAGTTTGCCGTTATAGCGAACCGCATCCCAGGTGAACGGATAGAGTTTGTCCTGGAAGGCTTTATCCGGGGTGATTTCCGCCAGCAGTCCGGACTGCGCATAGCCGCCGAAACGGTCGTGGGCCCAGAAGATGATGTCCGGACCGTCGCCAGTCGCGGCAACCTGCGGGAATTTCTCTTCCAGCTTGTCCGGATGTTCTACGGAAACGTGAATACCGGTATCTTTTTCAAACTTTTTACCCACTTCAGCGAGGCCGTTGTAGCCTTTGTCGCCGTTAATCCAGATAACCAGCTTACCTTCTTCAATTTTTGCGAGGGCAGAGGCGGAAAACATCATCGTGGTCAATGCAGACAGCGCGAGGATGCGAGCGCCAGTTTTGATTTTCATATACCCGTCCTATTTGGTGATGTGCTCGTGGATACACTTAAGTGGCTTGACGATAATGAGTGTCCTTTTTTAACAACCTCTTTCCATCCTCCCCATCTCTACGCCCCTTCCTTCGTTTATGTGATCTCCATTACAGAAATGCCATTTATGCGCTCTGGAGCACATAAAAATGCTGCTCATTTTGTCGTCCATATCACGAAATGAACCGCATCCCGTTCTCCCAACCAGCGAGATGGCATCTCTCATCCTCCCGCCTCCTCCCCCATAAAAAAGCCGGGGGTGGAGGATTTGCCGGATTCACGAATGCCGCATAGTCAGCCCATCTTGAATGTGTCGTTAAGTGACAGGTTGTAACGAAGGGAGAAGGGCATGGCGAGCGTACAACTGCGGAATGTAACGAAAGCCTGGGGCGAGGTGGTGGTCTCGAAAGACATTAACCTTGAGATCCAGGATGGGGAATTCGTCGTGTTTGTTGGCCCATCGGGCTGCGGTAAATCCACTCTGCTGCGTATGATTGCCGGGCTGGAAACGGTGACCAGCGGCGATCTGCTGATTGGCGATACCCGCATGAATGATGTCCCGCCCGCCGAACGTGGTATCGGGATGGTGTTCCAGTCCTATGCGCTTTATCCCCACCTTTCCGTCGCGGAAAACATGTCTTTTGGCCTGAAGCTGGCCGGCGCGAAAAAAGAACTTATTAACCAACGTGTTACTCAGGTGGCGGAAGTCCTGCAACTGGCCCATCTGCTGGATCGCAAACCGAAAGCCCTTTCCGGCGGTCAGCGGCAGCGTGTGGCGATTGGTCGTACCCTGGTTGCCGAACCACGGGTTTTCCTGCTGGATGAACCGCTTTCTAACCTCGATGCCGCGCTGCGCGTGCAGATGCGTATTGAGATTTCCCGGCTGCATAAGCGCCTCGGGCGCACGATGATTTACGTCACCCACGACCAGGTCGAAGCGATGACCCTTGCCGACAAGATTGTGGTGCTGGATGCCGGTCGCGTCGCGCAGGTCGGCAAGCCTCTTGAACTCTATCACTATCCGGCGGATCGCTTTGTCGCCGGTTTTATTGGCTCGCCAAAGATGAACTTTCTGCCGGTTAAAGTCACCGCCACCGCCATTGAGCAGGTGCAGGTGGAACTGCCTAACCGTCAGCAAATCTGGTTGCCGGTGGACGGCGCCCGCGTTCAGGTCGGCGCCAATATGTCCTTAGGTATTCGCCCGGAACATCTGCTGCCCTGCGATATCGCCGATGTCACCCTCGAAGGCGAGGTTCAGGTGGTCGAGCAGCTTGGTCACGAAACGCAAATTCATATCCAGATCCCATCCATCCGTCAAAACCTGGTGTACCGCCAGAACGACGTGGTGCTGGTAGAAGAGGGAGCCACATTCGCCATCGGTTTGCCGCCTGAGCGTTGCCATTTATTCCGTGAGGATGGCACCGCCTGTCGTCGGTTGCATAAAGAGCCGGGCGTGTAGGGCTTCTAATTAAAAAAAACGTGCACCCTAGCGCGCCGCTAAACCGGCGCAACAACAGGTGAAGCGTTCAAAGAAAAGCAATGATCTCAGGAGATAGAATGATGATGACTCTGCGCAAACTTCCACTGGCGGTCGCCGTTGCGGCAGGCGTTATGTCCGCCCAGGCGTTGGCCGTTGATTTCCACGGCTATGCGCGTTCCGGTATCGGCTGGACCGGCAGCGGCGGTTCACAGCAATGTTTCAAAGCCACGGGCGCTCAAAGTAAATACCGTCTCGGTAATGAATGTGAAACCTATGCTGAGCTGAAGCTGGGCCAGGAATTATGGAAAGAGGGTGACAAGAGTTTTTATTTCGATACTAACGTCGCTTATTCCGTAGACCAACAGGATGACTGGGAAAGCACCTCTCCGGCGTTCCGTGAAGCCAATATCCAGGGTAAAAACCTGATTGACTGGTTACCCGGTTCAACCCTGTGGGCCGGTAAGCGCTTCTACCAGCGGCATGACGTTCATATGATCGACTTCTACTACTGGGATATCTCTGGCCCGGGTGCCGGTCTGGAAAACGTCGACCTTGGCTTCGGTAAACTCTCTCTGGCGGCCACGCGTAACTCAGAAAGCGGCGGTTCGTATACTTTCTCCAGCGATGACACTAAGAAATACGCATCTAAAACCGCGAACGATGTTTTCGACGTGCGACTGGCAGGTCTGGAAACTAACCCGGGTGGTGTTCTGGAATTAGGTGTCGATTACGGTCGCGCCAACCCGCAGGATGACTATCATCTGGCCGATGGCGCGTCGAAAGATGGCTGGATGTTCACCGGTGAACATACGCAGTCTCTCTGGGGTGGCTTTAACAAGTTTGTGGTTCAGTATGCTACTGACTCGATGACTTCTTCGGGTAACGGTCACTCTCAGGGCACCAGTATTGATAACGATGGCAGCATGATCCGCGTTCTGGATCACGGTGCGATGGACTTCAATGACGACTGGGGCCTGATGTACGTTGCGATGTATCAGGACGTCGATCTGGACAGTAAAAATGGTTCGACCTGGTACACTGCGGGTATTCGTCCAATGTATAAATGGACGCCGATTATGAGCACCCAGCTGGAAATCGGTTACGACAACGTGAAATCCCAGCGAACCGGCGAACGCAACAACCAGTACAAAATTACCCTCGCTCAGCAATGGCAGGCAGGTAGCAGCGTCTGGTCCCGCCCGGCGATCCGTATTTTCGCCACCTATGCCAAATGGGATGAAAACTGGGGTAACAGCACAACCACAGGTCTGCAAACGAAAGATAGCAGCGGTAATGGTCTCCTGACCGACAGCCGTGGCAGCGATAGCGAAGTAACCTTCGGCGCGCAGATGGAAGTCTGGTGGTAATACCGTCGTAATCACGTAGTGACACGGAGGGGCTTACACCCCTCCTGATTATTCAGGATTAGCGCGCTATTGCCTGGCTACCGCTGATCCGATGCTATCCGAGGTGAAAACAATGAAAATGAAGAAAACGCTCGTCGCCCTGTGTTTATCCGCAGGAATGTTGGCCTGCGTGCCGGGGATGAGCCTTGCCGATGTCAACGTTGTCCCGCAAAACATCAGCGCCGCCCCGGCCATTCCCGGAACGGCTCTGCAGAAACTGGTCTGGACGCCAGTCGATCAATCTAAAACGCAATCCGTTGATTTGCTTACGGCAGGGCAACGGCTGGATGTCGCTGGTATCTCCGGCCCGGTTGCGGCCTGGAGCGTGCCGGCGAATATTGGCGAACTGACCCTGACGCTCAGTAGCGAAGTGAATAAGCAAAAACAGATTTTTGCGCCGAACGTGTTGATTTTAGATCAGAATATGACCCCGTCTGCGTTTTTCCCCAGCAGCTATTTTACCTATCAGCAGCCCGGCGTCATGGCAGCGGATCGGCTTGAGGGTGTGATGCGCCTGACGCCAGCATTGGGGCAGCAGAAGCTCTATGTGCTGGTCTTTACGACGGAAAAAGATTTGCAACAAACGACCACCCTGCTGGATCCGGCGAAAGCCTATGCCAAAGGCGCGGGCAATGCCATCCCGGATATTCCAGACCCGGTTGCGCGACACACCACCGAGGGTGTACTGAAGCTGAAAGTGAAAACCAGTAGCGGCTCCAGCGTGCTGGTCGGCCCGCTGTTTGGCTCTTCCGGACCTGGCCCTGTCACCGTAGGTAATACGGCGGCGCCAGCCTATAGCGCACCCGCCCCGGCTTCCGTTCCGGCAGCGAAAAGCGAACCGATGCTCGATGATACTGAAACCTATTTCAACAACGGCATTAAACAGGCGGTCGCGAAAGGTGATATCGATAAGGCCCTGAAATTGATGAACGAAGCTGAACGTCTCGGTTCGAAATCTGCTCGTTCCACCTTTATCAGCAGTGTAAAAGGCAAGGGGTGACCGTCTCCCCACAATGCTGATGTTTAGGCTCAGCCTTTCGGTGCGTCCATTGGGACGCACTTTTTTTATCGCGCGGCGGCGTCTGTTGCATGGCTGTTGCGTGGATGATCGGATATTGACGTTTGCCCGCCCTCAGTGTCTCATTCTGCGATACAATACTGTCATGTTATGTACCGGAGATTCAGGCATGCCACATCCTGCGCTTACGCAACTGCGTGCGCTGCGTTATTTTGCCACGATGCCCTCGTTGGATTCGCCTCTGCGCGACTGGTTATTGCTGGAAGACTCAATGACCAAACGCTTTGAGCAACAGGGGAAAAAAGTCAGCGTAATGATGGTTAACGAAGGTTATGTTGGCCGCGAAGCGCTGGCGGATGAAGCCTCTTTGTTGCCGGATGAACCGCGCTACTGGCTGCGGGAAATTATACTTTGCGCCAATGATACGCCCTGGCTGGCGGGCCGCACTCTCGTCCCTGAGTCGACGCTCAGCGGCCCCGAAATGGCGCTACAACAGTTGGGGCAAACGCCGCTGGGCCGTTATCTGTTTACGTCATCTACGCTAACCCGCGATTTTATTGAAATTGGTCGCCATGCTGGTCTTTGGGGGCGGCGTTCCCGTCTGCGGCTGAGCGGCAAACCGCTGTTGTTAACGGAACTGTTTTTGCCTGCATCACCGTTGTATTAAGAGGAAAAATAAAATGGAGTGGAGTCTGACGCAGAATAAGCTGTTGGCGTTTCACCGCTTGATGCGTACTGACAAACCGATCGGCGCGCTGCTGTTGCTGTGGCCGACGCTGTGGGCGCTATGGGTCGCGACGCCGGGAATGCCGCCGCTGTGGATCCTCGTGGTTTTTGTTGCGGGTGTCTGGCTGATGCGCGCCGCAGGTTGCGTGGTAAATGATTATGCCGACCGCAAGTTTGACGGCCACGTCAAGCGCACCGCTCACCGTCCGCTGCCGAGCGGGGATGTCACCGAGAAAGAGGCGCGTACGCTATTTATCGCGCTGGTGCTGGTCTCGTTTCTGCTGGTGCTGACCCTCAACACCATGACTATCCTGCTGTCGATTGCGGCGCTGGCATTAGCCTGGATCTATCCGTTTATGAAACGCTACACTCATCTGCCGCAGGTGGTGCTGGGCGCGGCGTTCGGCTGGTCGATTCCGATGGCATTCTCGGCGGTAACGGAATCGCTACCGCTGAGCTGCTGGCTGCTGTTTCTCGCCAATATTCTGTGGGCGGTGGCCTATGACACCCAGTATGCGATGGTCGATCGCGACGACGACGTAAAAATCGGTATTAAATCGACGGCGATTCTGTTCGGCGATAGCGATCGTTTAATTATTGGTATGTTACAGGTGGCGGTACTGGCGCTGATGGCGACGGTTGGCTGGCTGAACGGGCTGGGCTGGGAATATTACTGGTCGTTGTTTATCGCCGCGGCGCTGTTTGTCTGGCAGCAGAAGCTGATTTTCAGGCGCGAACGCGATGACTGTTTTAAAGCGTTTTTAAATAACAACTACGTTGGGATGGTGCTGTTTCTTGGCCTGGTGATGGGATATATGCGCTAGATTCGACGCTCTACCCGGCTTGCTGGCATCGTGCGCAAGCCGGGCGCTTTCTTCACGCGTTACGCTTCATCCTGGGTAACGCTTTCAATCGTTAAACGCACATCGGACGTAACCAGCGCAGCCAGCATACGGTAGATCTTCAGCGTCTCTTCCGGTTCCGCATCCCCGGTATCGCTGATATAGCCTTCGTCGCGCAGGGTCAGCACCAGCGTGCTAAATACCGCCTTATCGAAGAACTCCGGCGCATTGATGCCGTGCAGTACCGACAGACGTTGCGCGACGGTACGGCTCTCTTTCTCCAGCGAACTGCGGTTGATTGCCGGGTTGGCGCTCAGCAGCCAGAAGGTAATCGCGTAGCGCTGTAGCGTTTCGCGCGCGCCTGCGGCCAGCAGTTGTAGCGCGCGAGCATGAGAAGGGTTCACGCTTACATCATCGCCATTCACGACGATCAGACTCTGACGCTGCATTTCGGCAATCAGCGCATCGACAACGCCCGCCAGCTCGGCTATCTCCCAGCGCAGGAACAGCTCGGCCTTGAGGAACGGATAGAACATCTCGACGTGGCGCAATATTTCTGCGCGGGTAATATGACGATGCTGGGTGACGATGGCGGCTAACAGCGACGGCATAACCAGCATATGGGCGATATTGTTACGATAGTAGGTCATCAGTACCGCCTGTTCGCGCGGCAAAATGATGATATCGCCAATGGTGTCTTTCTCGACTTCAAACTTGTTCATTTGCAGCGCGTGGTCGATAAGAGCGCTGGCCGAGACCGCAGGCGTGGTCGCATCCGTTGAATAGGGCACATTGCGCAGCAGGGCAAGATAGCACTCCAGCTGTTCGGTTAACTGCTTGCGGGTCAGGGAACGCTGACGCGACGCGAGCAGCGCGGTGCAGCACAGGTTCATGGCGTTTGCCGCACCGGCATTGTTAATCCGCACCATCAGATCCGAAGCGATGTTATTCACCGTCGGTGTGAGCCACGATGGACGAACGGCTTCGATAGGATCGATAGACTCGCGCCATTCAGGTACATGCTGGTTCAGGTAGCTCATCAGCGGCAGCGGCTCGCCGAAGTTCACGTAACCCTGACCGAGATTACGCAGTTTGCTTAATCCGCGCAGCATCTGCGGCAGGTTTTCTTTCTCTTTCGTTGCGCCGCGCAGCTCTTTGGCGTAGGTCCCGACCTCCATCACATGTTCGTAGCCGATATAAATCGGCACCAGCGTGATAGGACGATTACCGCCACGCAGCATCGCCTGGATGGTCATCGACAGGGTGCCGGTTTTCGGATCCAGCAGACGACCGGTACGCGAACGACCGCCCTCCACGAAATATTCCACGGAATAGCCGCGGCTGAACAGCTCGCCCAGGTATTCGCGAAAGACGGTGGAGTAGAGCTTATTGCCCTTAAAGGTACGGCGAATAAAGAACGCGCCCAGGCGGCGGAAAATCGGGCCCGCAGGCCAGAAGTTCAGGTTGATGCCGGCGGCGATATGCGGCGGCACCAGCCCCTGGTGATACAGCACGTAGGAGAGCAGCAGATAGTCCATGTGGCTGCGGTGGCAGGGCACATAGACAATTTCATGCCCGTCGTGCGCCAGCTGACGAACGCGCTCGGCGTTATGGACGTTAATCCCTTGATAGAGACGGTTCCAGGTAAAGCCCAGAATACGGTCGGTCAGACGGATCATCTCGTAGGAGAAGTTGGCGGCAATCTCTTCCATCAGCGCGATGGCGTTTTGCTGCGCTTTTTCATGGGAGATTTTCTTGCTGCGTGCTTCATCTTCCACCGCGCGGGCAATGGCTTTTGACGCCAGCAGTTTATTGAACAGATCCTGACGGGCTGGCAGACGCGGCCCGACGGCTGCCAGACGCTGGCGGGCAAAGTGCATGCGCGCCACGCGGGCCAGTTTCTGAGCGATAATTTTGTCGGTGCCGTGCTCGTCCGCCATCTTACGTAGAGAGACCGAAGGCGAGAAACGCACAAAGCTGTCGCGTCCCAGCCAGGAGACGGCAAAGAATTTCTGCACGCCGTTGAGCATACGTAAAGGCGGGTTTTCTTCTCCCTTTTCGCGCCCCGGAGCACGACCGAACATCACTGAAACTGGCACCATCTGTACATCCAGATCGGGATGATTACGGTGCAGGTCCAGATAGTCATGGAACAGCTTGATGGACTCTTCCTTTGGCGTGTAATAGGTAAATACGCGCGGGCCGCCGTGGATAAATACATAGCGCGGAAGCAGAGAGCCATCGATTTCCAGCGGCTCCAGAGGATCGGGTAACTCATGTGCCAGACACTGAGCGCGTAGCGTCAGCAGGTCCGCCTTCGAATTGTAAGGCAGGACGTACATAATAGGGCGCGAGGTATCCAGGCCTAATTCCTCGGCAGGTTGCGCCGGAATAGACTTGCTTTTTACCAGCACCCTTAATGGTAAATTCAGTAATTTATAGTAAATTCGTTGCCAGCCAGACATAGACGATATGAAGCCCCTGGTTAATCATGCAAATGCGCGGCAAGAATAACAGAAAGTGCGCAAAATTTCCGGTGTAACGCGGCAAACGCGTACACTCATTGGCGTTATTTACATTAAAAGGTTCGTTTGATGGCCAATAATACCACCGGGTTAACCCGAATTATTAAAGCCGCAGGGTATTCCTGTAAAGGATTTCGCGCGGCGTGGATCAACGAGGCCGCATTTCGTCAGGAAGGTATCGCGGCCATTATTGCCGTGGCAATAGCCTGCTGGCTGGACGTCGATGCCGTCACCCGGGTTCTGCTGATTGGTTCGGTTCTGCTCGTGATGATAGTTGAAATTATCAATAGCGCCATTGAAGCCGTCGTCGACCGTATTGGTCCTGAGCGTCACGTCCTTTCGGGACGGGCGAAAGATCTGGGGTCCGCGGCGGTTCTGCTGGCGATTATTATCGCGCTGATGACCTGGGGAATGCTGTTGTGGGCGAACTATCGCTGACTCTTGCCGTATCGGTTCGCAAAATGGAAAGAAACTGCTGATTTTTGTGTGAAATATGGTTCCAAAATCACCGTTAGCTGTATATACTCACAGCATAACTGTATATACACCCAGGGGGCGGAATGAAAGCGTTAACGACCAGGCAGCAGGAGGTGTTTGATCTCATTCGGGATCATATCAGCCAGACGGGCATGCCGCCGACGCGTGCGGAGATTGCTCAGCGCTTGGGGTTTCGTTCCCCAAACGCGGCGGAAGAACACCTGAAGGCGCTGGCGCGTAAAGGCGCAATCGAGATCGTTTCTGGCGCTTCTCGCGGTATTCGCTTGCTGACGGAGGAAGAGAGCGGTCTGCCGCTAATTGGCCGCGTTGCCGCAGGTGAACCGCTGCTGGCGCAGCAGCATATTGAAGGCCACTATCAGGTGGATCCATCCATGTTTAAGCCGAGCGCCGATTTTCTGCTGCGCGTCAGCGGTATGTCAATGAAAGACATCGGGATTCTGGATGGCGATCTGCTGGCGGTGCATAAAACGCAGGATGTGCGCAACGGTCAGGTGGTTGTGGCGCGCATTGACGAAGAAGTCACCGTGAAGCGGCTGAAAAAGCAGGGCAACGTCGTTGAGCTGCTGCCTGAAAATAGCGAATTTTCCCCGATCGTGGTCGATCTGCGCGAACAAAGTTTTACCATTGAAGGCCTGGCTGTCGGCGTTATCCGCAACGGCAACTGGCAATAACCTCGCCATTCCGCAGCATTATCCGCTGATGCATGATGCTGCGTCGTTTACTTCCATTCAGGCTCCTCTTCCATGCTTTTTAACTCTGCTGACAGAGCCCTGTGGCGCTTAGCGTTACCGATGATCTTCTCCAATATCACCGTTCCGCTGTTGGGACTGGTGGATACCGCCGTTATTGGTCACCTCGACAGCCCAGTTTATCTGGCAGGCGTGGCGGTTGGCGCAACGGCCACCAGCTTCCTTTTTATGCTGCTTCTGTTTCTGCGCATGAGCACTACCGGACTGACGGCGCAGGCATTTGGCGCAAACGATTCGCAGCGGCTGGCGCGCGCGCTGGTGCAGCCGATTGTTCTGGCGCTGGCCGCCGGGGTAGCGATCGTCCTCTTCAGGGGGCCGTTAATCAATCTGGCGCTACATATTGTCGGCGGCAGTGAATCTGTGCTCGTACAGGCCCGGCACTTTCTTGAGATTCGTTGGCTAAGCGCGCCCGCCTCGCTGGCGAATCTGGTCCTGCTGGGCTGGCTGCTTGGTGTGCAGTATGCCCGGGCGCCGGTGATCCTGCTGGTGGTCGGCAATGTTCTTAACATTGCGCTCGATTTATGGTTGGTGATCGGCCTGCATATGAATGTTCAGGGAGCGGCGCTGGCGACGGTCACGGCAGAATACGCCACCTTCTTTATTGGACTGTTAATGGTGAGACGCGTGCTGGCGCTGCGTGGCGTTCCCCTGTCGATGTTGAAAAACGCCTGGCGTGGCGACATACGCCGTTTGCTGGCGTTAAATCGCGACATCATGCTGCGTTCGCTGCTGCTACAGCTTTGCTTCGGGGCGGTGACAGTATTCGGGGCCCGTCTCGGCGCCGATGTGGTGGCGGTCAATGCGGTACTGATGACTATGCTGACCTTTACCGCCTACGCACTGGATGGTTTCGCCTATGCCGTTGAAGCCCATTCCGGGCAGGCCTACGGCGCGCGCGATGACGGTCAACTGCTTGTCGTCTGGCGTGCGGCCTGTCGCCAGTCAGGGATGGTGGCGCTGGCGTTTACGCTGATTTACAGCCTTGCCGGTGAGCAGATCATCAGCGTGTTGACGTCTCTGCCTTCATTGCAGCAACTGGCCGACCGCTATCTCATCTGGCAGACGATACTGCCGGTGATTGGTGTCTGGTGCTATTTGCTGGACGGTATGTTTATCGGCGCGACGCGCGGGGCGGAGATGCGTAATAGTATGGTTGTGGCGGCGGCGGGATTTGCCCTGACGCTGTTAACGCTACCGGTTCTCGGGAATCACGGTTTGTGGCTGGCGCTGACGGTTTTTCTTGCCCTGCGCGGGGCGTCGCTGGCGCTCATCTGGCGGCGACACTGGCGGTATGGAACCTGGTTTTCGTAGCGGGTTTTATTTGTCTGCTGGTTAAAGATTCTGAATAATAAATTCTACTCAGAATACTCATCTATAGTTAAGTCATGCCCGGCCCATAACGGGCTGTTCATTCACCGAACGATGAGGATTGCATGATGAATAAAGACGAAATCGGCGGTAACTGGAAACAGTTGAAAGGTAAAGCAAAAGAACAATGGGGCAAACTGACCGACGACGATATGACCGTCATCGAGGGTAAACGTGACCAGCTTGTCGGTAAGATTCAGGAACGTTATGGCTACGCCAAAGACCAGGCCGAGAAAGAGGTCACGGAGTGGGAAACCCGTAACGATTATCGCTGGTAGCGAAAGCGTCGTGTTTTAACCCACTGTTAGTGCCTGCCTTGACGGTATCCGGAGGTACCGTCAGCCTTGATTCCCGCTGCGGCTCACCCCTCAGCGGGCTTTCTTTTTAATCTGTATGGTGTGATCGTGATGGCAGTGCCCCGGCGTGCTGCAGGCTTCGACTTCAACGCAGGCGGCACACAGGCCGTGAGCTTCAATCACATTGTGGCGCAGAGCGAAGCCCATTTTCGCCGCCAGGGAATGCATAATATCTTCTACACCTTCCGCACACTCTTCTTTGACGCCACCGCAGCGGTCGCAGATAAACATCGCTGAGCTGTGGGTTGGCTGATCGAAAAGGTGACACAGCACATAGCTGTTGGTGGATTCCACCTTGTGCACGAGTCCCTGCTCCAGCAAAAACTCCAGCGCCCGGTATACCGTTGGCGGTTTGGCCTGCGGTTCTGTTTCCCGGAGCAGATCGAGCAGATCGTAGGCGCTGATAGCCCCTTGCTGCAGGCTCATCAAACGCAACACTTCAAGGCGCTGAGGGGTCAGGCGTACGCCACGTTGTGCACAGAGCTTTTCAGCATGCGCTAACATTTGTTGCGAAGTAGTCTTATCCATGGCGTCCTCTGGTCGCGTGAATGTGAAACTGTTACTTTATCACGTTCCAGATAAAACACCGAGTCCCTGGGACTTATACCGGTCACACTTCACGTTGCCTGTGCTCGCCGGAGGCGCCTTTCTGGCGGGACAAATTTGTTTCTGACGAATTTGTCGCTCACTTTCCGCTGTCTGCAACGCGAATTATTTAGGGTTATGCTATATCCGATGCATCTCATTTTCGGGAGAAAACGATGAAACGACCTGATTGCATTCGACACTGGCGTGAACTGGAGGGGGCGGATGATTCCACCTATCCCGATAGCACAGAGCTGTTCTCCATCGGTGCGCCGCTGGCGCGCGGCCTGCGGTTGAATCGTCTGGGGATCCATCACGAACGTCTTCCGCCCGGGCGTCGTACCTCCTATCCGCACGCGGAAAGCGACGAAGAAGAGTTTATCTATGTGCTGGAGGGGTATCCGGACGTGTGGATTAACGGCTATCTCTGGAAGCTGGAGCCCGGTGATAGCGTCGGCTTTCCTGCCGGAACCGGCGTTTGCCACACCTTCCTCAATAATACCGACCACGAAGTTCGCCTGTTAGTCGTCGGCGAGGCGAACAACAAATTCAACCGTATCTACTATCCGCTTAATCCCGGCTATGCCGCTACCCGTCAGGATCGTTGGGTTGATCATCCGCCGCAGTTTTTCGGCCCGCACGACGGCAAGCCGCGGAGAAAGTAACGTTTGTTGTCCGATAGAAAAAGTCCGCGCCGGGGCGATGCGCCAGTGATGTATCTTTGTGCTATAGTAGCGCCCCTTTTTACCCGGATGCTTATTTATTCGCCATGATGTCAGAATCAACGCCAACTGCTTTTGCCGCCCACCGTTTTTCCATCGCGCCGATGCTCGACTGGACAGACAGACACTGCCGCTATTTTCTGCGTCAGCTCTCGCGCCATACGCTGCTGTACACTGAAATGGTGACCACTGGCGCGATTATTCACGGTAAAGGCGACTACCTGGCCTATAGCGAAGAAGAGCATCCGGTCGCTCTGCAACTGGGTGGCAGCGATCCGGCGGCGCTGGCGCACTGCGCAAAGCTGGCGCAGGCGCGCGGCTATGATGAAATAAACCTCAACGTTGGTTGCCCGTCCGATCGCGTGCAAAACGGCATGTTCGGCGCTTGCCTGATGGGCAATGCCCAACGGGTTGCCGACTGCATTAAAGCGATGCGCGACGTGGTGTCGATTCCGGTAACGGTAAAGACCCGCATCGGTATTGATGACCAGGACAGTTACGAATTTCTGTGTGATTTTATCGAAACGGTTTCCGGGAAAGGCGAGTGTGAGATGTTTATCATCCACGCGCGTAAGGCGTGGTTATCCGGCCTGAGCCCGAAGGAGAATCGTGAGATCCCGCCGCTGGATTATCCGCGCGTCTACCAGCTTAAACGCGATTTCCCGCATCTGACGATGGCGATTAATGGCGGCATTAAGTCGCTGGCGGAGGCGAAACGGCATCTGGAGCATATGGATGGGGTGATGGTGGGCCGCGAGGCTTATCAGAATCCGGGCATTCTGGCCTCGGTCGACCGGGAAATTTTCGCCGTGGACGGTATAGATGCCGATCCGGTTGCCGTGGTCCGCGCGATGTATCCCTATATTGAACGTGAACTCAGCAACGGAACATATCTGGGACACGTGACGCGCCACATGCTGGGACTGTTTCAGGGGATTCCGGGCGCGCGCCAGTGGCGCCGCCATCTGAGCGAGAATGCGCATAAAGCCGGTGCGGATATCAATGTGCTGGAGCAGGCGCTGCGATGGGTTGCCGACAAGGGTTAATTTTTCACTAAAACCTGGTCAAATTCACCACTTTACGTATAAGTGATGTGATAAATTTTGTTTATATTCAATAAGTTATATTTGGCATGGTTCTTGTAATACCCAGGAAGTGATAGAAAAATTTCTTTGGGGAGAAGATGATGCTGGAACTCTTATTTGTGATTGGCTTTTTTGTCATGCTGTTGGTCACCGGCGTGTCATTATTGGGTATTATCGCCGCCATCGTGGTGGCGACAGCGGTGATGTTTGTCGGCGGACTCTTTGCTTTAATGATTAAATTACTGCCGTGGCTGCTGTTGGCCGTTGTCGTGGTGTGGGCGATCCGGGCGATAAAATCGCCGACTGAGAGTCGTTATCGGAGTAATAACCGCTGGCATTACTAAGGTATTGAGCGCTATGTCACAACCTGAAGATTTTTGCCTAAAACAGCGTAGGCTTTGCTAATTAAATCTGCCACTATTAACAAGTTAATGAATTCATCGAGCTGTACCCTACATACAGCCGAAACAAAAAAAGTAAGGGCTTCCCGTGTGGAAGCCCTAAACTTTTGAGGCTGATGACAAACCGATATTAGATATGTCTCGTATTTCCGCCAGGTGGCGGCTGGCGTCTTACCAGACATACAATTTCAACAATATTACTATATTCTGGTTTTTTCGTAGGCTCGCGTAAGCGAAGCGCCGCCGGGAAATTTCAGAAAAACGCGCTTTGTCAGCACGCTGAACCTTTTCTGCTTATTCCGGCATACGACAGGCTACAGGGGCGCTGGCTGTGGTTGCCCGGCTTTTATCCATCACTCCAGGCAACACATCCGAACTACGGCAACAACAAACTTGAACCCTGCGTCGCCCGGCTTTCCAGTACCTCATGCGCGCGTCTGGCCTCGGTTAAGGCATATTTCTGATTCTCTGCGACATCCACTTTTATCACGCCGCTGGCGATCAGCGAGAATAGCTCATTGCTGGCTTCCGTCAGCTCTTCGCGCGTGGTGATATAGCCTTGCAGCGAAGGGCGGGTGACATACAGCGAACCTTTCTGGTTGAGGATGCCAAGATTGACGCCGGTTACCGGGCCTGATGAGTTGCCGAAGCTGACCATCAGCCCCCGCCGCTGCAGGCAGTCAAGGGAGGACTCCCAGGTATCTTTGCCCACGGAATCATAGACCACATGGACTTTCTTGCCGTCGGTGATCTCCTTCAGACGTTCGACGATGTTCTCTTCGCGGTAGTTAATGATTTGCCAGGCCCCGGCCTGTCTGGCGCGTTCAGCCTTTTGCGCGCTGCCGACGGTGCCGATCAGTTTAGCTCCCAGCGCATTTGCCCACTGGCAGGCAATCAATCCCACGCCGCCAGCCGCCGCGTGAAACAGGAACGCTTCGCCTGCTTTGATTTCATAGGTTTTACGCAGCAGATACCAGACCGTCAGGCCTTTCAGAAATGAGGCCGCCGCCTGCTCGAAAGTGATCGCCTTAGGTAAAATGGCGACTTTATCGGCGGCGATGTTATGCACGGAACTATAGGCGCCCAGAGCCGATTGGGCGTAAACCACCCGATCGCCGACCTTGATATGGGTTACGCCGCTGCCGACCTGGCTGACCACGCCAGCGGCTTCGGTACCCAGGCCGCTCGGTAATGAGGGCGGCGGATAGAGGCCGCTACGGATGTAGGTATCAATGTAGTTGATGCCTATAGCTTTATTTTCTACCTGAACGTCGTATTCTGCGGGAGGCTGCGGCGTGAACTCCACCGTTTGCAGAACGTCAGGCCCTCCGTGCTTGTGAAATTCAATACGTGTTGCCATGCTCCCTCCATTAAATAATGTGGTAATCTTTCGAACCATTCACTATCTCGGTAACTCCATTCACTATGGCAGGAAATAAACCCTTCAACAAATCACAGACTGAACCCCGAGAGCGCGATTATCAACTCGACGGGTTAAAAGTCCCGCCGCACTCGATTGAAGCGGAACAGTCGGTGTTGGGCGGTTTAATGCTGGATAACGAACGCTGGGATGATGTTGCCGAACGCGTCGTTTCAGACGATTTTTATACTCGTCCGCACCGCCATATTTTTACCGAAATGGCGCGTCTGCAGGAGTCGGGGAGTCCGATTGACCTGATTACGCTCGCGGAATCGCTGGAGCGTCAGGGGCAACTGGATAGCGTCGGCGGATTCGCCTATCTGGCGGAATTATCGAAAAATACGCCAAGTGCGGCGAATATTAGCGCCTATGCCGATATCGTGCGGGAACGTGCGGTTGTGCGTGAAATGATCTCGGTGGCTAACGAAATCGCCGAAGCCGGTTTCGATCCGCAGGGCCGCACCAGCGAAGATCTGCTGGACCTGGCCGAATCGCGAGTTTTCAAAATCGCCGAAAGCCGCGCCAATAAAGATGAAGGCCCGAAGAATATCGCTGACGTGCTGGATGCCACCGTGGCGCGCATCGAACAGTTATTCCAGCAACCTCACGACGGCGTCACCGGCGTGAATACCGGTTATGACGACCTCAACAAAAAGACCGCCGGTCTTCAGCCGTCGGATCTGATTATTGTCGCCGCGCGTCCGTCGATGGGTAAAACGACATTTGCGATGAACCTCGTTGAAAATGCGGCGATGTTGCAGGATAAACCGGTATTAATCTTTAGCCTTGAGATGCCCTCGGAACAGATTATGATGCGTTCTCTGGCTTCCCTGTCTCGCGTTGACCAGACCCGCATTCGTACCGGTCAACTGGATGATGAAGACTGGGCGCGCATTTCCGGCACCATGGGGATTTTGCTGGAAAAGCGTAATATCTATATTGATGACTCCTCCGGCCTGACGCCAACGGAAGTACGCTCCCGCGCGCGGCGTATCGCGCGTGAGCACGGCGGGATTGGCCTTATCATGATCGACTACCTGCAACTGATGCGCGTGCCGTCGCTCTCCGATAACCGTACCCTGGAAATCGCAGAAATATCGCGTTCCTTGAAGGCGCTGGCGAAAGAGCTGCAGGTACCGGTGGTGGCGTTGTCGCAGCTTAACCGCTCCCTGGAACAGCGAGCGGACAAACGCCCGGTGAACTCCGACCTGCGTGAATCCGGCTCCATCGAGCAGGATGCCGACTTAATCATGTTTATCTATCGTGACGAGGTGTATCACGAGAACAGCGATTTAAAAGGCATCGCTGAAATTATTATTGGTAAACAGCGTAACGGCCCCATCGGGACGGTGCGCCTGACGTTTAACGGTCAGTGGTCGCGCTTTGATAATTATGCTGGGCCACAATACGACGACGAATAAATAATTTGGCTATTTTATTTGCGATTTTGGGATTGGGCAGTGCTCGCCATCCTCACGTACTTCAGTACGCTCCGGTGGCTGCGCGCTGGCCGCACCCAAACTCGCTGCATCAATAACGCCAAATTTGAGATAAATAATTCAAGGAATTTAAATGCAAGCGGCAACTGTAGTGATTAACCGCCGCGCTCTGCGACACAACCTGCAACGTTTACGCGAACTGGCACCTGCCAGCAAACTGGTTGCGGTGGTGAAAGCGAACGCCTACGGACACGGTCTTCTTGAGACCGCGCGAACGCTCCCTGACGCCGATGCTTTTGGCGTCGCTCGCCTCGAAGAAGCGCTGAGTCTGCGCGCTGGCGGTATCGTCCAGCCGATTCTGCTGCTGGAAGGCTTCTTCAATGCCGCTGACCTGGCGGTGATTTCCGCCCAGCGTCTGCACACGGCGGTACACAGCCCGGAACAGCTGGCGGCGCTGGAAGAGGCTGATTTACCGGAGCCGGTAACCGTATGGATGAAGCTGGATACGGGCATGCATCGTCTTGGCGTGCTGCCGGAGCAGGCCGAAGAATTTTATCAGCGCCTGAGCCAGTGTAAAAACGTCCGCCAGCCGGTAAATGTCGTCAGCCACTTCGCCCGTGCTGATGAGCCTGAGAGCGGGGTTACGGAACGTCAGCTGGATATCTTTACTTCCTTTACGGAAGAAAAACCGGGGCTGCGCTCTATTGCTGCCTCCGGCGGGATTTTGCTGTGGCCGCAGTCGCATTTCGACTGGGTGCGCCCGGGGATTATTCTTTACGGCGTATCGCCGCTGGATAACCGCTCCACTGGCGCGGATTTTGGCTGCCAGCCGGTGATGACTCTGGCCTCCAGCCTGATTGCGGTTCGCGAACATAAAGCCGGCGAACCGGTTGGCTACGGCGGGACCTGGGTTAGCGAGCGCGATACGCGTTTAGGCGTGGTGGCGATGGGCTACGGCGATGGTTACCCGCGCGCCGCGCCGTCCGGAACGCCGGTGCGGGTTAATGGTCGCGAGGTGCCGATTGTCGGGCGCGTGGCGATGGATATGATTTGCGTCGATCTTGGGCCCGAAGCGCAGGATAAATCTGGCGATCCGGTGGTGTTCTGGGGAGATGGTCTGCCCGTGGAGCGTATTGCCGAAATTACAAAAGTAAGTGCTTACGAACTTATTACGCGCCTGACTTCAAGAGTGTTGATGAAGTATGTGGATTAACCGGCGTTCAGCTGGCTGCGACACCTCCTGATGCATTTATACCCAGAATAATTCGAGTCGCAAGGCGGGGCGAATGACTGGCTGCGCATACTGAACTTGAAGTGCGGCGGGGGCATCAGGCTTTGTCCCCGCCGGGGAGGAACAACACTCCAGATTATCCGCTGCACCGGCCAGCGTGACGCCACATCCGCTCTGTTTTGTTGAATCCGCTAACATCCTCTCGATCTTCTTTCACATCCAGTTTATTGTGTTATGACTAGCCTCATGTAAATCCGGAGAAACATCTCGTGTTTCAAAAAGTTGACGCCTATGCCGGCGATCCCATTCTCTCCCTGATGGAGCGTTTCAAAGAAGATCCGCGCAGCGACAAAGTAAACCTTAGCATTGGCCTCTTTTACAACGAAGACGGCATTGTTCCTCAACTTCAGTCGGTTGCCGCAGCGGAAGCGCGCCTGAATGCCCAGCCCCACGGCGCTTCGCTCTATTTGCCGATGGAAGGGCTGAATACCTACCGTCAGGCGATCGCGCCGCTGCTGTTTGGCGTCGATCATCCGGTACTGGCGCAAAATCGCGTCGCATCGATTCAAACTCTGGGCGGTTCTGGCGCGCTGAAAGTGGGGGCTGATTTCCTGAAGCATTATTTCCCGGCGTCGCGGGTATGGGTTAGCGATCCGACATGGGAAAACCACATTGCTATATTTGAAGGGGCTGGATTCGAAGTAAGGACTTACCCCTGGTTTGATGATGAAACCAATGGCGTGCGTTTCGAAGCCTTGCTGGAAAAACTCAATACGTTGCCGGAGGGCGACATCGTGCTGTTGCATCCGTGCTGCCACAACCCGACCGGAGCCGATCTCAGCAACGCGCAATGGGATGACGTGGTTGAGGTATTACAAACGCGTAATCTGATCCCCTTCCTCGATATCGCCTATCAGGGATTCGGTGGCGGAATGGACGACGATGCCTATGCCATTCGCGCCATTGCCCACGTCGGCATGCCAATGCTGGTCAGTAATTCCTTCTCAAAAATTTTCTCCTTGTACGGGGAGCGGGTTGGCGGGTTGTCGGTGGTGTGTGAAGATGCGGAAACCGCGAGCCGCGTGCTGGGGCAACTGAAAGCGACCGTGCGTCGTAACTACTCCAGCCCGCCGAATTTTGGCGCGCAGGTGGTTGCGGCGGTATTGAACGACAGCGCGCTGAAAGCCCGCTGGCTGGCGGAAGTTGAAGGGATGCGTACCCGCATTTTGACCATGCGTCAGGCGCTGGTTAACGTACTTAAAGAGGCGGTGCCGGGCGGCGATTTTGAGTACCTGCTTAAGCAGCGCGGGATGTTTAGCTATACCGGTTTTAGCGAGGCCCAGGTTGACCGTCTGCGCGATGAATTCGGCGTCTACCTGATTGCCAGCGGCCGCATGTGCGTGGCGGGGCTGAACTCACGTAATGTGCAGCGCGTGGCGCAGGCTTTTGCTGCGGTGATGTAAGTCACGCCTTCAAGGCCTGGCGTCAGCGCCAGGCTGGTAACCAACCCACTCTGAATATTTTGCCAGCATTTCTGACTGGCTTGATGTCATCACCTCTGTTAATCCGAACGGCTGTGCCTGATGCCGGACATCTTCTTATTACCTGTTCCTGTTTCCGCCCAGATTTACGCATCGAATTATTGATAACCATTTGAATATAAAGATTTATCCTTGTTGGTATGGATGCTGCATTACTCCGGCAGGTTATTAACCACAAGGAGAATCATATGGAAAACACGACCTCGCCCGGTGCGCTGCTCAGCGGCGAGAATGCGGCCTGGCTTGAAGAGTATTACCAGACCTGGCTGCACTCCCCCGAGCAGATCCCGGAAGACTGGCGGCGTTTTTTTCTTTCTCAGGAACAGGATCCCGGCGTTGAACCGTCAACGGTAGCGACCACAGGCACGACCTTAAAAAAACAGGCTGCCGTGACGCAGTTGATTTACGCCTGGCGAAATCTCGGACACCTGCGCGCGAAACTGGATCCGCTGGCGCAATCGGCGGTTGCGGAAGTGCCGCAGCTGACGTTGGCATTTTGGGGATTGAGCGAAGAGGATCTGACCCAGGAGTTCAGCGTCACCTTCGGCGAACATACAACGCTGATGCCGCTTAAACAGCTGCTTACGATGCTGGAGCAGAGCTGGGCGGGAAGCCAGGGGTATGAGCTGGCCCATCTGGATAACCGTGAGGAAGTGGCCTGGCTACTGGCGCGAATTGAACGCAACGCTCCGCAGCCGGATGCGCAGACCTGTATGGCGCGTTTTGAAAAGCTGGTGGCGGCGGAGACGCTGGAGCGTTACCTGCATACGCGCTATGTCGGGCAGAAGCGCTTTTCTCTGGAGGGAGGAGAGAGCGCGATCCCCGCGCTGCATACGTTGGCGCAGCGCCTGCGTGAACAGGGCGTGGAAGAGTTAGTGATCGGCATGGCGCACCGTGGGCGGCTGAATGTGCTGGTCAATCTGTTGAATAAAGATCCGGCCCGGTTGTTTGCCGAATTTGAAGGGAAACTGCCTGTTGGCCACGGTTCCGGCGACGTGAAATATCATATGGGTTACTCCAGCAATCTGGAGACACCGGCTGGGTCGCTACATGTGGCGCTGGCCTATAACCCGTCGCATCTGGAGATTGTCAATCCGGTCGTACAGGGACAGGTGCGCGCGCGGCAGAACCGGCGTGGCGAAAAGGGACGGGAGCGGGTCGCTGGCGTGCTAATCCACGGCGATTCAGCGCTGGGCGGCCTCGGGGTCAACCAGACAACGCTTAATCTGTCGCAAACGGAGGGGTATGGTACCGGGGGCACGATTCATCTTGTTATTAATAACCAGATTGGCTTCACCACCTCCCGACAGCAGGATATGCGTTCATCGCGTTACTGTACCGATATCGCCAAAATGGTTGCGGCGCCGGTGATCCACATCAACGGCGACGATGTGGACGCGGTATGTCAGGCGATAGCGCTGGCCTGCGACTGGCGCAATACTTTCCACCGCGACATCATGGTCGATCTGGTTTGTTTTCGTAAGCACGGTCATAACGAAAGCGATGAACCGCGCCTGACCCAGCCGCAGATGTATCAGGCTGTTGATGCTCATCCCGGTACGCGTACCCGCTATGGTGAAGTGCTGATGCGTCGCGGCGTTTTGACGGCGGAGCAACAGGAGCAATTGATTGGCCGTTACCGAGACTGGCTGGATGCCTGCCATGAGCGTGAGCCGCTTCCCGTACCGTGTGCAAAACACGCATTCAGCGCCAACTGGGAGGGGTTATCCAACCCACAGTGGAGCGCGCAGGTTTCCACCGCGCTGCCCCGTGAGACGCTGACCGGCTACGGCGAGATCATTGCCACGCTGCCGGAAGATATCGTCGCGCATCCTACTATCAAGCGGCAGTTGGCTTTGCGCAAGAAGATGGCGGCAGGCGCGCAACCCGTCGATTGGGGGATGGCGGAAATGTTGGCCTATGCCTCGTTGGTCGATTACGGATATGGCGTGCGCCTGTCCGGAGAAGATTCTGGCAGGGGAACATTCAGCCACCGCCATGCCGTCATTCATCATCAGACGCAGCCGATTTGCTACTCACCTTTGCAACATATCCGCGCGGGACAAGCGCCTTTCGAGGTATTTGATTCGGTTCTGAACGAAGAGGCGTTGCTGGCCTGGGAGTACGGTTATTCCACCTCCGCGCCGCAGCAACTGGTGATCTGGGAGGCGCAGTTTGGTGATTTCGCCAACGGTGCGCAGGTGGCGATCGACCAGTTTATCTCGTCCGGTGAAACCAAATGGGACCGCTATAGCGGGCTAACGATCCTCCTGCCGCACGGTTACGACGGTCAGGGCCCGGAACACTCTTCCGCTCGTCCTGAGCGCTGGCTGCAACTGTGTGCCGAAAACAATATGCAGGTGGTGATGCCCAGCGAGTCGGCGCAGATGTTCCATCTGCTGCGTGGACAGATGTTGCGACCGATGCGTAAGCCGCTGGTCATCTTTATGAGTAAACGTTTACTTCGTCTTAAGGGCGCGATGAGCGAGCTTTCACAACTGAGCGAAGGCGCTTTCCGGCCGGTGATTAACGATCCGCTGGCGCAGGATCCGGCGAAGGTTAAATGCGTCATTTTGTGTAGCGGCCAGGTGTATTACGACGCG
The DNA here is from genome assembly GCF_043832615.1 of Klebsiella sp. KE9456. NCBI lineage: Bacteria > Pseudomonadati > Pseudomonadota > Gammaproteobacteria > Enterobacterales > Enterobacteriaceae > Klebsiella > Klebsiella sp. KE9456. The sequence goes on from NZ_JBDYQK010000025.1 coordinate 54,696, forward strand.
CTGGACGCGAGGAAGCAGCGTGGCCTTGATGACAGCGTGGCGATCGTACGTGTTGAACAGCTTTATCCGTTCCCGGCGGATGAACTGAACGCTTTGCTGGCGGTATGGCGGCATTGCCCAAATTGGGTCTGGCTCCAGGAGGAACCGGAGAATCAGGGCGCGTGGCGGCAGATTTGCCAGCAACTGGCCGCACTGGCGCTTGATAACCCCGTCTGGCGCTATGTCGGGCGACCTGCCGCCGCCGCACCGGCGACGGGTTACGGGCGAGTGCATAAACAACAAATTGACGACTTTCTGACGGATGCGTTCGCAGATATCCCGTTATCACAAGGAAAATAAACAATGATGGAAATTACAGTCCCTCAGCTTCCCGAGTCCGTGGCGGAAGGTACCTTGACGACCTGGTGCAAGAAGGAAGGTGATTGGGTGAAACGTGATGAGGTTGTGGCGGAGCTGGAAACCGATAAGGTGATCCTCGAAATTCCCGCACCGCAGGATGGCATCCTGACGCATATTCTGGTTGACGAAGGCTGTACGGTGACCTCGACTCAACTGCTGGCCCATCTGGAGCCGCAGGCTGCCGCCGTTGTGGAAGCCGCTTCCGCGCCAGTCGAAGCGGCAGTGATGCCGTCGGCGAGGCTGGAAGCGCAACGTAGCGAGGTGGCGCTCGCCGATGTGTCGGGAAGCGGCCGTCAGGGGCGGATCCTGAAAGAAGATGTGTTGCGATTTGTTCCCGCTTCAGCGCCGGAGCCCGTCCGGACGCCAGAAACCGTGCGTCCGGCCCCTGCACTATCTGGCTCCAGGGAAGAGCGTCGCGAGCCGATGTCGCGCCTGCGTACACGCATTGCCGAACGTCTGCTGGCATCGCAGCGGGATAACGCGATTCTCACCACCTTCAATGAAGTGAATATGCAGCAGGTCATGGAGCTGCGCGCTCGCTGGAAGGAGCGCTTTGCGGAAAAACACGGCGTGAAGCTTGGTTTTATGTCGTTCTTTGTTAAGGCGGTGACGCGCGCGCTGGAACGCTTCCCAATCGTCAATGCCAGCGTTGATGGTCACGATATTATCTGGCGCGATTATTGCGATATTGGCATTGCGGTGAGCAGTAATCGCGGGTTGGTGGTGCCGGTACTCCGCAACGCGCAAAATCTCTCTTTGGCCGATATTGAACGGCAAATCGCAGAATATGCCACTCAGGCCCGCGCCGGGAAGCTGCCGCTTGAGGCGCTTCAGGGCGGTACTTTCTCGATCACCAACGGCGGTACGTTCGGTTCGATGATGTCAACGCCAATTATCAATCCACCGCAATCAGCCATTCTCGGTATGCACGCCATTACGCCACGCCCGGTGGCGGAGAACGGCCAGGTGGTGGTTCGCCCGATGATGTATCTTGCGCTGAGCTATGACCATCGCATTATCGATGGCCAGGAGGCAGTGCAGACGCTGGTGACGATCCGCGAGCTGCTGGAAGCGCCGGAACAACTGCTGCTTGATCTGTAAGGAGAGCGTTGATGAATACGATTTTTGACGTAGCGGTGATGGGGGGCGGTCCCGGAGGCTATGTGGCGGCCTTGCGGGCGGCGCAACGCGGGCTGTCGGTGATTTGTATCGATGATGGCGTTAACGAGCAGGGCGAACCCTCACCGGGCGGCACCTGCCTGAACGTTGGCTGTATACCGTCGAAGTCGCTGCTGCAATCATCCGAACTGTATGCACAGATTCAGCATGAAGCGAGCGTCCATGGGGTTAAGGTCGAGAGCGTCGCCTTTGATGTCGCCGCCATGATCCGACGTAAGGACGCCATCGTACATCGCCTGACTCAGGGGATTCGCCTGCTGTTTGATAAAAACAAAGTCACCTATCTTTCCGGGCTGGCGACGCTGTGCGGGCAACAAGAGGGTCTGTGGCAATTGGCGGTCAATGAGCAACGGATTGGCGCCCGGAATGTGGTGATCGCCACCGGCTCGCAGCCACGGCAACTGCCTGGCGCCATCGTGGACAATGTGCAGATTCTTGATAACCGCGGCGCCCTGGCGTTAGGCGAATGCCCGGCACGTCTGGGAGTGATTGGCGCCGGGGTGATAGGTCTGGAACTGGGGTCTGTCTGGAACCGGTTGGGCGCGCAGGTCACGTTGTGGGAAATGGCGGAAACCTTCCTGCCCGCGCTGGAGCCGCGACTGGCTGGCGAGGTCCGTAAAGCGATGACCGCCAGCGGCATGGAGATGCAGTTCGGTGTGGCGATTGACGCTGTTGAACCACAGGAGAATGCGGTCGTCATTCGCTGGCGGCAGGGCGATGAGGTACAGGAAACCCGCGTCGACAAGCTGATTGTCGCGATTGGCCGGGAGCCGCGCTTGTCCGGCGTCGATCTGACCGCGTTGGGTCTGACGTCTGATGGCCGGGGAGGCATTGAGGTGGATGCGCTATGCCGGACGGGTCAGACCGGCCTGTGGGCAATCGGCGATGTGGTACGCGGGCCAATGCTGGCGCACAAAGCGATGGCGGAAGGGGTGGTTGTCGCCGATCAGATTGCAGGGTTACCGGTGGAGCCCGTTAATTTCGCGCTGATCCCGTCCGTTATCTATACCCAGCCGGAAGTGGCGTGGATTGGCAACAGCGAAACCGCGCTTAAAGCAACGGGGATTCCCTTTACAAAAGGCCATTCGCTGTTTGTCGGCAACGGACGGGCGCTGGCCCTGGGGCAGGAGGGGGGCCGCTGCGTATTGTATGCGGATAAGCACACCGATCGCCTGCTGGGCGGGGCAATCGTCGGTCCACAGTCCTCTGAATTAATTAATGAAATTGCGTTAGCGATGGCGTTCAGCGCGGCGGGTGAGGATATTGCCTGCGCGGTACATGCCCATCCGACGCTCAGTGAAGTGATACACGAAGCCGCGATGGCGCTGAATAAACAGGCGCTGCATGGATAACGTTGAGGGACATTATGAATTTACATGAGTATCAGGCCAAATCCTTACTGGCCGGCATGGGAATGCCGTGCCCGCAAGAAGTGGCAATCCACGATAAAGCGCAATTGCCGGAGGCGTGGCGGGAGATTGCCAGCGAAAGCAAAGGTGCGGTACTGAAGGCGCAGGTCCATGCGGGAGGCCGCGGCAAAGCAGGTGGTGTGAAGGCGTTGACGCAGTACGCACAGGCGGAAACGTTTGTTGAGCAGATGCTGGGATCGCAACTGGTGACTTACCAGACCGGACCGGAAGGCCAGTATGTGAGTCATATCCTCGTGTGCGAGAACATCTATCCGGTACGCCAGGAATTGTACTTCGGCATGGTGATTGATCGGGAAAGCCAGCGCGTGACGTTTATCGTCAGCCCGGAAGGCGGCGTGGAGATTGAGAAAGTCGCCCACGAGACGCCGGAGAAGATAGGTAAAGTGAGTGTCGATCCGCTCACCGGTGTTCAGCCCTGCCATATCCGTGAGCTGTTTGCGGTGCTGCAGCTCGATCATGCCCTCTTCCCGGCTTTCAGTAGTCTGGTGAATCAGGCATGGAGAGCCTTTAACGAACTGGATTTCTCGTTGCTGGAGATCAACCCGCTGGTTTTGCGCGAAAGCGGCGATTTTATGTGCGCCGACGCTAAAGTGACTCTGGATGACAACGCGCTGTATCGTCACCCGGAATTACAAGCGCTGCGCGATGAAACTCAGGAGGATGAGCGGGAAAACCAGGCGGCCAGACTCGATCTTAACTACGTCTCGCTGGATGGCAATATTGGTTGCATGGTCAATGGCGCGGGCCTGGCGATGGCGACGATGGATATTATCAAACTCTACGGTGCGCAACCCGCTAACTTTCTCGACGTTGGCGGCGGCGCGACCCAGGCGCGCGTGAGCGAGGCCTTCCGCCTGATTGTCTCCGACAACAAAGTACGGGCGATTTTGATCAATATTTTCGGCGGGATTGTCCGCTGCGACATGATCGCTCGCGCCATCATATGTGCGCTGCAGGAAGAAGAGATCGCGCTGCCAGTGGTGGTGCGCTTGTCAGGTAACCGTGCGGCTGAAGGACAGCGTCTGCTGAGCGAGAGCGGCCTGGCGGTGGAAGCTGTTGATTCTCTGGATGATGCCGCGAAGCGCATTATCGCATTGCTAAATTAAGGAGGTTAGCGTGAGCGTTTTGATAGATAAGCACACCAGGGTTCTGGTCCAGGGGATCACCGGTAAAAATGGCTCGTTTCATACCGAGCAGGCGATCGCCTATGGTACGCAAATCGTCGGCGGCGTGACGCCGGGTAAAGGCGGGCAGCAGCATCTGGGGTGCCCGGTGTTTAATTCCATGAAGGAGGCGATGCGCCAGACAGACGCAGATGCCAGCGTGATTTATGTTCCCGCTCCGTTTGTCCTTGACTCTGTCGTGGAAGCCGTTGAGGCTGGCGTGAAGCTGATTGTGGTGATCACCGAAGGTGTGCCGACGTTAGATATGGTTAAAGTGCGCCGCCTGCTGGATTGCCATCCCGAGGTCCGGTTAATTGGGCCTAACTGCCCCGGTATTATTACCCCGGAAGCCTGTAAGATTGGCATTATGCCGGGCGATATTCATCGTGCGGGGCGCATCGGCATTATTTCCCGTTCCGGGACGTTGACCTATGAAGCCGTCGCGCAGACCACCGCGTTGGGGCTGGGACAATCGACCTGTATTGGTATCGGCGGCGATCCGGTACCAGGGACGAATTTTATTGACGCATTACGTTTATTTGCCGACGATCCGCAAACGGATGCGGTCATTATGATCGGGGAAATAGGCGGCAATGCCGAAGAACGTGCCGCAGAATTTATTCGTTACGAAATGAATAAACCCGTTATTGGTTATATTGCTGGCGTGACTGCGCCGAAAGGAAAACGTATGGGGCATGCCGGGGCGATTATTTCCGGGAGCAGCGGCAGCGCGGAAGATAAATTCCGTGCCTTCGATAAGGCAGGAATGACGTGGACGCGAAACCCGGCAAAAATTGGCGAGACGCTGTGGAACGCGATTAAGTAATCAATATTAAGGGGAGCGATGGCTCCCCTTAGAGCCTATCCCATTAGGGCTATTTTGCTTGTCATTTTGAACCTGGGCAGTGCTCAGAATCCTCACGTACTACGTGTACGCTCCGGTTCTTCCGCGCTGGCCGTGTTTAAACTGTCTGCGCCAATAACGCCTGGTGGGATAGGCTCTTAATCGTGTTGATGAAAAGTAGAGCGTATTTTCCCCGAACGTTATTAGCCAAAATTTATCTGGCGTAACGATTATTCCTGACCATGTTATCCTGCCTTTACCGTCTCTGACCGCCTGTCCTCGATGCATATCTGTTTTTTCACTAAAATCACCTGCAAAGATATTTCCGCTGGTAAATGAAAATGCATAACATTTTCAATGTGTTGTGCAGCGAGTTAATATTAAACCAATGACGCTTTAGCAGGTGTGCGGTTTTATATTCACTTTTTTACCACTGTGCGGTAAACCGCGCATTATCGAAGGCCAGTTTTTAAATAAATCAATAAACAACAACGAGTTATATTTTAAAGATAGTTGGCATAGCAACTGCAATACCGGAGCAGGTCTTTTATCCTTCACAGTGAGGTGAATATGTCTTCAGTCTCTAATGACGCTCCGCACAAGCGTCAAATTATTCCTAACCCCGGTTTATGGTTGGCTATTATTGCCGGTCTGATTATTACTTTTTTGCCATTGGGTGATGCATTACCGGTCGCCGGTCAACATATGATCGCCATTCTGGTCTTTGCGATTATCGTGTGGATCAGCGAAGCGATGGATTATACGGCAAGCGCGATCGTTATTTCCGCGCTGATTATTTTTATGGTGGGATTTGCGCCGGATATTCATCATCCGGAAAATATGTTAGGCACCTCGAAAGCGCTTAAACTGGCGCTATCCGGTTTTTCTAATTCCGCTCTGGCGCTGGTTGCCGCGGCAATGTTTATCGCCGCGGCGATGACCATCACTGGACTGGATAAACGAATTGCGCTGTTTACGATGTCGAAAATTGGCGCCAGCAGCCGCAGCATTATTATTGGCGCAATTGCCGTCACCATCGTGCTGAGCCTTGTGGTGCCGAGTGCCACCGCGCGTACCGCCTGCGTGGTGCCGATCATGATGGGGGTTATCGCAGCGTTTAAGGTTGATAAACAATCCCGCCTCGCGGCCTCAATGATGATTGTGATTGCACAGGCGACCAGCATCTGGAATATCGGCATCCAGACCTCCGCCGCGCAAAACCTCCTCGCTATCGGTTTTATCAATAAAACCTTCGGTGCGGATAATACGATTAGCTGGCTTAACTGGCTGATGGCTGGCGCGCCCTGGAGCCTGATGATGTCGGTGATCCTCTATTTCCTCGCCCGGAAATTGTTGCCGCCGGAAACGGAAAGTGTTGAAGGGGGCAGTGAAGCCATTAAAAAGGCGCTGGCGGAGCTGGGACAGACAACGGGCAAAGAAAAACGCCTGATCGCGATTTCTCTGCTGTTGCTGGTGTTCTGGGCAACGGGCGGAAAACTGCACAGCATCGATACCACCTCGGTGACGTTGGCCGGGCTTGCTGTGATGTTGCTCCCTGGCATCGGCGTGATGAAGTGGAAAGAGGTTGAGAAGCGGGTACAGTGGGGAACTTTGCTGATGTTTGGTATTGGTATCAGCCTGGGCTCAACTCTGCTTGATACCCAGGCTGCTTCCTGGATGGCCAACTATGTGGTGCAGGGCTTTGGTCTTGACGCGCTACCGCCGCTGGCAATCTTTGCTATTCTCGCCGCCTTCCTGATTTTGATCCATCTCGGATTCGCCAGCGCCACGGCGCTGACCGCCGCGCTACTGCCGATTTTGATTAGTCTGCTCAGTAGCCTGCCGCCTGAGCTGGGCGTAAATCCTATCGGAATGACCATCATGTTGGCTTTTAGCATGAGTTTCGGCTTCATCCTGCCAATTAACGCGCCGCAAAATATGGTGTGTCTGGGAACGGATACATTCACACCGCGCCAGTTTACCCGCGTGGGGATTTGGCTCACCGTAATTGGCTACCTATTGCTGCTGCTGTTTGCCTCCACCTGGTGGAAGCTATTGGGCCTGATGTGAGGAAGCATATGATGTCATTACAAATCGCAATAGAGAAGGTGCGCTGGTTAGTCGCCGGTCTTCTGGAGTTAAATGGTTGTGATGCCGATATCGCCCAGGATGTGGCTGAACATATGATTGAGGCTGAGCGTTATGGTTTTACCAGCCACGGCGTCACGTTACTGCCGAAGTATCTTGATAACATCGCCAGAGGCGATGTGACCGTTAACGCCCGACCGAAATGTACGGCGAATGAAGGTAACTTGCTGCGTTTCGATGGCTGCAATGGTTTCGGGCAATATGCCGGGAAGATTGCGTTAACGGCGGCGATAGAGCGGGCGCGGCAGCAGGGATTTTGTCTGCTTACCTTGTGCCATGCACACCATCTGGGACGTCTCGGACACTACGGACAGATGGCGGCGGATAAGGGGCTGGCTATGCTGGCGATGAGCAACGTGACCGGTCGACCCGCGCTCGTCGCCCCCTGGGGAGGGGCCGAAGCGCGTATGACCACGAATCCGTTCTGTTTTTCCTGGCCGTTTAAAGATGGACGTCCGGCAATTCTGGTGGATTTCGCCACCAGTAGCATGGCGTTAAATAAAGCGCGCGTCTTGTCAGCGCAGGGCAAGACGGTCAAACCGGGACAACTGATTGACGCACAAGGCCATCCCAGTCTTGATCCTGGTGTACTGTTTACGTCGCCCGCGGGGGCGCTGCTGCCGTTTGGCGAACATAAAGGTTTCGGCCTGGCGCTGGCGATCGAGATGATGGCGGGGATCCTCTCCGGCGGCGAAACAATCGCTGAAGATCATCGTCCGGATGGATCGGCGCATAACCATCTGTTTGCTCTGCTGATCGATCCGGATAAATTCTCGGTTCTGGCGGACGAGAAAGGGCAGTTCTTTGCCGATTATCTGCTGGCGACGCGTCCGCAGCCGGATGGAAAAGGCGTAATCTATCCCGGAATGCCGGAAGCGGCCATCCGGGAACGTAATGACAAAACCGTTCCCATTCCGGCGACATTCTGGTCCTGGGTGGTGGAACATTATGCTGAAAAAGGGATCGATCTTCATTTACACGCTCAGCCTGCCGCGCTAGCTGGTTGATTCCGTAAAGCGGAAGACTTGTGGGTGAATATGGTGCTTATTCAGTTTGTCGTATAACGTCTTGCGCGGCAGTTGTAATAGCCGCGCAGTTAAACTGACCTGCCCCCCTGTTTGCCGCAGCATATCTTCAATCAGCTTTTTCTCGAATGCGTCGATACAGGCGGTCAGACCGCGCTCTTCCTGCTGTGTCATAGGCACGGTCTGATGTTGGGCCAGCAGCCCCAGAACAAAGCGCTCGGCGGTGTGTTTCAGTTCCCGCACGTTGCCGGACCAGCTCTGTGATTGCAGCCAGGCGAGCAACATGGGAGAGATATCCGGCAGGGGACGGTTATATTTTTGCGCCGCCTGGCTGGCAAACCAGTAAAAAAGCTCGGGAATATCTTCCCGCCGCTGCCGCAGCGGCGGGATGTTCAGGCTGACGACGTTCAGGCGGTAATAGAGATCTGAACGAAAATGATTTTCTTCACTCCGGCGCAGCAGATCTTCTTTGGTCGCCGCAATAACACGGCAGTTCACCGGGATTAACTGATTGGCTCCCAGACGCTCAATAGTACGCTCTTGTAATACGCGCAGCAGTTTGGCCTGCATGCCCAGCGGCATCCCTTCTATTTCATCGAGGAACAATGTGCCGCCGCTGGCGTGTTCTATTTTTCCGATGCGTTTTTTGACTGCTCCGGTAAATGCGCCGGCTTCATGACCGAAAATTTCGCTTTCGAACAGGGTTTCCGGCAGCCCGGCGCAGTTCAGTGCGACGAAGGGGCCGCCGCTGCGTGTGCTCCAGTGGTGAAGCATACGCGCGACAACCTCTTTACCACTGCCGGTTTCGCCGTAAATCAGCACGTCCACGTCGGTGTCGGCCACGTTCATTATCGTCTTGCGCAGTTGCTGCATTGCCGCGCTGCGGCCAATCAATAGCGGACCTCTTTCTTGCTGTAACTGCGCGAGAAGCTGATGATTGTCTACCACCAGACGGCGTTTTTCCGCGGCTCTGGCGATAATATCGAGTAATTTCTCACTGCTGCACGGCTTTTCAATAAAGTCCCACGCGCCGTTGCGCATGGCCTCCACGGCCATCTCGACATCACCATGTCCGGTAATTAAGATAACCGGAATTTCGGCATCTATTTCAATAACATGTTGAAGTAAATCCAGACCGGATAAGCCGGGGAGCCGCACGTCGGTCAGGACGATGATATTTGTTCGGCGGCGGATTTCCGCCAGGCTTTGTTCGGCATTTGAAAAGGAAATAACGTGATAGCCTGATAACATTAGCGTTTGTTCACAGGCAAAACGAACATCGTCACTGTCTTCAATATAAATAATGGACACATCATTATTTATTTTCATTGTCGCTTCCTCGCCATTCTGGCCATGAGAGCGTAATAATCGCGCCGCCTTCCGGGTGATTATCGGCTCGAATTATTCCATTAGAATTCCTGATAATTTCGCTGACGATCGCCAGACCTAACCCAATACCTCTGCGTTTGGTTGTGAAAAAAGGTTCGAATACGCGATCGATCGCCTGGGAAGAGAAACCCGGACCGGTGTCTTTTAACGTGACGATGACCCGGTGTTCCAGACAATATATCGCGATATCCAGGCGTTTATTCTGCTGCTGCTCCATTGCATCAAGGGCGTTAGAAATCAGATTGCTGAATATTTGCTCTAACCCCAATTCATCGCAGCCGACGAAAAGCGGTATTGAAGGCGCTTTGATACGCCGCTCGACATGATTTTTTTCCATACTGTGATTCAGCAGAGCGACGGCGCTGTACATCACTTTGATGACATCGGCGGATCCCTTCGGTACCCGGTGACGAGAGGCGAACGTTTTCAATTCCGACATCAGTTGCGTCATGCGTTCGATGACGGAAATGGTGTATTTAAGGTTTTGATCAACCTGCGAATACATCCCTTTAGCCAGCATTATACGCGCATTGTCAGTCAGCGAATGGATGGCTGCCAGCGGTTGATTTTGCTCATGAGCGATTTCGGTAGCCATTTGCCCCAACGCTGCCAGTTTACTGGATTCCGCCAGTTTGCTACGAGTGAGTTGCAGCACCTGCTCAGCCTGATTGCGTTCTTTCATTTCCCGAATCAGTTTTTGGTTAATTGATTCCAGTTCCTGAGTTCGTTCCTTAACCTGCTTTTCCAGTATTTCATTTGCCTGTGCGAGCAACTGCTGGTTTTTCAGACGCATCCGCCAGTATTTAATAAATATCAGCACCAGCAGGTATGTGGCGATGGTGATCGCCAGAGTCACGCCAAACGTCCAGTAGGCATTTTCTAACGGCACGATGATCATCATATTCCAGTTAAATTCCGGGATAGCGATCTGTTGAGTGTAAAATACCGGGAAAATGCATGATTGATGCGCCTCATTTTTTAAAAAAACAAAGCCCCCTAATGTAAAGCAGGGGTAGTAATCTGCGGGCGCCAGATTGTTGATGCTGTACTGACGGGTAGATTGTAGTTTTTTCATAATATTTATCGGTAGCGGCTGCAAAGATTTCAGTCGCCAGTGTGGCTGTGAGCTGAGAAATATAATACTGTGCTCATCGGTTACGATAATATTTTCTGGCCCCTCTGACCAGATATTCTCAATTTCATTAAGGCTAATTTTAACGACAATGACGCCAATAATTTCGCCATTTTGTTTGATGCTGGTGGAGAGAAAGAAACCAGGCCTGTTGGTCGTATTGCCGATGCCGTAAAATTTCCCGTTTAGCCCGGCCATCGCCTGTTTATAGTAGGGGCGATAGCTGTAATTATGACCGACATAGCTGCCTGCTTCCTGCCAGTTGCTGGACGCGATGGCTTTACCCTGTGCGTCCAGGATAAAAATAGCGGCGGTTTTCAAATGACGGTTAAGGTATTCAATTTTTTTATTTAACGAGTTTTTTTGTATATCGTTACTGTCTGCTATTGATTGTATTATGTCTTTATCAATAGATAACATATAAGGCAGGATGTAATATTGTTCGATAGTGGAGTTTAGTGTTGATTTATACATTTCAAGGCGCATTCTGTCCGTGCCTGATAATGTGATAAATCTTTCGTGCAGGAATAGTGTGGAAATAGCCAATAATACCAAAAATAAAATAACGCTGGCCGTTCGGTATGGCCATTTGCTGTCGGTGTTATTTGTATATGATATTATCATTTGACATCCATGCGACTATGTAAAAATTTAGTATATTATCATCGTCTGGATCGCGAGAAGGAGAACGATACAATACTGTGAATACGGATACAGAATGATGACCGGGGTGTGTGGTTTATCACACAATATAATTAGTTCAAGAAATATTACAAAATGTAAACATGCGCGCTGAGAAGATTAATAAGCCAGTTATAACAATGTGATCATGATTGTTTCCTCTGATAGTTTTGCAAAAGATGTTTATGCGGCACGACGCACGGTGTATGGTGCATAATGCGTTTAATCTGTTGCGCTATTAGCGATAATAATTAACTGATGATTTAAGGATAAATATGCGTAAGATCACCCTTGCCTTTGGCGCCGTCTGCTTACTGTTTACGCTAAATAGCGCCGTTGTTGCTCGTGCCTCCACACCGCAACCGCTGTGGGTGGGCACAAATATGGCGAAACTCGCCGAACAGGCGCCCATCCACTGGGTCTCCGTCGCCCAGATCGAGAATAGCCTGTTGGGGCGCCAGCCGATGGCCGTCGGCTTTGATATTGACGATACCGTCCTGTTTTCCAGCCCGGGCTTCTGGCGCGGGCAAAACACCTTTTCTCCTGGCAGCGATGATTACCTGAAAAACCCGGAATTCTGGGAAAAAATGAATAACGGCTGGGATGAATTCAGTATGCCGAAAGAGGTGGCCCGGCAGTTGATCGCCATGCATGTCAAACGTGGCGACAGCATCTATTTTGTCACCGGCCGCACGCAGACCAAAACAGAAACGGTGTCAAAAACGTTACAGAATGATTTCCACATCCCGGCGGCGAATATGAACCCGGTTATTTTTGCCGGTGATAAACCGGGTCAGAATACCAAAACGCAGTGGTTGCAGGAGAAAAGAATTAAAGTTTTCTATGGTGATTCAGATAACGATATTTCTGCTGCCCGGGAGGTAGGGGCGCGCGGGATCCGTATTATGCGCGCCTCAAACTCTTCTTATAAGCCTCTGCCAATGGCGGGCTCTCAGGGAGAAGAGGTGATCGTGAATTCAGAATATTAAGCGGTCGTCATGCATTGCTAAAACGGCAGTCACTACGCTGTAATGCTTGTCAGTTAAGGGCTGTCAGTTGCGTTTATGGCTGGCTGAGCGGTTCCGTTAATCGGTGGTTCTGGCGAGCATGACGCATTTTTCGTTTTCACCCATTCAGATTCCGTGGTCTGTTCCG
>NZ_JBDYQK010000026.1:0-58042 GCF_043832615.1 Klebsiella sp. KE9456
CGGACGCCAATAGAAACGTTACTTGATGGAAAACGCATCTGGGCTGAGAAAAATTTAAGCCAGATGTAATCTGACAGATACCTGTATAAATAACCGGTAACTGTCAGATCAGGTCTGAGCTAATACAGATAAGGAATGTTTTTTCAAAGGGATTGATATAAACATGCTATCCGCGCCCAATGACTATCTTGCAGGAATCGACGTTGGTTCAACCACCGTCAAACTGGTGCTGCTGGACAGACAGCGGCAACTGATTCATCACGCCTATCAGCGCCACTACGCCGACATCCGTCAAACGCTTTTGGCTCTGTTCGGGCAGCTACAGGAAACCTTTCCGGCACTGACCGTTGTTCCCGTGATTACCGGCTCGGGCGGTCTGGCGCTGTCTGAACTGCTCTCCATCCCGTTTGAGCAGGAAGTTATCGCCAGTTCGAAGACCATCACCACCTTTATTCCGCAAACCGATGTGGCTATCGAACTGGGCGGGGAAGACGCCAAACTCACCTATTTTGACCGTCATTGCGTCGATCAGCGGATGAATAACAGCTGCGCCGGGGGCACCGGCGCATTTATCGACCAGATGGCTTCGCTGCTGGAAACCGATGCGGCAGGGTTGAATCAGCTGGCAAACAACTATCAAACGCTTTACCCCATCGCCTCGCGCTGCGGCGTATTCGCTAAAACCGATATCCAGCCGCTGATCAATCAGGGGGCGGCAAGGTCGGATATCGCCGCATCAATCCTGCAGGCCATCGTTAATCAAACCATCAGCGGCCTGGCCTGCGGCAAGCCCATCAGAGGCAACGTCGCTTTTCTCGGCGGCCCGCTGTATTTCCTTGATAATTTAAGAAAGCTGTTTATTAAAACGCTGAGGCTGAAAAAGCATCAGGTTATCTTTCCGGACAATCCTCAGTTGTTCGTCGCCATCGGCGCCGCGCTGCTGGCGGAGAAACAGGAGGCGGCGGTCCCGATAAGCCAGCTAATTAACACGCTGCGCGACGCCAGAAAGAGCACTGTTAAAGAGGTCGATCTTCTGCCGCCGCTGTTTCAGACGCAGGCCGACGTTGACGCCTTCCGCGCGCGTCATGCCCGAGCCAACGTGGCGCGCATCGCACTGGAAGAGTATCGGGGAGAGGTCTGGCTGGGCATCGATTCCGGGTCAACCACCACCAAAGTCGTTCTGATCGGCGAGAAGGGCGAGTTGCTGTATGACTTCTACGGCAACAACAGGGGCAATCCGCTCAACGTCGTGCGCGAAGTGTTGTGCGACATCTATCGTCGGTTGCCCGCCGAAGTCACCCTCGTCAGGTCGGCGACGACCGGCTACGGCGAACAACTGATTAAAGCCGCATTCCGCGCCGATGTGGGCGAGGTAGAAACCGTCGCCCACTACCGTGCGGCAGAGCAGCTTTTGCCAGGCGTAGAGTTTATTCTGGACATCGGCGGTCAGGATATGAAGTGCCTGTATATTCGTGACGGCGTCATTAACAGCATTCTGCTGAACGAGGCCTGTTCTGCTGGCTGCGGTTCGTTTATTGAGATGTTCGCTCGTTCGCTGAATATTCCCGTCAGCGAGTTTTCGCAACGGGCGCTGCTGGCCGGACGGCCGGTGGATTTAGGCTCCCGTTGCACCGTATTTATGAACTCGAAGGTCAAACAGGCGCAAAAAGAGGGGGCGAGCGTCGCCGATATCTCCGCCGGACTTTCCTACTCCGTTATCAAAAATGCGCTATATAAAGTCATTAAGATTAAACAGCTCGATATGCTGCCGCAAAAGATCATGGTTCAGGGCGGCACATTCTACAACGAGGCGGTACTGCGCGCGTTTGAAAACCTCACTGAAAGAGACGTGACCCGCGTAGATATCGCCGGGCTAATGGGCGCCTACGGCGCGGCGCTTATCGCGCGGGACCGCGCCAGCGACGGCAGCCCCAGCCAATTATTGCAGCCGGACGAACTGGCCTTGTTCGACGTAGAACAGAGCAGCGAACGCTGCCGCAAATGCAACAACCAGTGCATGCTGACGATCAATACCTTCAGAGATGGCCGGGAGTTTGTTTCAGGCAACCGTTGTGAAAAAGGCGCCCGGAGCGAGGTGGCGCCAGACTGCCTGCCCAATCTGTATGAATATAAAGAAAGGCGGGTATTCAACTATAAAGCACTGCCTGAAGAACAGGCGGCGCGGGGAACGGTCGGTATTCCACGCGTGCTCAACCAGTTCGAAAATTATTCCTTCTGGCACACGTTTTTCACTCAACTGGGCTTTCGTGTGGTGCTGTCGCCGCCGTCAACGGAACGCCTTTACTTAAAGGGAATCGAAACGATCCCTTCCGAGTCGGCCTGCTATCCGGCCAAACTGGTACACGGCCATATAGAGCATCTGATAGAGCGTAAAGTCGATCGCATCTTCTTCCCGTCCGTCACCTATGAATGGCGGGAAACACCGGGCGGCGACAATCACTTCAACTGCCCGGTAGTCAGCACTTATTCGGAAGTTATTCGCACTAATATCGACGCCATCAGTCAGGGAGAGGTTGCGTTTCATAACCCGTTTATCAACTTTAACCACCTCGCGTCGGTGGAAAAGGTGCTGTTTGACGAATTCAACGCGCTCGGACTGACCCGTAAAGCGGTCAAACTGGCGGTACAAAAAGCCTGGCAGGAACTACAGGCAATGCGGCAGGACATCCGCAATAAAGGAAAAGAGGTGGTTCAGTGGCTGGTGGAAAACGACCGACCCGGCATTGTGCTCGCCGGTCGCCCCTATCACGTCGATCCGGGCATTCACCACGGCATTGACCGCATCATCGTTGAAGAGGGGATGGCGGTGCTGACGGAAGACAGCGTGGCGCATCTGGGTGAGTCGCTGCTACGCCGCCCGCTACGCGTCGTCGACCAGTGGGCTTACCACTCACGCCTGTACGCTGCCGGGGCTTACGTGGCGGCCAGCCCGCAACTGGAACTGGTGCAGCTCACCTCATTCGGCTGCGGCCTTGACGCCCTGACTGCCGATCAGGTGGAGGAGGTGTTAAAGGCCGCCAATAAGGTGTATACCCTGATAAAAATTGATGAGGGCGCTAATCCGGGCGCGATCAGGATCCGCATTCGCTCGCTTAAGGCGGCGATGACCGCCCGACGACGGCACGGCGTTACCGTCCCGGATACGTCTTACCAGGACAAAAGAGCGCCCTTTACCGAAGCGATGCGTGACACCCACACCATCCTGGCGCCGCAGATGGCCCCCATCCATTTT
This sequence comes from Klebsiella sp. KE9456, assembly GCF_043832615.1. Lineage (NCBI taxonomy): Bacteria > Pseudomonadati > Pseudomonadota > Gammaproteobacteria > Enterobacterales > Enterobacteriaceae > Klebsiella > Klebsiella sp. KE9456. The sequence continues at coordinate 3,254 of NZ_JBDYQK010000026.1, forward strand.
GACCTGATTCAGGCTGTTTTCCGTGCCGAAGGCTATCGCCTGCAGGTGCTGCCGACCGTGACCCGATCGGCCATTGAGCAGGGGTTAAAATACGTCAATAACGATGCCTGCTACCCTTGTGTGCTGGTCACCGGGCAAATTGTCGACGCGCTGACCAGCGGGCAGTACGATCCGGATACCAGCGCCGCTATTATCACTCAGACCGGCGGCGCCTGCCGGGCCACCAACTATATCGCTTTTATTCGTAAAGCGCTGGAGGACGCGGGCTTTCCGCAGGTTCCGGTCATTTCTCTCAGCGCCGCCGGACTGGAAGATAATCCCGGTTTTCGCTATAGCTTACGGATGGTGAAAAAGGCGGTGATGTCGATAATCTACGGCGATCTGCTAATGAAAGCGTTGCTGCGAACGCGCCCCTATGAGTCTGAGCCCGGTTCGGCGCAAAAGCTCTACGAATACTGGAATCAGCGGGTAAAGCAAAATCTTGCGGCTGAAGGCAGCATGGGGCAGTTTAATGCCGACGTGGCGCAAATCGTCGCCGGGTTTGACCAACTCCCGCTGCGCCCGGCGCAAAAACCGAGAGTCGGCGTCGTTGGCGAAATTCTGGTGAAGTATCATCCCGGCGCTAATAACGATCTGGTCGCGCAGATTGAAGCGGAAGGCGGCGAGGCGGTGGTTCCCGATATGCTCGATTTTTTCCTTTCCTGCACTTATGGCACGCGCTACGACCACCGCCAGTATGGGCTGAATTTCCTCAGCATGGCGCGCAATCAGGTGGCCACATCCACCATCCAATGGATGCGCAAGTCGGTAAACAAGGCGTTAACCCGCAGTCAGCGCTTCAGCGCGCCCCCGGCTATCGCCGAGCTGGCGGCAATGGCGGAAAAGGTAGTGTCACTGGGCAATCAGGCGGGCGAAGGCTGGCTGCTAACGGCAGAAATGATGGAGCTTCTGGACGCCGGGGTCAATAATATCGTCTGCGTTCAGCCCTTCGGCTGCCTGCCAAACCACATTACCGGGCGTGGCGTGCTCAAAAGCCTGAAGCAGAAGTATCCGGCGGCCAATATTTTCGCTATTGACTACGACCCTGGCGCCAGCGAAGTCAATCAGTTTAACCGCCTGAAGCTGATGATGTCGGTGGCGCAAAACGCCATTGATATCAGAGTCGAGCACGACCCGGAGCCCAAAAGCATTGGTTTGGGTAAACCTTGCCGGCCGGAAAACTCTTCATATTAGGGCATCAGAATCTAAATGCTCCGGTTTATACCGTAATGCCGGGCAATCGGGATTTTACGTAGTAGCAATTGATCCGCACCAGCAGTGGTAACACATACGGGTTATTTTTCAGAGCCAGGGATGATGATGAAGAAAAAGAAAAGCAGCACACCCACCCCCCACGATGCCACGTTCCGGCAGTTCCTGACACAGCCGGATGTGGCCCGTGATTTCATGGAAATTCACTTACCAGCGGAACTACGCGCGATCTGCGATCTCAGCACGCTGAAGCTGGAATCAGGTTCGTTCGTCGAGGATGACTTTCGACAGTACTTCAGTGACGTACTCTACAGCCTGAAAACGTCATCTGGCGATGGATACATTCACGTACTTGTGGAACACCAGTCGACGCCCGACAGACATATGGCCTTTCGCCTGATCCGTTATGCGGTGGCCGCCATGCAGCGCCATCTTGACGCAGGCCATAAGAAACTGCCGCTGGTAATACCGATACTGTTCTATACCGGTAAGCGCAGCCCGTATCCATACTCAACCCGATGGCTGGATGAATTTGACGCTCCGGCGCTGGCAGGCAAACTGTACAGCAGTGCTTTCCCGCTGGTTGATGTGACGGTTATTCCGGATGATGAAATTGCAGGCCATCGCAGAATGGCCGCCCTGACTCTGCTTCAGAAACATATTCATCAGCGGGACCTGGCTGAACTGATCGACCGGCTGGCGCCCATTTTACTGGCCGGATATCTTTCTTCATCGCAGGTGATATCGCTGGTACACTATATATTACAGGCAGGCGAAACATCCGATGCCGAAGCCTTTGTTCGCGAACTGGCACAGCGTGTGCCGCAACACGGAGACGTTCTCATGACCATCGCACAACAACTTGAACAGAAGGGCATCGAGAAGGGAATCCAGCAGGGAATCCAACTGGGTGAACAACGCGGTATTGAAAAAGGCAAACTCGAAGTTGCCCGTACCATGCTGCAGAACGGCATCGACCGCAATACGGTCATGAAAATGACCGGCCTGACGGAAGACGATCTGGCGCAGATCCGCCACTAGTCATCCTCTCCTGAATGTCTCTGTCTGACCATCAGCGGATTTATCTGTCGGCCGCTGCCGTTAAAAGCGACATCGAGGTTTGTCCGTAAGAGATAAATGCCGCCGCTTCAGCGCGGTCGCCAGCCAGCGGGGGAGAAACAATGCGCGATTGCGTCAAAACCAACCCAACAACGAGCTTCATGTAGGCAAACGAACCGCGCATTCGCTTCCCTATCCGCCGAGATACATCCGTTTAATTTCCGGGTTTGCCAGCACCTCCGGTGCCGGGCCTGAGAGCATTATTTTCCCGTTTTCCAGCACATAGGCGCGATCGGCGATAGTCAGCGCCGCCGTGGCGTTCTGCTCCACCAGCAGTACCGTAATATTCTCCTCCCGCAGTTGCTTAATGGTGGCGAAGAGTTCCCCGACAATTTTCGGCGCCAGACCGAGGCTCGGTTCGTCCAGCATCAGTAATACCGGTTCGCTCATCAATGCCCTGGCAATCGCCAGCATCTGCTGCTCGCCGCCGCTCATGGTGCCCGCCATCTGATTGCGCCGCTCTTTTAGCCGGGGAAACAGGCTGTACATCCGGTCGCGCAAGCGGGTAAACCCGGCGAGATTATTGTAGGCGCCCATGCGCAGGTTTTCTTCAATGGTCAGGTTGGTGAAGATGCGCCGCCCTTCGGGCACAAGCGCCAGCCCCCGACGCACAATCTGGTGCGTCTGGCTGCGGGAAATATCCTCGTTGAGAAAATTGACCCGTCCTGTAGAGCGCACCAGGTTGACGATACCGTTGAGGGTTGAGGTTTTCCCCGCGCCATTACTGCCGATTAAGGTGACGATTTCCCGGTCATAAATATCAATATCGATGCCTTTCAGCCCCTGAATCACGCCGTAAAAAACTTTTAACTCACGTGCGCTAAGCATAACGAACGTCCCCCAGATAAGCGGAAATGACATCAGGATGTTGAATGGCCTCGGTCATCAGACCGCTAAACAGCGGTTTACCGTACTCCAGCACCATGACCCGCTCGCACAGTTTGTTGACGAACGGCATGTCGTGCTCGATTAACAGTACGCTGAGCTGGTAGTCATTACGCATGCGGAAAATCAAATCCGCCAGATCCTCGGTCTCTTTCGGGTTCATCCCGGCTGCGGGTTCGTCCAGCAGCAATAATTTTGGTGATGTCGCCAGCGCGCGGGCAATCTCCACCTTACGCTGGTTACCGTAGCTGAGATTGGTCGCCTGCATATCGGCAAAATGAGCAATGCCAATATCTTCCAGAATCGCCATCGCTTTGGCTTTCGCCGCCCGTTCGGCGGGGAAATAACGGCCAATATGCAGCGCCGCTTCCAGCAGCGAATAGCGGCTGGCGCTATCGAGGCCGACCATCACGTTTTCTAATACCGTCATCGAGTTGAACAGGCGGATATTCTGAAAGGTACGGGCAATTCCGGCGTTGACCACCTGATTCGGCTTTAGTTTCTTCAACGATTTTCCCGCGAGCGTCACGCTGCCGCTGGTCGGCTTGTAGTTAGCGGTAATGACGTTGAACATCGTGGTTTTGCCCGCGCCGTTAGGGCCAATCAGGCCAAAAATTTCCGCTTCGTCAACATGGAAACTGACATTGTCGATGGCCCGCAATCCGCCGAATTGCATCGTGACGTCCTGCACCTGCAAAATGACCTTATTTTGCGCCATGGTCGCGACTCCTTTTGCTCACTTGCCAAATCTCTTTTTTGCCCAGCAGGCCTTCACGGGCGAACAGCATGATGATCAGCAGCAGCAGCGAGAACACCACCATTCGCAGGCCCGGATATGAGCCGAAGTCATGGCCGAAGAACTGCAGCGGCTGATCGAGAAAACGCAGCCACTCCCCGCTACCGACCACCAGCACGGTGCCGAGCAGTGCGCCGGTGGTGCTGCCCAGCCCGCCGAGCACGATAATAATTAGCAGCTGGAAGGTGAGCATAAAGTCGAACAGACCTGGGGAGATGGTGGTCAGCAGCGATGCCAGCAGGCCACCGCCGATCCCTTCAAAGAAAGCGCTGGTGGCGAAAGCGCAGGTTTTAATACGAAACGTATTCACCCCCATGGCAATAGCGGCATCTTCATCGTCGCGTACCGCTTTCATCATCCGTCCATATTTCGACCACACCAGTTGCAGGATCATCCCGGTAGCGACCAGGGCGAACAGCCCGCACCAGAACAGCAGATGCGGCTGTTGAGGAATATCGTTGAGACCAATCGCACCGTTGGTGATTTGCGGATTGTTGATGGCGAGGATCTTGATGATAAAGCCGAAGCCGAGGGTCACAATCGCCAGATAGTCGCCGCGCACGCGGAAGACAGGGAAAGCGAGGCACACCGCCAGCGCGGCGGCGCACAAGCCGCTAATGAGCAACGCGGGCAGAAAACTGGCGTGCAGTTCGAGGATCCACGGACTGGGCGCGGCCATTTCAAACATATCCAGCTTGCTGTCGCCGGAGAGGATCAACAGGGCCGTCACGTAGGCGCCAACCGCCACAAATCCGTTGGGCTCCAGCGACAGCTGCCCGGTCACGCCGTTGATCAGGTTGTAGCTGACCGCGAGGATCATAAAGATAAAAATCGTGCTGATGACGCGAATAATGTAGTCATTGAATACCACGTTGATCCCGGCCAGCAGCGCGACGCAGATAACAATAATGACCAGGTTGCGCATTTGCGCCCCGGCGGTAGTTGTAGCGTTGAGCATCAGAAACGGCTCCTTTCCAGACGTTCATCGCCCATAATGCCAACCGGGCGGAACAAGAGGACCAGAATCAAAAACATAAAGGCGAAGGCGTCTTTGTAGCCGCCAAGTTCGGGAAACAGGGCGACCGCCACCACTTCGGTAAAGCCGAGAATAAAACCGCCGAGTACCGCGCCCGTGACGCTGCCTATCCCGCCGAGAACCGCAGCGGCGAAGGCTTTCAGGCCAATCAGCACGCCCATCAATGGGTCAATGGTGGGATAGCTGATGGAGTAGAATACGCCTCCCAGCGCCGCGAGGCTGCTGCCGAGAGCAAACACCAGCGAGATAATGCGGTTGGCGTCAATGCCCATCAGGCGCACGGTATTGACATCGAAAGCCACCGCGCGGATCGCCATGCCGTAGCGGGTGCGGTACAACAGCCAGAGGATAGCCAGCAGTAGCAGCACGGTAATCAGCGGCACGATCCACGCCACATTGGTGATAACGACGTGGCCAAAAGTGCGGGTATTGTTGAAAAAATCAGGTGATGAAAAGAAGCGTGAACTCCCGCCAAACAGCACGTTGAACAGATTCTCAAGGAAGAAGCTGACACCGATGGCGGTGATCAGCAGAGAGATTTTTGATGCCTGACGCAGCGGGCGGTAGGCCACCCGGTCGATAAGCATCCCGAACAGGCCGCATAGCGCCAGAGTCAGCAAAATAGCTACCCCGAAGGGTAGCCCAACAGAAGAAAATAAAAACAGAGTGGTAAACGCCCCGACCATCATCACGTCCGCATGAGCGAAGTTGATCAGGCGCAGCACCCCATAAACCATCGTATAACCGATGGCAATCAGGGCGTACATGCCCCCGAGGCTCATTCCGTTGACCACTTGCTGGAGAAAAATGGCACTGTCCATCTGTTATCCCTTATAACGGCTTACGGATTTACCACGCTACGGAACACCAGCTTGCCATCTTTTACTTCATTGATGACCGCGCTGCGGATGGCGTCGCCGTTTTGTAAAGTCAATGTGCCGGTCACGCCCTGGTAGTCCTTGGTGGCGCGAATTTTTTGGTTAACGCAAACCCGGTCGTGCGGATCGCTGCACTGGTTCATCGCGTTGATAATGACGTTATATGCGTCCGCCGCCATCGCGCCCCAGGTATGGGTCGGCTGGTGGTATTTGGCTTCCCAGGCTTTGATGAACGCTTCGCCCTCCGGCGTTTGTTCTTTGGCATTTGGCGAGTAGTAATCGGTAGTCATATAGCCGTTGACCGCATCTTTGCCGACCTCAAAAAAGACCGGGTCCGCCGCCAGTCCGTCGCCGCCGACCACCGGTTTTTTCAGCCCCAGCTGTTTAGCCTGAACGGCGATCAGCGCCCCTTCGGTGTAGTAAATCGGCATATAAATCATGTCGACGTTTTTTGCCTTCACGCTGGATAACTGCGCTTTAAAGTCTTTGCTGCCGCCCGGTGCCTGAACTTCGATAGGAATGGTGCCGCCGTTTTTCAGAAACTGCGTGCGGAAGGCTTTCGCCAGGCCGACGGAGTAATCGTTGCTGCTATCAAAGACGATGGCGGCGGTTTTGGCTTTCAGGTCGCGGGAAGCGAGGTTCGCGCCAACCACGCCCTGGAAACTATCGGAAAAGCAGACCCGGCTGACGTAAGGGTGGTTGCGGGTGACGCGATCGTTAGTGGCCGTCGAGGAGACCAGCGGCGTTTTGCTGTCGTCAGCGATTTTAGTCATCGCCAGGGTATTGGAGGAGGTGACTTCGCCGATCACCGCATCGACCTTATCACTGGAGACCAGGCGCTGCATGGCGTTAGCTGCTTCAACCTTGTCGCTCTTATCGTCAATGACGATAAGCTTGATGGTGTCGCCATTTTTTAATGTTGGGGTAATGCCCTGAATGATATCCAGTCCTTTTTGTGACGGTTGCCCGTAACCGCTCAGCGCGCCGCTTAACGGTAATACCACGCCGATTTTAATTTCCGCCGCCTGCGCGCTACTCGCACCGATCAACGCGGCAACCAATGTGGCCATTAAAGATGCTTTTCCGGAAAATTTTTTCATTGCTACCTCACCCTCGGTCAATCGATTATTTATGTGTAACCATCAATGACTGCATAACATTGAGAATAATTCTCCAGTTAATCTGGCGAATTATTGGCTGTTATTTTGAATAGATAACGAAATATACTCTCAATAATTTGGACTGCATGAACACAGTCAATGCACATGCAACCTGAAGTATCACGGGCATATTTAATGCGCAACTTTACCTTACAACGATTGTTTCACTTTTACTCATGCAATATTCTTATATCCTAATTAAGAACCTATCCCATTAGAGCTATTTTGCTTGTCATTTTGAACCAGGGCAGTGCTCAGAATCCTCACGTACTACGTGTACGCTCCGGTTCTTCCGCGCTGGCCGTGTTCAAACTGTCTGCGCCAATAACGCCTGGTGGGATAGGCTCTAATTCAATTGCCAGAACAAAACGGTTATCCGTTATGAACGCTGAAAAGTAGTGGCCGCTAAGGGCGGGCCTTATGAATGAGCAGAGTCACTCTGAAGCCAATACACCTGTCATTTGAAGTATGACGAATATATACTCGTCATACTTCAAGTTGCATGTGTGTTGGCTGCGCTCGCTCACCCCAGTCATATAGCTATCTATGTTCCTGGGGATTTGCTCTCTTGCCGCCTTCCTGCAACTCGAATTATTTAGAGTATAAATAAATTTTATCTGTCTTGATTAATAATAAAGCAGAACTCTCATTTCCTTGTTATTTATTATCGATATTGCCCAGCGGCTTTATTTTACCATGCAGCGCCGGATTATCACTTTCATCTTTCAGGCGCACGCCGGTCAGTCGTCGTAAGAATGCCTGCTCCAGCAGCCACGCCAGCTTAAATGCCGCCGCTTCGTAGCTCAGCCCTTCCGGGCGAATATTGGAAATACAGTTGCGCTCCGACTCCAGCCGCTGACGATGCGGCTGCCAGGTTAAATAAACCCCGAGACTGTCCGGCGAAGAGAGACCCGGCCGTTCGCCAATCAAAATCGCGACCGCTTTGGCCTTCAGCGTTTCGCCAATATCATCGCCCAGCGCCACCCGCGACTGGTGCGCAAGCACCACCGGCGCGAGGCTCAGGCCTAGCGTTTTCAGGTAAGGAAGCAGAGCGCGGATTAGCGGCACGGCCTGACGATGCACGGCGTATGACGACAGCCCGTCGCCGATCACCAGCAGCAGATCGGCCGGACGCACGCCGCTGGCGGCCAGATCGGCGCGGCTCTTTTCGTTCAGACGTCGTCCAAGATCCGGGCGATTCAGGTAGACATGACGATCGCTGGCGGCACTGTGGACGGTCAGCGATGAGAGCCCCAAATCGGCCAGCGGTTGTTCCAGTTGTTCACTGACGAAGGGCCGGTGAATCGCGTCGCGCGCGCGGGCGTGCGCGAGGCCGAAATTCAGCACTTCACGGGTTGGCAGACTGGCGCCGCTACGGCCCAGCGCAATCCGCGCATCGGTAAATTCACGCAATGGGCTCCATGCGTCGAGAGGATTCATACCGGTTCTCCTTGCGGCAGGACGGAAAGCAGCGGATGACGCGCGTCGGTCAGGCGCAGCGCGCCGTGCGGATCGATAATTTGCATCCTGGTTAGCCAGTCAGCGAACTCAGGCGCGTGCTTTAAACCCAGCAGACGGCGAGCGTATAGCGCATCGTGAAAGGAGGTGCTTTGATAGTTGAGCATAATATCGTCAGCCCCCGGTACGCCGATCAGAAAGGTTAGCCCGGCGGCGCACAGCAGCGTCAGCAGGGTATCCATATCATCCTGATCGGCTTCGGCGTGATTGGTATAGCAGACGTCGCAACCGATAGGCAGGCCCATCAGCTTGCCGCAGAAATGATCTTCCAGCCCGGCGCGGATAATTTGTTTACCGTCATACAGATATTCCGGACCGATAAAGCCAACCACCGTATTGACCAGCAGCGGCTCGAAGTGGCGGGCGACGGCGTAAGCGCGGGCCTCGCAGGTCTGCTGGTCAACGCCGTGATGCGCATTGGCGGATAGGGCGCTGCCCTGGCCCGTTTCAAAATACATCACATTGTTGCCGATCGTGCCGCGGTTAAGGCTGAGGGCGGCTTCTCTGGCTTCCTGAAGTAGCGCCAGATTGATGCCGAAACCGCTGTTGGCGGCTTCGGTTCCGGCCACTGACTGAAACACCAGATCCACCGGGACGTCACGCTCAATCAACTGCAAGGTATTGGTGACATGAGTCAAAATGCATGACTGGGTCGGGATCGCGAAGCGCTGGATAATATCGTCCAGCATATGGTTAAGCTGCGCCAGCACTGGCAGGCTATCGCTGGCCGGGTTGATGCCGATCACCGCATCTCCGGCGCCGTATAACAGTCCGTCGAGCATACTGGCGGCGATGCCTTTCATATCATCGGTCGGGTGATTTGGCTGCAGGCGCACGCTGAGGCGCCCCGGCAGGCCGATGGTATTGCGAAATCGGGTGATAACCCGGCATTTACTGGCAGCCAGGATCAAATCCTGATTGCGCATCAGCTTGCTAACCGCCGCCGCCATCTCCGGCGTTATCGCCCTCGCGACCTGGCCCAGTGCCGACTCGTCGGTGGCGTCGTCGAGCAGCCAGTCGCGAAAATCGCCTACCGTCAGGTGACGAATCGCCGCAAAACCGCTGGCGTCGTGAGTATCGAGTATCAGTCGGGTCACTTCATCCTGCTCGTAGGGAATCAACGGATTATCAAGAATTTCCGTTAACGGAACGTCCGCCAGCGCCATTTTGGCCGCCATTCGTTCTTCGGCAGAGTCGGCGATAACGCCCGCCAGCGCGTCGCCAGAACGCGCCGGGGAGGCTTTCGCCAGCAATGTTTTCAGACTATCAAAATGCCATACCTGGCCCGATAGCGTGGTTTTATACATGCCTCAACTCCTCAGGAGACCGTACGTAACTGCGGGTCCGCTGCCGCACGCTCGCGGGCTGCGGCGGTCTTGCGGAACCACAGATAGCCGCCGAGCATCATGGCGGCGAAAATCAGCGCCAGCAGGGTGTTGTACCAGACCATCGCCACCAGACAAAGAACCGCCATCGCCAGCGCAAAGGCAGGGGCCCACGGATAGAGCGGCGCGCGGAACGGTCGAATGAGCTTCGGTTCGCTGCGGCGCAGTTTAAACAGCGCCGCCATTGAGATGATATACATAACAATCGCGCCAAATACCGACATGGTGACGATGCAGGCGGTCAGCGGCATTCCGCTGATGGTTATCAATGAATCGGAGAAAATAGCGGCGATACCAATGACGCCTCCGGCGAGGATCGCCAGATGCGGAGTACGGGTGCGGCGATTAATCGTTGCCAGGCTCGCTGGCAGATAGCCCGCGCGCGCCAGGGAGTATATCTGCCGCGAGTAGCCCATAATAATACCGTGGAAAGACGCCACCAGACCAAACAGTCCCAGCCATACCAGCATATGCAGCCAGCCGCTGCTGTTGCCAACCACTATTTTCATCGCCTGCGGCAGCGGGTCGTTAATATTTGCCAGCGCTCTCCAGTCGCCGACGCCGCCGGCAAAGACCATCACGCCAATCGCCAGTACGGTCAGGGTCAGAATACCGCCGCCCAGCGCGCGGGGAATGGTACGCTGCGGATCTTTGGCTTCTTCGGCGGCCATTGATGCCCCTTCAATGGCCAGAAAGAACCAGATCGCAAACGGGATTGCGGCAAACATGCCTGGCAACGCCAGACCGCTGAAGCTCTCCGCGCCCGCCCAGCCGTTAGCGGTAAAGTGGCTCCAGGAGAAGCCCGGCGCGACGACGCCCATAAATACCAGCAGCTCGAAGATCGCCAGCAGGGTGACCACCAGCTCAAAGGTGGCGGCGATACCAACACCGAGAATATTCAGCGTCATAAAGATAATGTAGGCGCCGCAGGCGACCCATTTGGGGTCCAGCGCCGGAAACTGCACGTTAAGGTAGGCGCCGATGGCCATGGCAATGGCGGGCGGGGCAAAGACAAATTCAATCAGGGTCGCGAACCCGGCAATAAAACCGCCGGTCGGGCCAAAGGCGCGGTAGGCGTAAGCAAAAGGCCCGCCTGCGTGCGGGATGGCGGTCGTCAGTTCGGTAAAGCTAAAAATAAAGGCGCAGTACATGGCGGCGATCGCCAGCGCGACGATCATAAAGCCCAGTGTTCCCGCCTGAGACCAACCGTAGCTCCAGCCAAAATACTCCCCGGAAATAACCAGCCCAACGGCGATTCCCCATAAGCGGAAACTGCCGAGCGTTCTTTTTAGTGTTGTGGTTTGTGTTGTCATATTTGATGCCTCGCCAGATAAAGAAACCCGGCTCATCACGTTGTTTTATTTGTATTTGTTTGTTTATATCCGGGCTGCGCTCAAGAACGCCCTGGTGAGCGATCCGTAAGGAAAAATCAGCGAGTCAATCCTCATGTACGATGCGTACGCCCCGGTTTCTGCGTGCTGTCCATGCCCAAACTGCTTACAACAATTACGCCTGATGAGCCTGACATTTCAGATATCTGATGAGTGCAAGGAGAGTGCCAGGTTATAACAACAATAAATATGCGTATTTCGTTGGCAGACGATCCAAAAAGGGGCAGATTGCACGTGGAGAGGAGTTCATGATGGTGCAATTGCCCGCAAATGTAGCATTTCCCACGAATGATGGTGCCAGAATCTTTTTAACTTTATACATCCTGGCGATCTCTTTACTTTCTCGTTCGTTGCGATATCCGTTGGTAGCAGTACTGGGATTTGTGCTTTGCCTGGTGGCCTGTATTGGCCTGGCGTTTGATCCGAGTCAGAGGATTGCGCTGTGGTGTGGGATCCCGTTTGTGGCAGTGTGTTATGGTGCGTATTATCTGACCCGTTTACGGAAACTCACCCAGGAGCCTCAACATGTCGCAGAATAATCCGTTAACCGCCATCCTTAACGTACAGCCCTTTATCCTGCTGGATGGCGCGATGGCGACGGAGCTGGAAGCGCGCGGCTGCGATTTAGCCGACAGCCTGTGGTCGGCGAAAGTCCTGGTTGAAAACCCGGAGCTTATTCGCGAAGTCCACCTCGACTATTTCCGCGCTGGCGCGCAGGTAGCGATTACCGCCAGCTACCAGGCAACCCCGGCGGGCTTTGCCGCCCGTGGGTTTAACGAAGCGCAGTCGAAAGCGCTGATTGGCAAGAGCGTCGAACTGGCACGCAAAGCGCGGGAAGCGTATCTGGCTGAGAACCCGCAGGCGGGCACGCTGCTGGTGGCGGGTTCCATCGGGCCATATGGCGCGTATCTGGCCGACGGTGCGGAATATCGCGGGGATTACGTATGTACTCCCGAAACGTTCTGGGCTTTTCATCGCCCGCGTGTGGAAGCGCTGCTGGATGCGGGCGTTGACCTGCTGGCCTGCGAAACGCTGCCGAATTTTATTGAGATTAAAGCGCTGGCTGAGTTGTTAACCGAATATCCACGGGCGCGGGCATGGTTTTCGTTTACGTTGCGCGACAGCGAGCATCTGAGCGACGGTACGCCGCTGCGTGACGTGGCGGCGTTTCTCAACGCCTGCCCGCAGGTTGTGGCGACTGGCGTAAACTGTATCGCGCAGGAAAACGTCACCGCCGCATTGCAGCATTTGCACGGGCTGACCGCGCTGCCGCTGGTGGTTTATCCCAATTCGGGCGAGCGGTACGATGCGGTAAGCAAAACATGGCATCATCACGGCGAAGCGTGCGCCACGCTGGCGGAGTATTTACCGCAGTGGCTGGCGGCGGGTGCGAAGCTGATTGGCGGCTGCTGCCGGACGACGCCGAAGGATATTGCTGAATTGAACGCGCAACGTTGAGTGTGTGCCGGGGGGCGGCTGATCCTTACCCGGCCTGCAACGTGCACGAACCGCAGGCCGGGTAAGCGTCGCTCCACCCGGCATCAATTACACTGCGTCTGCTAAAACAAACATCCCGTACGGGTGGATTTCGAGGTAATAATTTTCCCCCACGTCCGGCTGCAATCGGGTGGCGTTAACCTGCAATAAAATCTCCTGTCCGTGCCACGCCACCGTCACCTCATACTGCGGCCCCATATAGGCGACATGTTGAATCACACAGCGCTGGCTCTCTTCGCCGCGATCGCTCAAGGTAATCGCTTCCGGGCGCACGCCAACGGTGCCGGAACCCTGGGCGGCAAAGTGCGCCGGGCGCGGCAGCCGGTAGCCGTAGATATCCACATACTCCTGACTAAACGTCGCCGGGAACAGGTTGGCATCGCCCATAAAGCTCGCCATAAAGCGTGACGCAGGTTGACGGTAGAGATCCTGCGGCGAACCGATCTGCATAATATGCCCCTTGTTCATCACCAGTACGGTATCGGAAACCGCAAAGGCTTCGCTCTGATCGTGGGTGACGTACAGCGAGGTGATATCAAACTGCTTTTGCAGTTCGCGGATCTTGTCGCGCATGCTGCGGCGCAGGTTGGCGTCGAGGTTACTTAATGGCTCATCAAACAGCAGCACCTTCGGCTTGAGGATCAGCGCGCGCGCCAGCGCCACGCGCTGCTGCTGACCGCCGGAGATCTGATCAACATAGCGGTCTTCGAATCCTTCCAGATCCACCATCGCCAGCGCCTCTTGCACACGGGCTTTCACTTCGCTGCGCGACACGCCAAGCATCTTCAGACCGTAGCCGACGTTTTCCCCCAGCGACATGTGCGGGAACAGGGCATAAGACTGAAAGACCATACAGATATCACGCTGCTGAATAGAGCGATGGGTAACGTCTTCGCCATCAATGAAAATCTGTCCTTCGCTCGGTTTTTCCAGCCCGGCCACCAGACGCAAAATGGTCGTTTTGCCGCAGCCGGAAGGGCCGAGCAGCGTCACCATTTGCCCCTGCGGGATAGTGAGATTGATATTATCGATAACCGTGTTGCTGCCGAATCGTTTGGTGACGTTGCGCAGTTCAACAAAATTTTTCTGACTCATAGTGCGCTCCATTACGCCTGGTTTTTGGCTTTTGAACGGGAGATACGCGCTTCCCCGATCAGCCAGTCAAAGATGAAAATAATCGCCAGCATCACCACGATCAGAATTGAGCCGTAGGCGATCGCCACGCCGTATTCACCGTCTTCCACGCGGTTGAGGATGTAGGCCGTCGCCACGCGGGTGTCTGGCGTGACGAGGAACACAATGGCGCTGACGGTGGTAATGGCGCGCACAAAGCTGTAGATCAGCGCCGAGAGGATCGCCGGGCGCAGCAGCGGCAGCAGGATGTGCGTGATGGTGCGTAAGCTCCCGGCGCGCAGGCTGAGCGACGCTTCATCCAGCGATTTATCGATCTGGCCTAATCCGGCGATCCCGGCGCGAATCCCAACCGGCACGTTACGCATCACCATCGAAATAATCACAATCGCCGCCGTTCCGGTGAGGTACACCGGGGCGCTGTTAAAGGCGAGGATGTACGACACGCCCGCCACGGTGCCCGGTACGGCGAAGCACAGCATGGTGGTGAACTCGATAGTCTTTTTGCCTTTGAACTGCTGGCGTACCACAATCCAGGCGATCAGCAGACCGAAGATGGCGGTGATCGGCGCGGCAATTCCGGCGTAGAGCAACGTATCAAGCAGGGAAGGCCACGCGCCGTCGCTCATACCCTGGCCGAACAGCTTGATAAAGTTCGCCAGCGTCAGGGTGTAATCCACGCCCCAGTTGACGGTGAAGCTACCGTAGAAAATGCTGCCGTAGAGCAGGGCGTTGAAGGCTATCCACACGGCCAGAATGGCGATGACGCTCCACACCAGGGTGACCGGCAGCGGCTGGACGTCGCCACGGTACGATTTCCCGGAGACCGTGACATAAGAGCGCTTACCGATCCACATATACTGCACACAGAACACCAGCAGCGAGAACAGCAGCAGGAACGCGCCCAGCGTACTGGCGGCCTGATAATCAAGCTGCGAACCTGTGATATAGAAATAGATCTGCGTCGCCAGCACGTCGAAGTTACCGCCGAGCACCAACGGGTTACTGAAGTCGGCCAGCGACTGCACCACCACAATTAAAAAGGCGTTCGCCAGCGCCGGTTTCAGCAGCGGGACAAACACGCCGTTAAAGGTCTGCCAACGGCTGGCGCGCAGGGTGTACGAGGCTTCTTCCAGCGACGGATGAATGGTTTTGATCGCCCCGTCGAGGATCATAAACGCCATCGGGGTGAATGCCAGCACCTGCGCCAGCCAGATGCCGGTAAATCCGTACAGCCAGTTGGTGTTGGTCAGCCCGAACCACTCGACCATCAATTCGGTGACGTAGCCGGAGCGTCCCATCATCAGCGTAACGCCTAAACCCACTACGAACGGCGGCGTGACGATTGGCAGAATCGAGAAGATGCGGCCAATAATGGCGCTGCGTTTGGCAATGCGGGTGGTGTAAATCGCCAGTACCAGGCCGAAGAAGGTACAGCCCACGCCCACCGCAATCGACAGGGCGATGGAGTTGAGGATCACCTGGATGATATGCGCCTGCGACAGCACCGTCATAAACGCCAGCGGCGCGAATTCCCCGGCGTCGTTGGTGAACATCGGGATGAAAATCGCGATACTCGGCCAGACGATAAAGATGCCGATCAGCGCCACAATGGCGGTAAGTGAGCCGATCACGAAGCGGTCGCCGCCCAGCCATTCCAGACGGGTCAACGCCAGCGTCATGATCGCGCCCAGCGCGACGAACAGCACGATAGTGGCGTAGCCTAAACCACGGCCTTCAACGGTGGCGCTGACGACGATAAAGGCCATACACAACAGCGCCCAGCCCGCATCAAGGTAATGGCGGCTGCGCTGTTCGCGCCTGGCTTCATGGAACGGGCGAATCAGCAGCAGGCTCGGCAGCAGATACCACAGCCAACTGATATTGCGCTGTGACCAGCCGTAGGACTCAAGGATTTCATCGCCCGTGGACTCCAGCAGGCCGTAATCCAGGCTCCAGCTCGGCAGCAGGGCAAACGCCAGCCAGCCCAGCAGAACCCAAAAGAATATCGCATCCCGTTTTTTCACGGGATGGTGTGCAAGTGTGTGTGACATAGCGGTTCCGGTGTCGTAGGCCGGGTAAGGCGTTTACGCCGCCACCCGGCAAATGAACGCAAATGTGGGCTTATTTACCCATCTTCACTTCGCTAACCCACTTATTGATCAACGCCTTACGGACATCGGTCGAACCGTATTTATCCATGTCGTAGTTGATCAGTTTCAGGTTGTCGAGCTTCAGCGAGTTTGGTGACGTTTCTGCGGTGGTATTGGTCAGGATCTGATAAGACTTGCCTTTTTTCCACGCCAGCTCCTGGGCATCTTTTGACAGCACCCAGTCCACGAACAGTTTGGCGTTATCAAGATTACGCGCGCCTTTCAGAATGCTGACGCCGCCAATTTCATAGCCGGTGCCTTCGCACGGAGAGATCAGCTCCAGCGGCGCGCCCTGTTCTTTTTCCAGCGAATAGTCGTGCAGGAAGCCGATGCCGATAGCGGTTTCGCCACGGGCGGCGTTACGTGCCGGGGCAATACCGGATTTGGTGTACTGAGAGACGTTGGCGTTGAGCTGTTTCAGGTAATCAAAGGCCTGATCTTCTCCCCATAGCTGGGCGAAGGTCGCCAGCGCGGTATACGCGGTGCCTGAACTTTGCGGGTCGGCAATCTGGATCTCGCCTTTGTATTCCGGTTTGGTCAGATCCTTCCAGCATTTTGGCACCGGCAGATTTTTCTCTTTCAGGCGCTGGGTATTGACGCCAAAACCGAGAATACCGACATACACCGCTGAAGAGAGGTTGCCTTTTACTTTCGCCGGATCGCGGAATTTCTCCATGACCTGCTCAAGATTGGGAGACTTGTAGGGTTGCAGCAGCCCCATTTCACCCGCCTGGGACTGAGGGTCCAGCGTCCCGCCGTACCAGACGTCCGCCTGCGGGTTTTTCTTCTCGGCGTCGACTTTCGCCAGCGTACTGCCGGAGCCGTTGCGGATGAACGAGGTTTTGACGTCATATTTGTCGCCAAACGCTTTGGTTTCTGCTTCGCACATTTCATTGGTGGCGCTGCAATAAACCACCAGGCGGCCTTTGGCCTGCGCGGCGCCGGTTAAGGTTGCCAGCGCAATGCCGGATGCAATCAGGGTAGAGGTAAGCGTCAATTTCATTGTTTTATCCTTTGACTGAGCGAGGTGGTGATGCCCGCCATCAGCAGCGGCATCAGCAATAAACCCATAAGTATCGCAGCGACCGAGAGCAGACTGAACATGCCCGACCAGCCGTAGCGTTCAATGACCAGCGACAGAGGCCAGCCCGCTAGCGCTGCCCCCAGATAGGCGAACAGGCCGAGAAACCCGGTGATGGAACCGGCCGCCGCTTTGTGCCCGCACTCGACGGCGGCAAGGCCAATCAACATTTGCGGGCCAAAAACGAAAAAGCCCACCGTAAAGAAACAGACCGCCAGCAGTGCGTAATGGTGTACTGGCGCTAACCACAATGCGGCGACGGACACCATCAGCCCTAGCGTGAACAGCAAAATCATCGGCGCGCGCTGGCCGCTGAACAGCAAATCCGATCCCCAACCGGCGAACAACGCGCCGAGCAGGCCGCCGACTTCAAACAGCATCACCGTGGCGTTGGCGCTGAGCAGATTAACGCCGTGGCTTTCCGTGAGCCAGATGTTGCCCCAGTCGTTGAGGGCGATGCGGATCAGATAGACCAGCACATATGAGACGCCCAGCAGCCAGATCATCGGGTTTTTCAGCATCGTGGCGCGCAGCATCTGCCACAGCCCCATCGGCGGGCTTTGCTGCTCCTGGCGCAGCTCCAGCGGGTCATGACGCCATGCGCCGACCGTTGGCAATCCCTCTTCCTGCGGCGTGCCTTTCAGCTGTAGCGTGAGCCAGATACCTAATGCCATGCTGATGATCCCCGGCGCCAGCATCGCCGCCTGCCAGCCCCACCAGTGGGCGGCGAAAGCGCTAATCAGCGGGATAATCGCCCCGCCGATGTTGATCGACATATTCCAGCAGCCCCACCAGAAGCCGCGCTCGTTGCGCGAATACCAGTGGGTCAGCAGTCGGGCGCAGGGCGGCCATCCCCAGCCCTGAAAGAAACCGTTCAGCGTCCAGACCGCCAGCAGCAGCGTCAGCGACTCGCCAAAGGCGAACACCACATTCAGCAGACCGGTGGCGAACAGGCCGACGCCCATAAACCAGCGCTGCCCATGGCTGTCGTGCCACAGCCCGGCGGTAAACTTCGACAGGCCGTAGGTCAGGTAAAACAGTGAACCCAACAGGCCGATATCGCCTTTATCGAGTCCCAGATCCGTTTGTAGCGCCGGAAGCACGTAATTCACGCTTTTTCGCGTCAGGTAAAACGCGGCGTACCCGATGATCATGTACATCAGCAATTGTGGCCGCAGCGTGCGGTAATGCTGGTTGATGTCAGTGACTGAGCGTGGGGGCATGACCGTCTCCGTTTGTGCTGACTATAGGAAAACGAAAGTGAAAGGGGATGGGAGAAAGTCTGGAGTGACTAAGACTTTTTCCTGGCTAGTGCGCGGTTTGTTGCAAATTTGTGGGCAGGTTAACAATTACCCGCGTGCCGCGCCGCGATTCGAGCATCAGTTCGCCGCCCAACGCGTTAACCCGTTCGCGTATCCCTTGAATGCCGAATCCCGGTACGTTTTCAGGCTGGATGCCGGTGCCGTTGTCCCGTACTTCCAGATAGAGGGTCTGTTTCTGCTGGCGTAACAGAATCGAGACTTCACTGGCTTCGGCGTGTTTGCAGACGTTGTTCAGCAGTTCCTGCAACAGGCGGTAGAGGGTAAACCTGATGGTTTCATTTTCCGGGGTATGCGTAAGGCGATATTCAAACTGGCAGCGAATCCCTCGCTCGGGGAAGGCGAATTCGTTAACCAGATGAAGCAGTGCTTCCTGAAACGACAGTTCATCCAGCGCGGGGGGACGTAGCTGGCGTAACAGCTGGCGGGTAGAGTGGTGAATACGGCGGGCGAGATCGTTTATCTGGCTGGCGGCGGCCTGCGTCTGCACCGGATCGCGCGCCCGTTTCACCAGCTGTGACTGGATCTGAATGGCGGTGATGTTCTGGCCGATCTCGTCGTGCAGCTCGCGCGCCAGGTTTTTGCGCGTATCCTCTTCGGTGTGGATCAGCTTTTCGGTCAGCGCCCGGCGCGCCGCCAGCTCTGCTTCCAGACGCTGGCGATAGTGGTGCAGGTTTTGCGCCAGATGCTGCTGGCGGCTGATGGCGATCCCCAGCCCTATGCCGAGTAGCGCCTGGGTAGCGAGGAAAATCTCCAGCTCGACCAGGTTGTTAAACCCGACGCCGACCTGGCGGGCGATGGTGATCATCATGCTGCCCAGCAGGCCGGAGAGCACGCCGCCCTGCCAGCCAAACTTCCACGCCATCACCACGTTAGGCAGGAACACCACGATCAGCAGCAGGCGTTCAATTTCCGGCGACAGCACCATTTGCGTGCCGATGCCGATAATAAAGAACAGGCTGCACCAGATGATCAGCGAAGTGCGCAGCGGCGGGTTGCTGGTATCCAGCCCCAACAGATGATAACGGTGCTGCTGGCGTAAAAATTCAAATACCAGATAAACAAAGGGGGTGAGCAGCACGCCGCCGGTAAACGACGCCAGGCCAGTCAGCATCGCCGGGCTTTTTATAAAGGGCGACAGCAGGGCGGTATTCAGCAGCGAGGCCAGCGTGACGGCGGCCAGCAGCAGCGTGAGACGCTGCCAGTACAAGGGAAAACGGTGCCAGAATTTTTGTCCGATGCTGGCCGGGATCAGGCAGATCAGCGGCGCCGCCAGCAGGACGTAGCCGCTGAGCAATTGCTCGCTATGGAGCCATAACGGCATCAGCACCGGCGGCAGTATCAGCGCGGGCCAGTAACGGCGGGAGAGTAAAATCAACAGCGCAAGATAAACGCCGTGCGGCAAAAAGAGCGCCGCCTGTTGGCCGTTATGGGTCAGGTAAAAGCCCAGCGTCCATAGCATCAGCCAACCTGTTCCCCAGGCCAGCAGGATAAACAGTGAGATCACCCAGTAACGCACGCCGCGAGACATCAGTGCCCCGTCAGCAGCTGGTGGTCGAGGGCGAAATGCACCAGCTCGATGGTACTGTGGCACTGCAATTTACCCAGTACGTTAGCACGGTGGACGTGAACGGTTTTATGGCTGAGGTCGAGCTTAAATGCGATCTCTTTGACGCTGTCGCCTTTGACCAGTAAATCAAAAACTTCTCGCTCACGGGGGGTTAATACCTCCAGAACCTGCGCCGGCTGTTCGCCGCCGCGCAGCGCCCGCAACGCATCGGCGCACAGATAGTGGCCGCCCATACCGACGGAACGCACCGCCTGAACCAGCTCTTCCGGCCCGCAGCGTTTGGTCAGATAGCCGCTGGCGCCTGCATCCAGCGCGCTTTGTACAAACGCTGGCGTGTCGTAAATGCTGAGGACGATGGCGCGAAACGTGGGTTTTTGCGCGCGTAGCCGCTTTAACAGACTCAGCCCGTTTTCGTCCGGCATCGCGATATCCAGCACCGCGACGTTAACGTCATCGCGCAATAATGCGGGCCAGGCTTCCGCCGCGCTGCTGTACTGGCCTGCTACATCCAGATCGTCTTCAAGACTTAATAATTGCGCAAAGCCGGAACGCACCACCACATGGTCATCAACCAGCACCACACGAATCATATGCTTACTCTCTTGCCGAATAATGCCTCTATGATGCCTGCCCCCGCTGCGCTGGCAATCATCCGGGTGTGGTTATGGAATGAATGTAACAAAATCGCAATAATTTGCAGGGTGTTGTTGTCGTGGTAGGCCTGATAAGCGCAGCGCCATCAGGCATGGATTGCCGGATGGCGGCGCAAGCGCCTGATCCAGCCTACAACTCAATGCTAAATACATTTCCACACTAACCATTCCCGTTTTTTTTCTAAAAACGCTTTGCTATTAGCAAGAATTTTTAATTCCTTTATCAAACTCGGCCGCAACGAAATACTGCCCCCATAACAAGACAGGGGAGCAGACAATAATGGGTATTTCATCGCGTAACGTACTTATTGCCGACGCTGGATGAGTAGCTTCTCGGAAAAACACCCGGATATGGTCACGGCGTTAGCGAAAAGCGCCATCGACGCGTAACGACCCTATATTTGCGGTGATCGCGTTTATTTTAGCACTGGGTCTGCGTGCGCTTCAGCGCCGCCTGACGCCCTGGCATGGAGAAATACAATGAGTGAACGTCTGAGTATTAGCCCGCTGGGGCCGTATATTGGGGCGCGGATTTCCGGCGTGGATCTGGCTCGTCCGCTGAGCGATAACCAGTTTGAACAGCTGTATCACGCGGTGCTGCGCCACCAGGTGGTTTTTCTGCGTGAACAAGCCATCACGCCGCAGCAACAGCGCGCGCTGGCACAGCGTTTTGGCGATCTGCATATTCATCCGGTCTATCCCCACGCCGAAGGCGTCGAAGAGATTATCGTGCTGGATACCCATAACGATAACCCGCCGGATAACGATAACTGGCACACCGATGTGACCTTTATTGAGACGCCGCCAGCAGGGGCGATTCTGGCGGCAAAGGAACTGCCCTCTACCGGCGGGGATACGCTATGGACCAGCGGTATTGCCGCATATGACGCGCTTTCCGAACCGTTTCGCCAGTTGCTGAGCGGTTTGCGGGCGGAGCATGATTTCCGTAAATCGTTCCCGGAATACACATACCGCAAAACTAATGAGGAGCATCAGCGCTGGCTTGAGGCGGTAGCAAAACATCCGCCTTTGCTGCATCCGGTGGTGCGTACCCATCCGGTGAGCGGCAAACAGGCGCTGTTTGTGAATGAAGGCTTTACCACGCGAATTGTCGATGTGACGGCGAAAGAGAGCGAGGCGCTGCTTAGATTCTTGTTTGCGCACATCACAAAACCGGAGTTTCAGGTGCGCTGGCGCTGGCAGCTTGATGACGTAGCCATCTGGGATAACCGCGTCACCCAGCATTATGCCAACGCTGATTACCTGCCGCAGCGGCGCATTATGCACCGGGCGACGATTCTGGGAGATAAGCCTTATTATCGTGCTCAGTAGCCGGAAGCAGCGCCGGGGGGTCGTTTCACCCGTGCGTGATACCGTCACTCCATCCCTCTATCCGGAAGCGAGAGAGATAAAATCGGTGATTATGCCGTCTTCCGGGATTCCAGATGCGCGCCAATATAGCGCTGATAGCGATTCGCTTTCAGATAGGTTAAATCCACCAGCACCAGACCATCCACGCAGTTATTAAACTCCGGGTCGCTGCCGAAATCGATAAACTGCACGCCTCCCGGTTCACATACTTCCGAATATTGCTTATACAGCGGCGGGATCGCGCAGCCGAGATTGCCGAGCAGAGATTTCAGGCGCACTAAATCATCGTTGTAATCCTCACCGCCAAACTGCGCCAGCACATCGGGCAGCGAAGCGGGATACGGGCGGCGGGACTTAGCCAGCGGGTGCGTTGCGGGGAACCACAGCCGGTAAAACGCCACCAGCAGATCGCGCGCTGTCGGCGGTAGCCCACCGGAAATGGAAACCGGTCCAAACAGATAACGATAGTGCGGGTAGCGCGCCAGATAAGCGCCGATACCCGACCACAAATAGTCCAGCCCGCGGCGTCCCCAGTAACGTGGCTGGATAAAGCTGCGGCCCAGCTCGATACCGTACTGAAGAATATCGGCCATACGCGCGTCGTAATGGAACAGACTGTAGCTGTAGATGCCTTCCAGACCGCGCTTTTCCAACTGCATCTCGGTTGGCATAAAACGGTAAGCGCCGACGATCTCAAGGTCTTCTTCATCCCACAGTATCAGATGCAGATAGTCGTCATCATAGCCGTCAATGTCGCGACGTTTTCCGCTGCCTTCGCCTACCGCGCGAAAGGCGATTTCCCGCAGGCGGCCAAGCTCGCGCAGCACCGGGGCCTCTTCCTGACCATTACGTTGCCAGAGATAAATCACTTTTCCATCCGCCGTTCGCCCCAGTGTTTCCGCTTTATTCAGCTCGCGCTTAAGCAGGGCGCGGTCTTCCGGGCGGGCGATAGCGCTTTCGGTTTTGAATACGCCAGGAAGCCCTTTTGCAAACTGTTCCAGATGGTGATAGCAACGCTCGGTCAACTCACGAGAGGATCTCAGAGGATCGAACCAGCTTGACCAGGCAATTTGTTGGCCAATATTGACCGGCAGGCTGCTGTTGCGGCGGCGAAACATTTGCGGCATCAGCAGGAGTAGCGGGAGGTTAGCGGAAACCAGCGTGCTGGCGTAAAACAGCGCGCTGTTGCGTGCGTGGATCCATGCCGGAAGCAGCGGAGCGCGATATTTGGCCGCCAGTTTAATAAATCCGCAGTGCCATCTTTTATCACGGATGCCGCGGCAGGTCAGGCGTGAAACTTCGCCCGCCGGGAAGAAAATCAGCACGCCGCCGTTTTGCAACTGCTGATCCATTTGCTGTAGCGCCGCTTTGGCGGTACGACCATGAATGTTATCGACCGGAATAAACAGCGAGCTCAGCGGCTCAAGATGCGTCAGCATACGGTTGGCGACCACTTTGACATCGCGACGCACCCGGGAGACCGCATAGAGCAGCGCCAGACCGTCAAGCGTGCCGGTGGGATGGTTGGCGATAATGACCAACGGGCCATGTTCGGGGATTTGTTCGAGATCGTGCGCCGGGACAGCGCAGCGGATATTGAGATGTTCAAGTACCTGTTCGACCGTATCCAGTCCTTTCAGGTGAGGATGACGCGCGGCAAATTGTTGAAACTCTTCCTCATGCAGGAGCTTTTTCAGCACCTTTTTTTGCCAGGGCGCAGGCCTCGCCTGAGGCCACAGGTCATCGAGTACATTGTCGAGACTAAACATGATGGCACCTCCTTCGTCCTGCCCAGACAGTAGAAGGCGCAGATGTCGCTCAGATTACAGTTGAATGAAGATTTCGCGGCTCCAGGTGGCGCACTGCGCCACCGGAGATACGACAATCGCTGAATTAACGCAGGATGTTCTTTTCAGCCAGATCAAGGGCGAAATAGCTGAAGATCAGATCCGCACCGGCCCGTTTGATGGCGCCTAAGCTTTCCAGCACCACTTTTTCTTCATCAATGGCGCCGGCCTGAGCGGCGAATTTAATCATCGCGTATTCACCGCTCACCTGATACGCCCCCAGCGGCAGGTTGGTACGCTCACGCAGATCGCGCAGAATGTCGAGGTACGGACCGGCCGGTTTAACCATCAGGCAATCGGCGCCCTGGGCTTCATCCAGCAGCGATTCGCGGATCGCTTCGCGGCGGTTCATCGGGCTCATTTGATAGGTCTTACGATCGCCTTTCAGCGCGGTTCCGGCGGCTTCGCGGAACGGGCCGTAAAACGATGACGCAAATTTAGTGGAATAGGACATAATCGCCGTATCCGTAAATCCGGCGGTATCCAGCGCCTGGCGAATCGCCTGCACCTGACCATCCATCGCGGCGGAAGGGGCGATAAAATCCGCGCCGGCGGCGGCGGCAACCACCGCCTGCTTACCGAGATTTTCAAGCGTTTTATCGTTATCGACACCGTGGTCACACAACACGCCGCAATGCCCGTGGGAAGTGTATTCGCAGAAGCAGGTATCGGACATGACAATCATCTCCGGCACCGCGTCTTTGCAGATGCGGGACATGCGCGCCACCAGTCCGTTTTCGTTCCAGGTATCGCTGCCGATGGCATCGGTATGATGGGAGATCCCGAAGGTCATCACCGAACGGACACCGGCGTTGGCGATGCGTTCGATCTCGCGTGCCAGGTGTCTTTCCGGAATACGCATCACGCCGGGCATGGCGTCAATAGCTTTGTAATCGTCGATTTCTTCTTCAACAAAGATCGGCAACACCAGGTCGTTCAAACTCAGTGTTGTCTCTTCAAACATGGCGCGTAGCGAAGCGGATTTACGCAGGCGGCGGGGGCGAGTGATCAAATCTGTCATGGTTTGCCTGATTTTGTGAAATGAAAAGAACAAGTTTACCTGAATTGAGGCCGGGATGTTTCACCAAAACGATCCTTATCAATCGCCGGAAAACATCCCCCAGACTACTGGCTGGCCGTCTCTAACGCAGGGCGGACGCCGCTTAATTCGCCGATCAGCGCATTGATGCCGTCGCTCATATTATTGAAACGCGTTAAAGAGGAACGAGTGACCACTACAAATGCCCCGACATTCGCCTGCGGATTCATCGCCATATAGGTGATAAATCCGCCGCCGCCGCCAGTCTTCTGAATAATTCCCGGCAGGCCGTTTTTCGGTTTCATATAGACCCAACCGAGGCCCAGCGCATCCGCTTTGCCCGGTACATCCATCCCGATGACTTTCGTCAACTGGCTACGCTGATAAATCAACGTTTGCATGCGATCCGCCTGCCGTCCGCGAGTGAAAAAATCGGAGGAGAGGAACTGTTGCATCCAGCGCATCATATCGCCAGGCGTGGAATAGACGCCGCCGCTGCCGATGGCCGCAAGGGTGTTGTTGCACGGACTGGCCCCTTTTTCTGGGATCATCAATCGTCGGCATTGATCCGGTGAAGGCGTAAAGGTGGTGTCCTTCATCCCTAATGGACGGGTGATCTGCTCTTCAAATAGCTGAGTATAGGGTTTGCCTGCGGCGGTAGAGAGCGCGTCGGCCAGTAGGTCGAACGCGAGGTTGGAGTAGGCGGCCTGGGTGCCGGGGGCGGCTTTCAGCGTTGCCGTTGATAACCAGTTCCAGCGCTGTTGGCGCGTTGGCCAGACGAACACCGGACGGTGCGCGGCGCCGCCGGGCTGTTCGCGCGGCAGGGCGCTGGTGTGCGTCGCCAGATTGACCAGCCTGATTGGCGCGCCATGATAAGTCGGCACCCTGGCCCCAGGCGGGGCGTATTTGCTCAGCGGGTCGTTGAGCTTCACTATCCCCTGGTCAAGCAGTTTGACCAGCATTTCGCTGGTCATCAGCTTACTCAGGGAGGCGATACGAATCACAGAATCAAGCTGTGGACGCGTATTGTTGCCAGGACGCGTCTCGCCGAAGCTGCGGAATACGCGCTGATTACCATCAATAACCACAAGCGCCATGCCGATCGCGCCGCTGCCGTAATAAATATGGTTAGCGTAACGGTCGACAACATCTGCGGCGAATTCCGGGTCGACGCTCGGTTGCGCGGCCTGGGCCGATGTCCACGAGGCCACGCATAGCGCAGCAAAAATGAGCAGACTACGTTTCAACGGGAGATCCATCCTGATGAAGAAAAACATAGTGCGTATTTATACTACGAAGCGTTGCCGAACAAAGCGGGAATCACGCTAATCTGTGCGGAAAAACGTAACGCGGCGTAAAAAACCTTTTTTACGCTTTTGGATAGCCGATGTTACCCGCGCGCAGGTATGATGATCGCCTGGTTAATGATGGGGTGAAAAAGACGATGGCGGATAAACGGGTCGTAATGGTAGTGGATATGCAAAATGGCGTTTTCGCGACGCCGCGGATTGAGCGCGAGCGCTGCGCTGCGCAAATTAACCGCCTGATAAATGCTGCGGATACCGTTATCTTCATTCAGCACAACGAAGCGGGAGGGCTGGAAGAGGGGAGCGAAGGCTTTGAATTGCTGCCTGAACTGCAACAACCCGCCGACGCGCTGTACGTCACTAAGACCGCCTGCGATGCCTTTTACCACACCCGGCTGGAAGAGGTGCTGCGCGCCCATAACATCAGGCAGTTTGTGATTTGCGGCTGTGCGACGGATTACTGCCTGGATACCACCATCAAAAACGGCAGCAGTCGCGGCTATGCGATTACCGTTGCCGAAGATGCCCACACTACCGCCAACCGCCCGGCGGCGCAGGCGACCACGCTGATTGCCCACTACAACGAAGTGTGGCGTACGCTGACAGTTCCTGGCAATCCTTTACACGTGAAACCCACAGAAACAATTCTTAGCGGATGGCAGACGAACTAAGTCGCTGATATCCGGTCTCATACTGCGCCCACTTTGCTTTGCCGCGATGGCTCTGCGGCGGGCGCTTTTCGCGGTGCATAGCTCAACAAAACGAGAAAGAAGTTAGCAGGAGAGCACGATGTTTAAATCCTTTTTCCCCAATCCGGGGCCGTTTTTTATTTCTGCCTTTATCTGGTCGCTGTTGGCCGTGATCTTTTGGCAGGCGGGAGGCGGCGACTGGCTGCTGCGGTTGGCCGGAGCATCGTCAAATGTCGCCATCAGCGCAGCGCGTTTTTGGTCGCTCAACTATCTGGTGTTTTACGCCTATTATGCGTTTTGCGTCGGCGTTTTTGCCCTGTTCTGGTTCATTTACTGTCCGCATCGCTGGCAATACTGGTCGATTCTCGGCACGTCGCTGATTATTTTTGTCACCTGGTTCCTCGTTGAAGTCGGGGTGGCGGTTAACGCTTGGTATGCGCCGTTCTACGATCTGATTCAGAGCGCGCTGGCGACGCCGCATAAAGTCAGCATTAACCAGTTTTATCAGGAAACGGGTGTTTTTCTCGGCATAGCCTTAATCGCGGTCGTTATTGGCGTGCTGAATAACTTCTTCGTCAGCCATTATGTCTTCCGCTGGCGCACCGCCATGAACGAGCATTATATGGCGCACTGGCAGCATCTGCGCCATATCGAAGGCGCCGCGCAGCGTGTACAGGAAGACACCATGCGCTTTGCCTCAACGCTGGAAGATATGGGCGTGAGTTTTATCAATGCGGTGATGACGCTTATTGCCTTTTTGCCAGTGCTGGTCACGCTCTCTCAACATGTGCCGGATCTGCCGATTGTCGGCCATTTGCCATACGGTCTGGTGATTGCGGCTATCCTGTGGTCGCTGATGGGGACGGGGCTGCTGGCGGTGGTGGGGATTAAGCTACCGGGCCTGGAGTTTAAAAACCAGCGTGTCGAGGCGGCCTATCGTAAAGAGCTGGTGTACGGCGAGGATGATGGATCCCGCGCCACGCCACCGACGGTACGTGAACTGTTCAGCGCCGTGCGTCGCAACTATTTCCGTCTCTATTTCCACTATATGTACTTCAATATCGCGCGTATTCTGTATCTGCAGGTGGATAACGTTTTCGGTTTGTTCCTGCTGTTTCCGTCGATTGTTGCCGGTACGATTACGCTGGGCCTGATGACCCAGATAACCAACGTTTTTGGCCAGGTTCGCGGCTCGTTCCAGTATCTGATTAGCTCCTGGACTACGTTGGTGGAACTGATGTCCATCTACAAACGTCTGCGCAGCTTCGAGCGCGAGCTGGATGGCAAAGCGCTGCAGCCCGTTACGCAAACATTAAGTTAATCAACTCAAGGATGGTTTATGCCGGTAGCGCAATCCAGAATTACGTCTCTCACCCTGACGCTACTGGCCGGTATCGTCCTCAGCGCCTGTTCCAGCAAGCCGACGCCGGTGCTGAAGGAGGGAGAAAAAGCGGTGGATGTTGCGGCGGTGGTGCGGCAGAAAATGCCTGCCAGCGTGAAAGACCGCGAGGCCTGGGCGCAGGCTATCGCCAAAACCTTTGCCAGCCAGAAGCTGGCGCCGACGGAAGAGAACGTCTGTTCCGTACTGGCGGTGGCGCAGCAGGAGTCTAACTATCAGTCAGATCCAGTGGTACCTGGGTTAAGCAAAATCGCCTGGCAGGAGATCGATCGTCGGGCGGAAAAAATGCATATTCCGCTGTTTCTGGTGCATACCGCGCTGAAAATCGGTTCGCCTGACGGCAAAAGCTATAGCGAACGCCTCGATAACGTGAAAACTGAAAAACAGCTGAGCGCGATTTTTGATGATTTTATCGGCATGGTGCCGATGGGGCAGACCCTGTTTGGCTCGCTGAATCCGGTGCATACCGGCGGCCCGATGCAGGTCAGCATCGCTTTCGCTCAGCAGCATACCGACGGTTATCCGTGGAAAATCGAGGGTACCGTGCGTCAGGAGGTATTCAGCCTGCGCGGTGGGCTGTGGTTCGGTACGTATCACCTGTTGAACTACCCGGCGAACTATAGCGTGCCGCTGTATCGCTTTGCCGATTTCAATGCCGGTTGGTACGCCAGCCGCAATGCCGCTTTCCAGAATGCGGTCTCTAAGGCAACGGGCGTGAAGCTGGCGCTGGATGGCGATTTAATTCGCTACGATAGCGACGCGGCTGGCGCCACCGAACAGGCGGTGCGCCGTTTATCCGCACAGTTGGCAATGAGCGATGATGATATCCATCGTCAGTTGAAAAAGGGTGATTCTCTGGCCTTTGAAGAGAGCGATCTCTACAAAAATGTGTTCCGGATTGCGGATAAAAAAGCCGGTAAAAGGCTACCGCGAGAGGTGCTGCCGGGGATCCGGCTTGAGAGCCCGAAAATCACCCGTAATTTGACCACCGCCTGGTTCGCTAAACGCGTTGACGAGCGGCGGGCGAACTGTATGGCGCGCCGTTAGTGGTGGCTGCGCCAGCGGAAAATCAGCCCGCATAGTGCAATTAACAGGCAACCGAGCAGAAACGGGATCAGACCAAACAGGGTCCCGACCAGGAAGCCTATTTCGACTCGCGGGTAGCGGTTATCCTGCATTTGGATCAGATGCTCAAAAACGCCGGGAGCGTGGATCAGCATGCTCAGCATTTGCGCTCCGGCCCAGAAGCAAAACAGCACAAACAGAGCGTAAGCGATGTTGCTGCCGGTGCCAGAGCCCCTTTTTTTGCCGCCAGTAACGGTCTTTGCAAAGGTGAACTCTGCCATATTTACCTCCGTACTTCGCTTTCCTGCCGTTTTGATAACGGCTATATGGCGGCTATTGTGGCAATGGCGGAGGGATTGCAGTATCAGATTGCTGGTAATTTCCGTCCAGGAATGTTCCTGATTTCACCCATTTGCGAACCTGCGACACATTCGTGAAATGTAGACCGATATCCCAATGCGCGATAATTCTCAACCCGGCTACAGATCCGTGATGGCGGTTATGCGAAGATGCTTTTTTTGTTGTCGGAGTGGTTATGAAACTCACTGAAAAAATTCGCCGTGACTGGCACTACTATGCGGTCGCGCTGGGGGTGATTTTTATTCTGAATGGCGTGATCGGGCTGCTGGGGGGGGAAACCGAAGGCTGGCGCTCTTACGCGGTGGGACTGGTGACATGGGCGATCAGTTTCTGGATTGCCGGGCTTATTATTCGCCGCCGTCCGGTCGAGGAAGCGCAAAGCTGATATCAGTTCCTCAATGAATATCGTACACATATTTTTGCCCGGCGGCGGTGAATGCCTTACCGGGCAAATCTACCCGCTGCCCGTGATTAATTCATTGATGTTTTTAGCGCGCGGTCGGCGGCATGGCGCTCCAGCGCCAGATCAATCAGTCGGCTAATCAGGCTGGTGTAGTCCAGGCCGCTGGCCTGCCACAGTTTTGGATACATGCTGATATTGGTGAAGCCCGGCAGGGTGTTGATTTCGTTGATCACCACTTCGTTATCGGCGGTCAGAAAAACATCGACGCGGGCCATACCGCTGCAGTCGAGGGTCTGATAGGCGCGTACGGCGATATCGCGAATTTTATCATTGACATCGCTGTCGATTGCCGCCGGAACCACAACCTGCGCGCCCTGATCGTCAATGTATTTGGTGTCGTAGGCGTAGAATTCGCTATTGAGAACGATTTCGCCACAGGTGCTGGCCTGCGGACGATCGTTGCCCAGTATCGCGCACTCGATCTCCCGCCCTTTAATTCCCTGTTCAACCACCACTTTATGGTCAAATTCAAAGGCCAGATCGACGGCCTGCTGATACTGCTCTGCGCTGTTCACCTTGCTGACGCCCACCGAGGAGCCCTGATTCGCCGGTTTAACGAACAGCGGCAGGCCCAGTTGCGCCTGCACATCGGCAAAGCTTACCAGGCTACGGTTGGCGCGGGTCAGGGTGATAAATGGCGCAATCGACAAACCGGCATCGCGCAACAGGCGCTTGGTGACATCTTTGTCCATGCAGGCGGCAGAACTGAGTACGTCGGAACCCACAAAGGGTAAGTTAGCCATCCGCAGCATGCCTTGCAGGGAGCCATCTTCTCCGAGCGTACCGTGAACGATGGGGAAGATTACATCGATAGCTGCCAGCGGCTGACCGCTGTCCGCGTTAATCAACTGCTGCGCTTCGCGTCCGGGAATCTGCGCCAGTGTAATATCGGATGGACGCAGGGCGATGTGGGCGGGGTCCTGCGGATTCAGCAGATAGTTACTGGCGTCGTTGATATGCCATTGCCCTTGCTTATCAATCCCCAGCAGAACCACGTCAAAACGCGTTTTATCAATCGCCTCAACGATATTTTTCGCTGATTGTAGCGACACTTCATGTTCTGCAGACTTCCCGCCAAAAACGATCCCAACCCTCATCTTAGCCATTTCAACTTTCATCCTGATGACATCAAAGGGCATAACATAACATGTGAAAGCGCCGCCTGGCTGCCATAATATTCATCTGGTGAAGCATTGGGAGATGGCGTGAAACAAAAAGGCTTTATCGCGCTGTTGGCGCTGCTGGCGGCAGGGTTTTACGGATACCGTTATCTGCCTTCGCAATATAATCCGCTGGCGCCGCTGCGTCTGGAGGACCCGCCGGGATTAATCAGCCAGTATAAGTTGCGGCGGTTAACGCCCGCAAAATGCGCCACGCTGCTGGAGGAGGCTAATCACCGCCAGCTTATCACCAGCCATCCGGTTGCCGACAGCGAGGGAGCGTGCCCTCTGCAAAACGTGGTTCGGGTACGCGACTTTGGTACGGTAAAACTGAGCAGCAGCTTTCTCGCCAGCTGTCCGCTGGCGCTGAGCAGTGCGCTGTATCTGCAACAGCAGGTGAAACCGCTGGCTCGCCAGATGCTGGGAGACGACCTTCGGCAAATCGATCATTTAGGCAGTTTTGCCTGTCGTAATATTTACCATCGTCAGCACGCGCGGCGCAGTGAACATGCCACGGCGGAAGCGCTGGACATCAGCGGTTTCCGATTATCCGATGGCCGACGTATCAGCGTGCTGAAAGGGTGGCATGATGCGACATATCATTCCTGGCTACGGGCGTTGCTTACCAGCGGTTGTCGCTATTACGGCAACGCGTTAGGACCGGACTATAACGCCGCGCATGCCAGTCATTTTCATTTCGGGATGCGCGGTCAGCGCTTCTGTTTCTAAGTAGATCACGCTTTGTACGGTATCTTTTACTGTGGAATTGTTTGTCATGGCGTAATTATGCAACATAAAGCACCAAACTCATCGCCTGGGCATTGCGGGTACTTCGCCGGATAAAGGAAATTGCTAAGCTAGTGGCTCACTGCCGAAAAATTAATGAATACGTGTAGTTATGGAATCCTGGAAGGTTAATCTTATCTCCGTCTGGTTTGGCTGTTTTTTTACCGGACTGGCTATCAGCCAAATTCTCCCCTTTTTGCCGCTGTACATTTCCCAACTGGGCATCACTTCCCACGAAGCGTTATCCATGTGGTCAGGGTTGACCTTTAGCGTGACGTTCCTGGTATCGGCGATTGTCTCGCCGATGTGGGGAAGCCTTGCGGATCGCAAGGGGCGCAAACTGATGCTGCTGCGCGCTTCGCTGGGTATGGCCATCGCCATTTTATTACAGGCCTTTGCCACCAATGTCTGGCAGTTGTTTATCCTGCGTGCGGTGATGGGGCTGACTTCCGGCTATATTCCTAACGCGATGGCGCTGGTGGCGTCTCAGGTTCCGCGGGAGCGCAGCGGCTGGGCATTGAGCACGCTTTCGACAGCGCAAATTTGCGGGGTGATCGGCGGGCCGCTGCTGGGTGGTTTTCTCGCCGATCATGTTGGTTTGCGCGTGGTGTTTATTATCACCGCCGCCCTGCTGACGGTGAGTTTCCTGGTGACGCTGTTTCTGATTAAAGAGGGCACCCGCCCGCAGGTTAGCAAAGCGGAGCGGCTGAGCGGTAAAGCGGTGTTTGCTTCGCTAACTTATCCTGGGCTGGTGATCAGCCTCTTTTTCACCACCCTGGTGATTCAACTGTGTAACGGTTCCATCGGCCCGATTCTTGCGCTGTTTATTAAATCCATGGTGCCGGATAGCAATAATATCGCTTTCCTCGCCGGACTGATTGCCGCCGTGCCGGGGGTTTCTGCGCTGATTTCAGCGCCTCGTCTGGGGAAACTCGGCGATCGGATTGGCACCTCGCGGATTCTGCTGGCCACGCTGTGCTGCGCGGTGGTGATGTTCTTTGCCATGTCGTTTGTCACGACGCCATTTCAGCTTGGCGTTTTGCGTTTTCTGCTCGGCTTTGCCGATGGCGCGATGCTGCCGGCGGTACAAACTTTACTGCTGAAGTACTGTAGCGACAGCGTGACCGGGCGAATTTTCGGTTATAACCAGTCGTTTATGTATCTCGGCAACGTGGCGGGGCCACTGATTGGCGCCTCGGTTTCGGCGATGGCCGGTTTCCGCTGGGTGTTTATCGCGACTGCGATTATCGTGCTTGTTAATATCTGGCAACTGGCGATCATGTTGCGTCGTAGCCGCCGTACTGCTGCGTAATCACCTTTCTCTCGTCTCAACCGGTATTGACCTCACAAGGTAAATGCCGGTTGTTGGGTCTCTTTGGTTCTAAATGTATTACCGATCACAAAACGATCGTTTTTATCTCCTGACCTCTTCCAATATTAACTGTTACGCGTATACAGTTACGCGTAACAGTTATTTAAAAAGAGGTTGTATGAAAAATTTATTTGATTTGTCAGGCAGGCGCGCGCTGATCACCGGTTCTGCCCAGGGGATCGGGAATCTGCTGGCTGGTGGACTTGCAGAGTATGGCGCTGAAATCATTATCAATGACCGTACTCAGGCGCGGGCCGACCAGGCTGCGCAGGTGCTGGTTGCCGAGGGCCATCGCGCCGTAGGGTATGCATTTGATGTCACTCAGGCGGCGGAAGTTGAGCAGGCGATTGCCCGTATTGAAGAGGAAGTCGGAGCAATTGATATTTTAATTAATAATGCCGGTATCCAGCGTCGATTCCCTTTTACCGAATTTCCTGAAGAGGAGTGGGATCGGGTTATTGAAGTTAACCAAAAGGGCGTTTTTCTTGTTTCGCAGCAGGTGGCTAAATATATGATCCCGCGCCGGGCAGGGAAAATAATTAATATTTGTTCGATGCAGAGTGAACTGGGACGTAAAACAATTACTCCTTATGCCGCGTCGAAAGGGGCGGTAAAAATGCTGACCCGCGGAATGTGCGTTGAATTAGCGGAATATAATATTCAGGTTAATGGTATTGCACCGGGATATTTCGCCACCGAGATGACTTCCGCTCTGGTGAATGACGAAGCGTTTTCCGCCTGGTTGTATCAGCGGACTCCAGCGGCGCGCTGGGGAAAACCGGAAGAGTTAATTGGCGCTGCGGTCTATCTGGCTTCCCCAGCGGCAAACTTCGTTAACGGTCATCTGCTGTTTGTGGATGGCGGGATGCTCGCCGCCGTCTGATCTCCGGCACACTGCAGATTGCCTGCTCGTTGGTTGCGGAAGCCCTGGCTCGGCGAGTGGGTCTGCAGAATGAATTAACCCCCTGTGATGTTATTCATAATATGAGGATTGCTTATGCAAATGCTCTCGAAATTACCAGCTCGCCGCTGGTGGTATTTAATGCCGATTATATTTATTACCTACAGTCTGGCATATCTCGATCGTGCAAATTATGGTTTTGCCGCTGCGGCAGGAATTGAAAGTGATTTAGGTATTACCAAAGGAACCGCTTCACTTATTGGCGCGTTATTTTTTCTCGGCTATTTCTTTTTCCAGGTGCCTGGTGCGATATATGCAGTAAAACGCAGCGTACGGAAAATGATTTTCTTTAGTCTGATATTATGGGGATTCTGCGCGGCGGCAACCGGGTTTGTCAGTAATATCCCGATGCTGATGGCGATTCGCTTTATTCTCGGTATAGTTGAGGCGGCGGTAATGCCAGCGATGCTGATTTATATCAGCAACTGGTTTACCAAAACCGAGCGTTCGAGAGCCAATACTTTCCTGATCCTCGGCAACCCGGTGACCGTCCTGTGGATGTCCATTGTTTCCGGCTACCTGATTCAGGCCTGGGGCTGGCGCGAAATGTTTATTATCGAGGGTATTCCGGCGGTACTGTGGGCGATTTGCTGGTGGATTCTGGTTCGCGATAAACCCGCAGACGTTTCCTGGCTCAACGATCGGGAAAAGCAGGTCCTGCAGCAGGCAATGGACAGCGAGCAGAGCAATATAAAGCCGGTGCGTAACTATGGTGAAGCGCTGCGCTCGCGCAATGTGATTATGCTCTGCGCCGTTCATGCGCTGTGGAGTATCGGGGTGTATGGTTTCATGATGTGGATGCCGTCGATTCTGAAAAACGCCGCGCAGATGGATATTGTGGCGGTAGGCTGGCTGGCGGCGGTGCCGTATCTTGCGGCGATCTGCCTGATGCTGACGGTCTCCTGGCTGTCGGATAAGTTCCAGAACCGTAAGCTGTTTGTCTGGCCATTATTACTGATTGCCGCTATTGCGTTTTTTGGTTCGTGGATAGTGGGGAACCAGGCATTCTGGTTCTCTTATGTGTTGCTGGTCATTGCCGCTGCCTGCATGTATGCGCCTTATGGACCATTCTTCGCGCTCATTCCCGAGCTGCTGCCGCGTAACGTCTCAGGTGTATCGATGGGGTTGATTAATAGCTTTGGTGCGCTGGGCGCTTTCCTCGGCGCATGGCTGGTGGGGTATCTGAACGGTATTACCGGCGGACCCGGCGTCTCTTATACCTTCATGGCTATTGCGCTGCTGGCTTCTGTGGTGTTGATGTATAACGTTCGTGCGAATAACCCGCCTTCTTTAACGTCCGTGACAGCAAAAAAGGTGACGGGTTAACATAAAACCTGGCTGCTGTGATAAGGTTCTCTGGGAACGCATAAGTCGTATGTCGTAGAGAACCTGATGAAAAACAACCGGATGACATTACAGGATATCGCTAACCTGGCGGGACTCAATAAAATGACGGTCAGCCGTTATTTGCGCGACCCCGGCCAGGTTTCCCAGCGCAGCCGTGAGCTGATTGCAAAGGTCATGGAAGAGAACAACTATATCCCTAATCGGGCGCCGGAAATCCTGCTTAACGCGCGTAGTAAAACGATAGGCGTGCTTATCCCTTCATTTCGTAACCAGATTTTTGCTGATGTTCTGGCCGGAATCGAGTCGGTCACTTCTGCGCATCACTACCAGACGCTGATTGCCAACTACGAATACGATCCACAGCGCGAAGAGCGTGAAGTGCTCAATCTGCTCTCTTACAATATTGATGGGCTGATTTTGACCAGTAAGCAGCATAGCGATCGTATGGTGCAGTACGTGCGTGCCAGCGGCATACCTGTTGCTGAACTGATGGATTTCGGCGGTCAGCAACTGGATATTCAGGTGGGTTTCGATAACGAAAAGGCGGCGTGGGACATGACCAACGCTTTCCTTGAAAGCGGCAAGCGGGCGATTGCCTTTTTTGGTTCAATGGACGATCCGCGGGATTTAAGCCGTTTTCACGGCACCGAACTGGCGCTGGCGGCGCATGGCCTGAAGGCGTATCACATGGCGCCGCGGACGATCTCTTCAGTTGCGCTTGGCCGACAGATGTTCCTGCAG
This sequence comes from Klebsiella sp. KE9456, assembly GCF_043832615.1. NCBI lineage: Bacteria > Pseudomonadati > Pseudomonadota > Gammaproteobacteria > Enterobacterales > Enterobacteriaceae > Klebsiella > Klebsiella sp. KE9456. Next base: position 39,984 of record NZ_JBDYQK010000026.1, read on the forward strand.
ATGCAGCAGTCGCGACCGGATATTGACGCGATTTTTTGTACCAACGACGATCTGGCCGTTGGTGTGTTGCTGGCGTGCCAGGCCCAGGGAATCGCTGTGCCGCAAAACATAGCTATTGCCGGTTTTCATGGTCTGGAAATTGGCCGCGCGCGGCTACAAAAAATAGCCAGCGTCATTACCCCACGTTATGAAATAGGTAAAACGGCGAGTGAAATACTTATTGCGCGGCTGGCCGGTAAAGACGCGGCAGACCGCGTTAATCTGGCCTATCAGATATATTATGGTGATACGTTGTAGCTATGGATTAACGCTGATATTCCATTTTATTCTTATGGTGTTGAATATGGTTATTAACCTGCCGTTAAGTAAATTCCTGGTTAAATAGGTAATGAGAAAAACGTTTCGTTTATTTTTGATTGATACGGAAAGCCATTTTCTAAAAATAATTGTGGCAACCGATGGCTAATGTATGACATAACTAGCAGAAAACGGACCTCGCATAAGGATAACGCGTTGTGAAGAATCTCATTGCTGAACTACTGGTGAAACTGGCACAAAAGGAAGAAGAGTCAAAGGAATTGACGGCTCAGGTTGAAGCGCTGGAAGTGGTGGTCACATCGCTCCTGCGTCATATGTCGCAGGACACCCGGCAGGCGTTAATCAATGATATCGAGCGGGCAATCGAAGAGGCCAGCCCTGGTCCGCTGGTGGACGATCGCGACGCCCAGTTATTGCAGCAATATATAAAGAAGCTATTACAGCATCCTCGTAGCTAGTGTTGTGACAGGGTATGGATGCTGTCATTTTACTGTCACATCGCTTTTATACAGTCTCCCTCGTGTTGTTTTTTAAAGTATTTATTACATGGAGATGATAAAAGTGAAATTACGTGTCCTGTTTATTGCTTTGCTACCTCTGTTGGGCGCCCCGGTTATTCACGCAGAAACAACAATGATGCCGCTTTTGGAAAGTCGGGCCGCTCAGGGTGATATTACTACGCCGGGCGGCGCGCGGCGTTTAAGCAGCGATCGGACGGAGGCCCTGCGAGCGTCGTTAATTAATAAGCCAGCTAAAAATATTATTTTGCTGATTGGCGATGGAATGGGTGATGCTGAAATTACCGCCGCGCGTAATTATGCTGAAGGGGCCGGCGGTTTTTTTAAAGGTATTGACGCGCTGCCGCTGACTGGTCAGTACACCCATTATTCGTTGGACAAAAAAACCGGTAAGCCGAATTATGTCACGGACTCAGCCGCCTCCGCGACCGCGTGGACGACCGGTGTGAAAAGCTATAATGGCGCGCTGGGCGTCGACATTCATGAAAAATCTCATCAAACCATTCTTGAGCTGGCTAAAGCGGCGGGGTTAGCGACCGGTAACGTCTCAACGGCGGAACTGCAGGATGCGACGCCAGCCGCGTTGGTGGCGCACGTCACTTCACGTAAATGCTATGGTCCGAGCGTAACCCGTGAAAAATGTGCCAGCAATGCGCTGGAAAAGGGCGGTAAAGGCTCCATTACTGAACAACTGTTGAATGCCCGAGCCGATGTGACGCTTGGCGGCGGGGCGAAAACCTTCGCTGAAATCGCCACGGCTGGCGAGTGGCAGGGGAAAACTCTGCACGATCAGGCTGTTGCACGCGGCTATCAAATTGTCACTGATGCCAGTTCTCTGGCTGCCGTTAGCCAGGCAAATCAGGACAAACCGTTGTTGGGACTCTTCTCCCAGGGCAATATGCCGGTACGCTGGCAAGGTCCGAAAGCGTCTTATCACGGTAATATCGAGCAGGCGGCGGTAACCTGTACCCCAAATCCCAAACGTGACGCTTCGGTACCGACGCTGGCGCAGATGACTGAAAAAGCCATCGATCTGCTGAGCGGCAATGAGAAAGGTTTTTTCCTGCAGGTGGAAGGCGCTTCGATTGATAAACAGGACCATGCGGCGAATCCCTGTGGTCAGATCGGGGAAACCGTTGATCTGGATGAAGCCGTGCAGAAGGCGCTGGCGTTTGCGCAAAAAGACGGTAATACCCTGGTTATCGTTACCGCCGATCATGCGCATTCCAGCCAGATTATCCCGGCGGAGACGAAAGCTCCCGGCCTGACTCAGGCGCTGAATACGAAAGACGGCTCGGTGATGGTGATAAGCTACGGCAATTCAGAAGCGGCGTCGATGGAGCATACCGGAACCCAACTGCGTATTGCTGCTTACGGCCCATATGCGGCAAATGTGGTGGGGTTAACGGACCAGACCGATCTGTTCTACACCATGAAAGCGGCGCTGAATCTGTGATAGACCGCTGCCGGTGATGAATGCCTGTCAGCCTGAATGTCGCTTTTCAGGTGGTTTTGGCAAAAATGGCATGTGCCTTATTTCCTTCAGATTTTGGTCTGCGACCTGTTCCGTTCACTGTGAACACCAGGATATTCTTCGTATTCATTGTCTGTGAACGGACAGGGGGACGTTTCGCTCGTCCCTCTGCCCTGGCATTGGCTGTCAGCGACGAATTTTCGTTGCCGACTGGTTTTTTTTCCATTAGCGACCAGAATTACAAAGATTCACTCAAAGAAGGATGTACGATGAAAATAAACTTGCTTGCGACGCTACTTTTGGGCCTGGTATTTATGACAGGGGCCAGCGCTGCGGAAAAAACGTTAACACCGCAGCAGCAGAAGATGAGCGCCTGTAATAAAGCCGCCTCTTCAAAGTCGCTGAAAGGGGATGAACGTAAAACGTTTATGAGCAACTGCCTGAAGAAAAATGCAACAACCCAGGACGGCAAAACCCTGACGCCGCAGCAGCAAAAAATGCGCGACTGCAACAGTCAGGCGACCCGGCAGTCTTTGAAAGGGGATGATCGAAGCAAATTTATGGGCACTTGCCTGAAAAAATAACAACAAACGGGTGGGGAACCTCACCCGCTTTCAACCGGCACCGGGGGATCAATCAGGAACGACTGAGTTTCTCTGATTTCTCCATGCATTTCGCCATCGCTTCAATAACGGCGGAGCGGAAACCTTTCTCCTCCAGTACGCGTACGGCCTCAATCGTGGTACCGCCAGGCGAGCACACCATATCTTTCAGCGTACCCGGATGTTCGCCGCTTTCGAGCACCATTTTGGCCGAACCCATCACCGCCTGCGCGGCGAATTTGTAGGCCTGCGCGCGTGGCATCCCACCGAGCACAGCGGCATCGGCCATCGCTTCGATAAACATAAATACGTAAGCCGGTGCGGAACCGCTGACGCCAACTACCGGGTGAATCATTGGCTCAGCGATGATTTCCGCCTGGCCGAAGCAACGGAAGATGGTCAGGATATCAGCCGTTTCTTCGGGGCTGACCAGCGCATTTGGCGTGACGGATGTCATACCTGCGTTCACCAGTGAAGGGGTGTTAGGCATTGCGCGGACGATTTTACGGTCGTGGCCCAGCGCGCGCGCCAGTTGGTCGAGAGTCACACCAGCGGCAATCGAAACGACCAGCGAGTCTTTATTCAGGCTGGAAGCCACATCGCTAAGCACTTTGACCATAATCCCCGGCTTTACAGCGCCGAAAACGATATCTGCCACCTGAGCGACTTCCTGTGCGCTTTGCGCCGCATTAATGCCGTACTGGTCATGCAGGGCTGCCACTTTTTCCGGCGACGGGGTATAGACCCAGATTTGCCCCGGCTGTACCTGTCCGCTGGCGATCAGGCCGCCCAGAATGGCCTTCCCCATGTTGCCGCAGCCGATAAAGCCGATTTTTTTCTCCATCATCAATCCCCTTTACTTGTTTTATCGTTAGAGACATAGCTTATCACCTTGTCGCTTTCACGAAAGGTAAAAGCAGGTGACAATATGACTTCTCTTTTTTGTCGACAGGAGCCGTAATGGCTATTTGGGTTGATGCGGATGCATGTCCGAATGTGATTAAAGATATTTTGTTCCGCGCCGCCGAGCGTACACAAACCTCGCTGACGCTGGTGGCCAATCAGCCGCTACGGGTTCCGCCCTCGCGTTTTATCCGTACTCTACGTGTGGCGCAGGGTTTCGATGTGGCGGATAACGAAATCGTTCGGTTATGCGCCGCAGGCGATCTGGTGATTACCGCGGATATCCCGCTGGCTGCCGACGTTCTGGCAAAAGGCGCCGCGGCGTTAAATCCGCGCGGCGAACGTTACTGCGAGGCGACCATTCGCGAACGCCTGACGATGCGCGATTTCATGGAAACTATGCGTGCCAGCGGCGTGCAGACCGGTGGTCCGGATAGTTTATCTCAGCGCGATCGCCAGCAATTTGCCGCCGCGCTGGAGAAGTGGCTGTCAGACGTCAGGCGTCAGCAGAGTTAAACCCAGCTGTCATCGTCGCCGCTGCCGAAATCATCGTTGCCAAAACCGGCATCAAAGTCGGAATCATAGTCATTATTGTCGGCAAGGAATTGGCCGTCATCCTGGCGGAACGTATCGTCCGCGACATTGCTGTCCTGCGGCTGGCTCAGGTCCGGCTGCGGTTGCTCTTCAATAATGTTGACGATCTCCTGCGGGTGTGAACCGCTAAACATATGAGTCAACATGTTCCCCAGCACCACGCCGCCGGCGACGCCGGCTGCTGTTTGCAGCGCGCCGGCCATAAAACCGCCGCCGCTGCGGGTCGCCTGAGGCGCATAGTTTTGCTGCTGCGCCTGTGGGGCGTACTGCGGCTGGGGAGGCGTCTGCGGGCGAGCATACTGCTCTGCGCCGGGAATCGGGGCGGAACCACGGGACTGACCGCCGCCGAACAGGCCGGAAAGGAACCCGCCGCTGCTGGGTTTCGCGGCCTGAAGTTGCGTCACCTGGTTTTCCAGCGCCTGGATACGGGCATTGAGCTGTTTAATTGCCGCTTCCTGAATCAGGATGGTTTGCGCCATATAGTAAGGGGCGAAAGGCTGCTCTTTGATGTGCCGGGCAATCTGCTCCTCGGCGTCGGCATCGCGTGATGCGCTGCGGGTCTCGGCCTCTTTCAGCCGGGAAAACAGTCCATCAATAAGGCGTTGCTCTTCAGATTGCATGATACATTCCTCTGTCATACTGATTGGTTGGCGTCAGAGTCGCTCTGAAACACGGGTGTTGTAAATATGTTACTACGTAAAGCTATGCGGAAATGTGTTACTGTTTACGCCAGACTGAGAACAAAAAATAGCTTTCGCATAAAAGTAAAGCTAGCATAACACCACGTGCAATGATAAGTTTACATTCAATATCCTTTCGTAAAGTAAGGTGAAAGGTTTTATTGATGGTGTGTAACGTTTATTTTACGGTTGGTGTTGAGTAAGTTTGCGGTACTATTGCTTCTCTTTTCGCTTTCATTTATCCGCACCACAATGGCGGAACCAAGGGGTCTTCGGTAATGACACAGCTAATTTTTCTTGTCGGGCCTCGCGGCTGCGGTAAAACGACGATTGGTCACGCCCTCGCGCGAGCGCGTAACTACCAGTTTGCGGATACTGATCATGAGCTGCAGGAACATGAGCAGCGCACGGTCGCGGCTATCGTTCAGCAGGAAGGCTGGGAGCGCTTCCGTGCGCTGGAAACTCAGGCTTTAGAAAGAGTCTCGCAGCCAGCGACGATTATTGCGACCGGCGGCGGCATTATTCTCAGTGAGTACAATCGTCAGTTTATGCGTGAAAATGGTGTGGTGATCTATCTTGAAGCCTCGGTTTCGACGCTGATTGAGCGTCTGGAAGCCTATCCGAAAGCGGAGCAACGTCCGACGCTGACCGGAAAACCCGTTCGTGATGAAGTCGGCGAAATACTGGCGCAACGGGAAGCCCTGTATCGTACGGCTGCGCACCATATTATTGATGCCACCGCTACGCCGGATGAGGTGGTTGAACAGATTATGGCGACAGTGTGCGGTGTGAGCTATACCAGTTAAGAATTTGCTTACGGACAACGGATCGGCAACGCCTATACTTTAGGATCCACGAGATAAAAAAGGAAGCGCTATGCCGACCAGACCCCCCTATCCAAGAGAAGCGCGTATTGTTACGGTCGAAAAAGGTCCGCAGGGCCAAACGGTAACCTGGTATGAACTGCGTGCTGACTATCCTGCCCCGAACTCGCTCATCAGTGAACACCCCACTGAACAGGAAGCGCTGGATGCTAAACGGCGCTATGAAGATCCTGACAAATCATAATTCCCCCTCACGCCCGGGATATGTTCTGAAAAGATCGTTACCGGGCATATATCACATCTTTAATTTATCAGCGGTACTAATGATTATCTGATGCTGGTTTTTTCAGGAGCGTTTTTGATGTTTCTGGAATCTTTACATGCCATATTAGCTGTAACCTGCTACGCTTCTTGACGGTTGATTTTCAGCCAACAGGGGGCAGAAGTCGTAAATAGAAGCTCGTTTTAAAACAGTGGCAGTAAAAGGTACATGATATGAGTAGTGCATTGATGGCTATTTTGACCATTGGGGTGGTACCGGTGGTGGAGATGTTGCCGCTTTTGACCGAACATATCAGGGAAGAGCAGATTGTCCACATTAGCCTGTCAGGCAAAATGACGCGCGAAGAGGTTATTCAAGACTATGGCGCTGAAGCTGGTGAGGAGACGCTGCTGATCTTGCTCAGCGATAAGCAAATCATACCGGTCTCCCGGCACAAGGTTGAGCGCGATTTACGTCGCATTATCGCCATGCTCGACAAACAAAATTATGATCTTATTTTATTGATGAGTACCCATCCATTCGGCGATTTTACCGCGAATAATGCGATTCTGCTTGAGCCGCAAAGAATTATCCCGCCGCTCGTTGCATCGATTGTTGATGGGCATCAGGTCGGCGTGATTGTTCCGGTTGAAGAGATTTTGCCGTTGCAGCGGGAGAAATGGCGGGTGTTAAAAAATACGCCCTACTATGCGTTGGCGAATCCCGTTACCGGTAGCGACGACGACTTACTGGCGGCGGGCAGGGAGTTAATCGAGCAGGGGGCGGATGTGCTGATGATGGATTGTCTTTGCTATCACCAGAAGCATCGCGACGTGTTACAAAAAGCGCTGGATATCCCGGTTCTGTTGTCAAATGTGCTGGTTTCTCGGTTGGCGGCAGAACTATTAGTTTAACCTGCCGTCGTGCGTTAATTTTACGTGACAGGGGTAACGAGCGCCCCCTATATTGTGCCTTCAACACAAGATCATAAGGGCGAGTTTATGCTTCAAAGCAATGAATACTTTGACGGAAAAGTAAAATCTATTGGTTTCACCAGCAGCAGCACCGGTCGCGCCAGCGTTGGCGTGATGGCGGAAGGGGAATATACCTTTGGCACCGGGCAGCCGGAAGAGATGACCGTGGTTAGCGGTGCGCTGAACGTGCTTCTTCCGGGCGAGACTGAGTGGAAAGTGTACGCCGCCGGTGAAGTATTCAACGTTCCGGGAAATAGCGAGTTTAATTTGCAGGTGGCTGAGCCAACGTCTTATTTATGCCGCTATCTGTAATGTCAGGCCGTGTCCCGCAATAGCGTGTGGGGGCCGATGCCGGGCTTTAGACGCAACGACCTGCTACGGGACATCGCCTGAGCTCCTTCCTGCCGGTGCAGGAAGGAGCTCAGAATATCAACGCTGCGCTTCGCCGCCTAATCCTTCCACCAGATTCTGAATCAACGCTGCCAGTTCGCCGGTCATCAGAATAAAGTCCGCATCAAAGCGTTGAGCGAAATCTTCCCGGTCAATATCTTCATTTTGATCGCGCAATTCATCGCAGAACTTCAGACGTTTAATCGAACCATCATCGCATATCAGGAACTGAATACGCTGCTGCCAGTCGAGCGCCAGTTTGGTCACGACTTTACCGGCTTCAATGTGCACGGCGATCTCGTCGCTGACCAGATCCTGCTTTTTCGCGCGGATCACACCGCCATCTTCCAGCATAGCTTTCAGCTCCGCTTCGTCCAGTAGCTGGAAGCCCTGAGCGACGGTCCCGGAACGTACCCACTCGGTTAGCGTCAGCTCGATCGGGGTTTCCATAGCCAGAGGGACAACCGGCAGCGAGCCCAGGGTTTTACGCAGCAGCGCCAGCGTGTCTTCCGCTTTTTTAGCGCTGGCGCAGTCCACCATAATCAATCCGTTGACGGTATCGAGCCACATCATGGTCTGGCTAAAGCGGCTGAAGGCGCGCGGCAGCAGGGCGTGCAGCACTTCATCTTTCAGCGAATCTTTTTCGGTTTTCTTCAGCTTGCGGCCCTGTTCAGCTTCCAGCTTGAGGATCTTCGCTTCCAGCGCTTGTTTGATCACCGGCGATGGCAGAATCTTCTCTTCTTTACGCGCGCAGATAACGATCTGGCCATTTGCGGTATGCGTCAGCGCATCGCTGTGCGAACCCATCGGCGGTACCCAACCGGTTTTGGCCATATCCTGGCTGCCGCACGGAGTAAACGCCAGACCGGCAAGCTGTTTTTCCATCTCCTCCGCGCGCAGGGAAATGTCGCGGCTGAGACGGTAAACCATTAAATTTTTGAACCAAAGCATGATAATTTCCACGGCTTTTTTATTAAATCCAGCGGGCATGATAGCGAATTGTCGCTATGCTTGCATTGTTAATCGGGGTGAGGAACTAACAGTGCGTATTGGGATTGATTTAGGTGGAACAAAAACGGAAGTCATCGCGCTAAGCGACCAGGGGGAGCAGTTATTTCGCCACCGTTTGCCGACGCCGAGAGAGGATTATCGGCAGACGATAGAGACGATAGCCTCGCTGGTGGAGATGGCTGAGCAGGCCAGCGGGCAGAAAGGTACGGTCGGTATCGGCATCCCTGGTTCAATTTCGCCCTATACGGGCGTAGTTAAAAATGCTAATTCGACCTGGCTCAACGGTCAGCCGTTTGATAAAGACCTCAGTCAGCGCCTGGGACGGGAAATACGGCTGGCGAACGATGCGAACTGCCTTGCGGTTTCGGAAGCGGTGGATGGCGCGGCGGCCGGGGCGCAAACGGTATTTGCGGTGATTATTGGCACCGGCTGTGGTTCTGGCGTGGCGCTTAACGGTCGCGCGCATATTGGCGGTAACGGGACGGCGGGCGAGTGGGGGCATAATCCGCTGCCGTGGATGGATGACGACGAACTGCGCTATCGGGAAGAGGTGCCCTGCTATTGTGGCAAGCAGGGCTGTATTGAAACATTTATTTCCGGCACCGGTTTTACTACTGATTATCATCGCTTAAGCGGTCATTCGCTGAAGGGGAGCGAGATTATGCAGCGCGTCGGCGAGCGAGATCCGCTGGCGGAACTGGCGCTGAGCCGCTATGAGATGCGGCTGGCGAAATCACTGGCGCACGTCGTGAATATCCTCGATCCGGACGTTATTGTACTGGGCGGGGGAATGAGCAACGTTGACCGATTGTATCAGACGGTGCCGAATTTGCTGAAACCGTGGGTATTCGGCGGCGAATGCGAGACGCCGATTCGTAAAGCGGCGCACGGTGACTCCAGCGGCGTGCGCGGAGCGGCCTGGCTGTGGCCGCTGTAAATCGGTGTAACTCGTGTTATTTCAGAAGCGAGCTGTGTTTTCGCCTCTGGATATTATGACTTTCAGCGCTCAGGTCGTCGCTGATTGATTGCGGGCTCACCAAATGGGGCGGGGCGCACCAGCGAAGCCGCGCCTCACTCCACCGCGAAGATCTTATCCAGACGGCTATAGCCCAGCCCATTGATTTTCTTTACCTTAATCTGTACCGGAATGCGTTCTTTCATTGCCTCGACATGGCTGATCACGCCGATAATTTTGCCGCTGGCATTCAGTGCGTCCAGCGCATCCAGCGCGGTATCAAGGGTTTCGCTATCGAGCGTACCGAAGCCCTCATCAAGAAACAGCGAATCGATCCGCGTTTTATGGCTCACCAGATCGGACAGTGCCAGCGCCAGCGCGAGGCTGACAAGAAAACTCTCGCCGCCGGAAAGCGTCCGCGTATCGCGTACCGCGTCCGCCTGCCAGGTATCTACCACTTCCAGTTCCAGCGCTTCACTGGCCTTACGCTGTAGCAGATAACGGCCATGCAGGCGGTTGAGCTGATGGTTGGCCAGCCACACCAGGTTATCCAGCGTCAGGCCTTGCGCAAACTTACGGAACTTATCGCCCTCTTTGGAGCCGATAAGTGAGTTCAGCCACGCCCAGTCATCCACTTCTTGCGCGGCGTGCTCCATCTGCTGGCGTAACGTCTGTTGACGCTGCTGATTTTCGGCATTCTGCTTCAACTGCTGGCGAATTTCGCCCTGGCGAGCGCTGTTTTCCCGCAACTGCGATGTCAACAGCTGGAGCTTTTCCCGCACCTGCTCAAGCGGCTGGCTACTATCGCTTTCCTGCGGCGGTTGCTGGCTATGGCTATCCAGCGCGGCGCGGGCCCGCAGCGCCAGCGCCTGATTCTGCTGTAGCGAGCTTTCCCGTGTCTTCTTCAGGTTTTCGAGCCGCTGGCGCGTTTCTTCATCCAGCAGCGCGGCGAGAAACGCCTGCCGATCGGCAAACGGGCTGGCGGCCAGCGCGGCGCTGAACTGTTGTGCGGTCTCTGTCAGTTGGGCCTGTAATTGGTTTTCCTGCTGCCCCAGCGTTTGCCACTGGCTCTGGAGCGCCAGGCAGTCATCGTGTACCTGACGCCAGCCCTCGATCGACGCAGGCTCGGTCTGCTGCTCCGTTTCCGGCAGGGTCTCCAGCAGCGGCGAAAGCCGTTGGATTTGTTCCTGCAGGGCCGTTAATTCGTTCTGTTTAGCTTGCCAGCTGCGGCTCTCTTCTTCCCGCTGCGCCAGCCAGCCCGCGGCCTGGTCCGCGGCGGGTAAGCTAAGGGCGAATGCGGCCAGTTCACTCTCCAGCGCGGCGCTACGCTGCGCGTGTTCTTGCCGCAGCTGCTGTAGCTGCTGTTGGCTCTCCTGCTGTCGGGTCTGCCAGGCCAGACGCTGTTGATGCTGGTACAGTCGCTGTTCATGCTCTTGCTGCGTATTTAGCCAGCCGGGAATATCGTCCTGCGGCGTCAGGTTGATATTCAATCCAGCGATCGTCTCTTGCCACTGTAATGTAAGCGCTTGCTTCTGCTGAAGAAGTGATGCTTTCTCGGCGGCTTCTTTTTGCTGCTGCTTAAGCAACGCATCCAGCTCGCCACGTACCAGCGCGCCAGCTTCCGCCAGTTGTTTGACTTCACGCTCAAGCGCATCGCGCCGCGCCTGATTAACGTCAGGAGCCAGCGCCTGATATGCGGCGATGGCCGGGTGTTGTTCAGAGCCACAGAGCGGGCAGGGCGAGCCGGGCTGCAGGCGGGTACGTTCAGCCTCCAGACTGGCGATACGCGCTTCCAGTTCACACAAGGCTTTGACATCGCTGAACTGCTGATTTTTTTCTTTATATGCCTGACGACGCCGGGCCAGCGTGGCTTCCAGTTGCGTCTGCTCCTGCTTACTGGTCTGCCCGGCGCGATTGAGCTGTTCCAGACGTTGGCCCAGTGGTTGCAACTGGCTATGCAGAGCAGAGAGTTGCTGGCGAAGCGGCCGGGCGGCGGCGTGCAGAGACAGTCCGGCGCTGACCTGTTCGGCATCCAGCGTCAGGCTGGCGGACGGTAGCTCGGCCAGTTTGCGGCTGGCTTCCTCCAGACGCTGTTGTAATGCGGATTGCTGCTGGGTGTCACGTGATTGTTGTTGAAACGCCGCCCGCCAGCCCGCCAGCGCATTTTCCCATTGTTGATAGCGCTCGTGCTCTTTCAGCCATGCTGATAGCGTTTGCCGGAGAGCGTGCAGGCGTTCTGACTGTTGCTGCGCGGCGAGACGAATGCCAGCCCGTAAGCGTAATTTCTCATGTAAGCGAGCATTTACTTCTTCTCTCTGGCGGCGAATTTGCGCCAGCGCGGCGGTTTGTTCCTGCTGACGCGTCCAGTGCGGGCGTAAATGCTCCGCAGGCTGCGCATTGAGTAGCGCAGTCAACTGCGGCTGGGCCTGTTCGAGAGCCTGTCGGGCCTCGCGCAGCGCGGCCTGCGCTTTTCGGTCTTCCGCTGTCAGTTCGTCGCGACGCACCAGCCACTGACACGCATGTTGTAGACGGGTCTGTTCGCTAATCTGCTGTTTTTCTTCATCAGTAAGCGCTTGCAAACTTTTCTGGAGTGACTGCTGCTGTTCATCGCTCAGCAACAGGACGCCGGAGGCCAGGGCCTGTATTTTTTCCAGCTCAACGCGAGCGAGCTTATGTTTTTCAAAGACCAGAGCGGAAATCTGGCCGTAAATTTCGGTGCCGGTTAGCTCTTCCAACAATTCGGCACGCTCTTTGGGTTTGGCGTTGAGGAAGGCGGCGAATTGCCCCTGCGATAGCAGCATTGAACGGGTGAAGCGGCCGTAGTCCAGCCCGGTGAGCGAGGCGGTCATCTCCAGCTTATCTTTGACTTTATCAGCGAGGATTTTGCCGTCGTCGCAGCGCGCCAGTTCGACGCGCGGGGCCTGCAGATTACCGTCCGGCTGGTTTCTTGCCCGGTTCTGGCTCCAGAAGGCGCGGTAGGCGGTACCTTTAACTTCGAATTCCACTTCCGCCAGGCACTCGGCGGTATCGCGGGTCATCAGATCGTTTTGCGATTGCGACACGCTGCTCAGGCGCGGGGTTTCGTGATACAGCGCGAGGCAGATGGCATCCAGCAGCGTGGTCTTCCCGGCACCCGTTGGCCCGGTGATGGCGAACAGTCCGTTGCTGGCGAACGGCTCGCGGGTGAAATCGATTTTCCATTCACCTTTTAACGAGTTGAGATTTTTCAGGCGTAAGCTCAGGATTTTCACAGGCGGTCCTCACCGTTCAGGCTATGCAGGGTTGCATTAAACAGGTGTTCCAGGCGTTGCTGTTGCGCCTCTTCCAGGGTTTCCAGCGCCAGACGACGGGCGAAGACATCCTCGACCCGTAGTTCGTTGAGGGTTTCCCGTCTTTCTCCCGCCAGAATGCGCTCGCGCTGGTCGCGGCTGCGGCGCACCAGCAGCACTTCTACCGGGAGCGTTTCGGTCTTTTCCTGAATTTTCCTTTGAATATCATGTAAATATTCATCACTGGTGATTTCGATATCCAGCCATACGGCAGGTGACCGATCGTCGCTTTGCCATTGATTAAGCTGCTCGCCAATACTGGCGAAATCGCCTTTTAAGACCGCCAGCGGCTGGGTGATGGGCACGATAAGGGGCGTGACCTCCGCCAGGCGGCCGTCACGAAAGGTCACCAGATTGACGCTTTTGTTTTTTCCGGTTTCATCAAAGCTCAGCGGGATGGGCGAGCCGCTATAGCGAATATGCTCGCAGCCGCCGACGATCTGCGCCCGGTGTATATGGCCGAGCGCGATATAATCGGCAGGGGGGAAGTGGCTTGCCGGGAAAGCATCGAGAGTACCGATATAGATTTCGCGAACTGCATCGCTTTTGCTGGCGCCGACGGTGGTTAAATGGCCGCTGGCAATAATTGGCAGTTGTTGGTTGCCGCGCAGGGCGCAGGCCTGCTGGTATTGCTGCTGGTAGTAGTCGCTGATGGCGTTGAGAAGCTGCTGCTGCTTTTCGCCGCTGGAGTGTCCGGCCTGGCTGGTCACCAGTTCACGCGGGCGCAGGAAGGGCACCGGGCAAAAAATGGCCCCCGGTGAACCGTCGCGCCGCGGCAAAATAAAGGGAGCGTGACCCGCGTTGGCCACCACCGTGGTTTTCAGGAAGGCGAGAATGTCCCGCGATTCATTAAGCGTCGCCACTGAATCGTGGTTTCCTGCCAGCACCACCAGCTGGCAGCCGGTTTGCTGTAGCTGAACGACAAAACGGTTATACAGCTCGCGCGCGTAGCTTGGCGGAGAGCCGGTATCAAAAATATCGCCAGCGACAATAATCGCATCAACGTCATGCTCCTGTGCGCGGGACAGCAGCCAGTCGAGAAATGCCTGGTGCTCAGCGGCGCGACTTTTGCTGTAAAAATTCTGGCCCAGATGCCAGTCTGACGTGTGAAGGATGCGCATAGTGGTCCCTTAGCGAAAAAACGTAAGCGGTATTATATACCTGTCATACTCCTGGTTGCTTATGTGTTGGCTACGCTCGCCCCGGTGACATCGTTACCTGTGCGCCAGAGACCTGCTCCCGTGCCGCCTTTAAGCACCCCGGATAACACCGCTCTGCGGTGAGTTAAGTCCGTGTCATAATTCAAAATCCGTGTTCATCAGTCCGTCATTTTTTCATAAATCTGTCATAAATCTGACGCATAATGGCCGCGCACTTCTATACTGATGGCTAAAAAATACAGGGTAAATAATGGCGAGAAGAATTCTGGTCGTTGAAGATGAAGCTCCAATCCGTGAAATGGTCTGCTTTGTGCTGGAGCAAAACGGCTTTCAGCCGGTTGAGGCGGAAGATTTTGACAGCGCGGTTAATCAACTCAATGAACCCTGGCCTGATTTGATCCTCCTTGACTGGATGCTGCCGGGTGGGTCAGGTCTGCAGTTTATTAAACAACTTAAGCGTGAAGCGATGACCCGCGATATTCCGGTGGTGATGCTGACCGCACGCGGCGAAGAGGAAGATCGCGTCCGCGGGCTGGAAACCGGAGCGGATGATTACATTACCAAACCATTCTCACCGAAAGAGCTGGTGGCGCGGATTAAGGCCGTGATGCGACGCATTTCGCCGATGGCGGTGGAAGAGGTGATTGAGATGCAGGGGCTGAGCCTCGATCCGTCTTCACATCGCGTGATGACCGGCGAAAATCCGCTGGAGATGGGGCCAACGGAGTTTAAATTATTACACTTCTTCATGACACATCCGGAACGGGTCTATAGCCGCGAACAGTTGCTGAATCATGTCTGGGGAACTAACGTCTATGTAGAAGACCGAACGGTGGACGTGCATATTCGTCGTCTGCGTAAAGCGCTGGAACATAGCGGCCATGATCGGATGGTGCAAACGGTTCGCGGCACGGGATATCGTTTCTCTACCCGTTTCTGAATGTTGACAGGAGTGTGACCCGTGCTGGAACGGCTGTCATGGAAAAGGCTGGCGCTTGAGCTTTTCTTGTGTTGTATCCCGGCCCTGATCCTCGGGGCGCTTTTGGGTCATCTGCCGTGGTTTCTGTTAGCGGCGGTGACAACGCTTCTTATCTGGCATTTCTGGAATCTTATGCGCCTGTCGTGGTGGCTGTGGGTTGATCGCAGCATGACGCCGCCGCCTGGCAGCGGCAGTTGGGAACCGCTGTTGTACGGTCTGCATCAGATGCAGATGCGTAATAAAAAGCGTCGACGCGAACTGGGTAGCCTGATTAAGCGTTTTCGCAGCGGTGCGGAATCTCTGCCTGATGCGGTGGTGCTGACCACGGAAGATGGCGTCATGTTCTGGTGCAACGGTCTGGCCCAGCAACTGCTGAATCTGCGCTGGCCGGATGATAATGGGCAGAATATCCTTAATCTTCTGCGCTATCCTGAATTTACCCACTATCTGAAATACAGAGACTTTTCAAAACCGCTTAATCTGGTGCTGAATAATGCCCGCCATCTGGAAATTCGCGTGATGCCCTATAGCGATAATCAACTGTTGATGGTGGCGCGCGATGTTACGCAGATGCACAATCTCGAAGGGGCGCGGCGTAATTTTTTTGCCAATGTCAGCCACGAGTTACGTACCCCGCTGACGGTATTGCAGGGGTATCTGGAGATGATGCAGGAGCAGGAACTGGCCGGGGCCACGCGCGAAAAAGCGTTACACACCATGCGCGAGCAAACGCAGCGTATGGAAGGGCTGGTGAAACAGTTGTTGACATTGTCGCGAATTGAAGCGGCGCCGGTGCTGGCGATGAACGATAAAATTGATGTTCCGATGATGCTGCGGCTCGTTGAACGCGAGGCACAAACGCTAAGCCAGCAGAAGCATGTTTTGCATTTTTCAGTCGATCAGGCGCTAAAAGTGCTGGGCAATGAAGAACAGTTGCGTAGCGCGATTTCCAATCTGGTGTATAACGCGGTTAATCATACCCCGGCGGGAACGGAAATCACCGTTAGCTGGCAGCGTGCGCCGCACGGGGCGTTGTTCCGTGTGGAGGACAACGGGCCGGGGATCGCGCCGGAACATATTCCACGCCTGACTGAACGTTTTTATCGGGTGGATAAAGCGCGTTCGCGGCAGACCGGCGGCAGTGGACTGGGGCTGGCGATCGTCAAGCATGCCATTAGTCATCACGACAGCCGTCTGGAAATTGAGAGTACGCCGGGTAAAGGCACGTGTTTCAGCTTTTTGTTACCGGAACGTTTGATCGCCAAAAATTAATCCTCAGCGCCTGATCTGTAGTGGTTCAGGTGCGATCGGGTTGTGCCGGTTCTGGGATACGGGTAGCGGCGAGAATAATGCTGGTCAGTTAGGGGGCAGTCATCCGCGTGCATTGTTCAGGAATCGCCCGGCGGCGTTTCGCTTGCGCGGACCGACAGGTGATGTGTAACCTATTGATATCATAATTTTTGTAGGCCGGGCAAGGCGTTAGCCGCCGCCCGGCGCAAATGCGGGCACAATATCTGATACAGGTTTATCATCAGTCTCAGGCCTGAATACAGGCCTGTAATTTGCCACGCGTGAATACTCAAATGACGTAAATCTAACTAAATAACTTACCTTTCAGCAGATTAATCCCTGCAGAGACCAGATCGCCCTCAGCCGATGCTTCGCCCTGCGGTGACAGACCATCGACGATTTTTGGCAAGTATTCGGCAATTAGCGCCGAGGCGGTTTGCGAATCAATGCCCAGTTTCGCGCCGAGTTCCTGTAGCGCAGGCGAACCAAACACCGAAGCGATCTGCTCGCTATTTACCAGCATATTGCTCTGCTGGCTAAGCCACGACTCGACGATTTCACCTAAGCCGCCGTTGCGAAATTTTTCCAGAATTCCCTGGATACCGCCCTGCTGTTCAATCCAGGCCATGATCGCCTGAAGTTGCTCAGCCTTGCCAGCCTGCCCGCCAGACATGCCGCCGATTAGATCGAATAATCCCATTGCCGACTCCCTACAAACATTGCTAATAATCTTTAATTCACGACTTACTTCGCCGGGATAATCAGTACCTGACCCGGATAGATCTTGTCAGGATGCGTCAGCATCGGTTTATTGGCTTCAAAAATACGCGGGTAGTCATTGGCGGAGCCATACATTGCTTTCGAGATGGCGCTCAGGGTATCGCCGGATTTCACCGTGTAATAACGGCTTTCCGCCCCGCTTTGCGTCACAGTAACGCTATCATTGACTTGCCCAATCCCGGTGACGTTACCTACCGCTACCAGAATTTTTTCCTTATCTTCCTGTGAGCCGACGTCGCCCGTCACCGTCGCGGTACCATCGTCCGCGACATCAATATTGACCTTTTCGGCACCAGGCAGGTTAAGGCTATCAATGTGTTTTTTCAGCTTATCGGCCTGATCTTCCTTGCTGCCGCCGGATACGGCATCCCAGACTTTTTCGCCCGCTTCTTTCACAAAACTTAATAATCCCATCTATCCCTATCTCCATTACTGTTTCACGATGAACATTTTCATCAGACCCGATAACCCGGGTTCTAATCCACTTCAACATTCACGATGTACGTCTTGATACACCCGTCATAACCGCAAAATCCTGAAGCAGTGCAATCTGCACATTGAAGTATACCCAATAATCGTCAATGTGCAGAATATTTGCCTTGATATATCCGCTGTCCGCGACATAAAAAGATAAATATCTGTCGTTATCTGTTTCGTTTCTCAACGATAATATCATTGTGGCAACGTCCAGATATGACACTACGCGGCCTGACGGATAAGCCATCAGGGCTCCGGTGTGCGAAATATCATCATTCTCCCCAGAGAATGACACTTTGTTGGGATTTAGGGAGTGCGCTTACTGGTTAAGCTATTGAGCGGGAACGATGTGATGGTCGCCGCTTTCATTCGGGCCTGTCGCTGTTCCACGTTTGTTAACCGATACCCAGGATATATACCCAATAAACCTCAAGACACAGATTTGAGCACCTGAAAATTATCGTTAATTCGGGACGTCAGAGAACCCGCTATCTCCGGTAACGTATGGCTGAAAAATTCAGATATTGCATCCCTGAACT
>NZ_JBDYQK010000027.1:0-58012 GCF_043832615.1 Klebsiella sp. KE9456
CTTTTTCTTCCGGCGCGTTATCGATCTGGTCGAAAGCACGAGCGGCACCGCCGTAGGTTTTAGCCAGTACGGTAGTGATGGCAGCAGTCAGGGTAGTTTTACCATGGTCAACGTGGCCGATAGTACCAACGTTGACGTGCGGTTTTGTACGTTCAAATTTTTCTTTAGACACGGCTATATTCCTTACTATAGTGCTCTCACCTTCGGAGAGAGCACGGGACTTGGGTTTTAATCCTGTGGATTATTTACCACGGGCTTCAATAACGGCCTGAGCAACGTTGTTCGGCGCATCATCATACTTCAGGAATTCCATGGTGTATGATGCACGACCTTTGGTCAGAGAACGCAGCTGAGTTGCATATCCGAACATTTCAGACAGCGGAACTTCAGCGTGGATCTTAACGCCAGTAACTTCAGATTCCTGACCGCGCAGCATACCGCGGCGACGGCTCAAGTCACCAATAACGTCACCAGTGTTCTCTTCCGGCGTTTCTACTTCAACCTTCATGATCGGCTCAAGCAGAACGGGTTTTGCTTTCTTAAAGCCTTCTTTAAAGGCAATAGACGCAGCCAGTTTAAACGCCAGTTCAGAGGAGTCAACGTCGTGGTAAGAACCGAAGTGCAGACGCACGCCCAGATCAACTACCGGGTAACCCGCCAGCGGACCCGCTTTCAGCTGTTCCTGGATGCCTTTATCAACGGCCGGGATGTATTCGCCAGGGATTACACCGCCTTTAATGTCGTTGATGAACTCATAACCTTTCGGGTTAGAACCCGGCTCCAGCGGGTACATGTCGATAACAACATGACCGTACTGACCGCGACCACCAGACTGCTTAGCGTGTTTACCTTCGATATCAGTAACTTTCGCGCGAATCGCTTCACGGTAAGCAACCTGAGGTTTACCGACGTTCGCTTCAACGTTGAATTCACGCTTCATACGGTCAACGATGATGTCGAGGTGCAGCTCACCCATACCGGCGATAATAGTCTGGTTAGACTCTTCGTCAGTCCATACGCGGAATGACGGGTCTTCTTTAGCCAGACGGCCCAGAGCCAGACCCATTTTTTCCTGGTCAGCTTTGGTTTTCGGCTCAACGGCGATGGAGATTACCGGCTCCGGGAATTCCATACGTTCCAGAATGATCGGCGCATCCGGGTCACACAGGGTGTCACCGGTGGTAACGTCTTTCAGACCGATTGCAGCAGCGATGTCGCCCGCACGAACTTCTTTGATCTCTTCACGTTTGTTAGCGTGCATCTGAACGATACGACCGAAACGCTCACGCGCCGTTTTCACGGAGTTCAGTACAGTATCGCCAGAGTTAACCACACCAGAATACACGCGGAAGAAGGTCAGGTTGCCCACGAACGGGTCGGTAGCGATTTTGAACGCCAGTGCAGAGAAAGGCTCATCATCGCTCGCGTGACGCTCAGCCGGCGTGTCTTTACCGTCGTCCAGGATACCGTTGATCGCAGGTACATCAACCGGGGATGGCAGGTAATCAATTACCGCATCCAGCATCGCCTGAACACCTTTGTTCTTAAATGCAGAACCACAGGTTACCAGGATGATTTCGTTGTTCAGAACACGCTGACGCAGAGCATTTTTGATCTCGGCTTCAGTCAGTTCTTCACCACCCAGGTATTTTTCCATCAGCTCTTCAGAAGCTTCAGCTGCAGATTCGATCAGGTTCTGGTGCCATTCGTCAGCCAGATCCTGCATGTCAGCCGGGATATCTTCGTATTCGAAGGTAACGCCCTGATCTGCATCATTCCAGTTGATAGCTTTCATTTTCACCAGGTCAACAACGCCGGTGAAACCTTCTTCAGCACCAATCGCCAGCTGCAGCGGAACCGGGTTCGCGCCGAGACGGGTTTTGATCTGACTAACAACTTTCAGGAAGTTCGCGCCCATGCGGTCCATTTTGTTAACGAACGCAATGCGCGGAACTTTATATTTGTTTGCCTGACGCCATACGGTTTCAGACTGCGGCTGAACACCACCAACTGCGCAGTAAACCATTACTGCACCATCAAGCACACGCATGGAACGTTCTACTTCGATTGTGAAGTCAACGTGCCCCGGGGTGTCAATGATGTTAACGCGATGTGGTTCATACTGCTTAGCCATACCAGACCAGAATGCAGTAGTCGCGGCGGAGGTGATAGTGATACCACGCTCCTGTTCCTGCTCCATCCAGTCCATGGTGGCAGCGCCGTCATGAACTTCACCGATTTTGTGGTTTACACCGGTGTAGAACAGAATACGTTCGGTAGTAGTAGTTTTACCGGCGTCGATGTGCGCACTGATACCGATGTTACGGTAGCGTGCGATGGGTGTTGTACGAGCCATTTGATTCCTCGTTTATTTCTTTAGGCGCTCAATTAAGTTATCCAGAACGGGCGACTTATCTGAAGCGCCCGCCTGGTGACTATGACTCCGAAGGGATTACCAACGGTAGTGTGCGAACGCCTTATTGGCTTCGGCCATACGGTGAACGTCTTCACGTTTCTTAACTGCAGTACCTTTGTTGTCTGCAGCATCAGTGAGTTCGTTCGCCAGACGCAGAGCCATGGATTTATCACCACGTTTACGAGCAGCTTCAACGATCCAACGCATTGCCAGGGCATTACGACGAACCGGACGGACTTCAACTGGAACCTGATAAGTCGAACCACCAACGCGGCGAGACTTAACTTCGACAGTCGGGCGCACGTTATCGAGCGCAACTTCGAAAGCTTCCAGTTCAGATTTACCAGAGCGCTGAGCCAGGGTCTCCAGCGCGCTGTATACGATTGCTTCTGCAGTAGATTTTTTACCATCTACCATCAGGATATTGACAAATTTAGCCAGCAGTTCTGATCCGAACTTCGGATCCGGCAGAATTTTACGCTGACCAATGACGCGACGACGTGGCATGGAAATACTCCGTTGTTAATTCAGGATTGTCCAAAACTCTACGAGTTTAGTTTGACATTAATATAAAACGTTTGGCCTTACTTAACGGAGAACCATTAAGCCTTAGGACGCTTCACGCCGTACTTGGAGCGAGCTTGCTTACGGTCTTTAACGCCGGAGCAGTCAAGCGCACCACGAACGGTGTGGTAACGAACACCCGGGAGGTCTTTAACACGACCGCCACGGATCAGGATCACGGAGTGCTCCTGCAGGTTGTGACCTTCACCACCGATGTAGGAGGTGACTTCGAAACCGTTAGTCAGACGCACACGGCAAACTTTACGCAGTGCGGAGTTCGGTTTCTTAGGAGTGGTAGTATATACACGAGTACATACGCCACGTTTCTGCGGGCAGGCTTCCAGCGCCGGCACGTTGCTCTTTGCAACTTTGCGCGCGCGTGGTTTGCGTACCAGCTGGTTAATTGTTGCCATTAAATAGCTCCTGGTTTTAGCTTTTGCTTCGTAAACACGTAATAAATCGCCTCATATAATATGAGGACGCAGAATTTTAGGGCGGTGCCGAAAAGGTGTCAAGAAATATACAACGATCCCACCGTTACCAGGCTAACTGCCCTGGATGTTTGGCGATGAGCCTGACGAAATCAGTATAGCTAACTCTGACGACACTGTCCGCAATTTGCCCCGTCAGCCCGCGGGCCTCAATATCGTCTTGCAGAGCGTAGAGAGTTATGGGGGCAGATTGCAGTATTTCAACAAAACGGCCTCCAGCGATGGCCGCAACAACCCCGTCTGAGAGCAACAACAGATCGTCCCCCTCTTTAATCAAGCGGAGCATTGTCGAAATATCGGTATGCCAGGGTGATGCGCTTAGTGTGTGGAGCATACGAGCCTCAAAAACGCAGTATCACGCTGAAATCATCAAGCCGGGCGCGTAACGCCTCTGGCTCCAGCCATTCGCCATCCACAACCAATGGCGTTGTCGGATTCAGGCCGCGTTCACGCCCTGAAGCGGCACAGAACCAGCACTGATTGATGTCGTACAGCGATAGCAGTTTAAAGGTGGAGATATAATCACGCGCCAGAACTGCGGCAGGCCGCTGCCCAGGCAGTAGCTGAAATAAACCATCGCCGACGAAGAAAACGCCGATCTCTTCCGTCAGGGCTGAAGTGGCCAGCAGGGCGTCCAGCCCCTCTCTTCCCGAGGCAGAGCCGTGTGGTGCGGAGGAAAAAATAAAGGCGACGCGCTTCATCAAAACTGCACCATGCGATCACAGGTTAACGCGGCTTCCGCCAGCGCGCCCAGCCCGCTCAAGGTAAATCCTGGCTGCAAATTATGCGCAGGCAGCTCAAGCTGCCGGGCCTCCTGTTCATCGGTCACTCCGCGACGTAAAGCGGCGGCGACACAAATATGCAAGGAGACAGCATGTTCGTCATGCAGAACCTGCCACGCCCGAACCAGATCAAACTCATCGCTGGCAGGCGCCGTCAGTTGATTCGCGTTGTAGACACCTTCACGATAGAAAAAGATGCTGATCAGTTCGTGACCTTCCTGCAAAACGGCGCGGGCGAACTGCAGCGCGCTACTGGCCTGTTGCGTACCATAAGCAGGCCCAGTCACCGTGATAGCAAAGCGCATTACTTATCCAGCCCCTGGAAATCCCCGCTTTTGAACTGGCGAATGTAGAGATATACCGTGTGCTTCGAGATATTCAACCGATCGGCAACCTGGTTAATGGCATCCTTGATATCAAAGATCCCTTTCTCGTAGAGATTCAATACGATCTGACGGTTTTTGGCATTGTTAGAAACGTTACGGTCGGCATTCACCTCTTCGATGGTGAACTCAAGCGTCTGGGCAACCAGGTCGTCTACTGATGAGGCAAAATTAACCTGAGAGTTCACTTCCGTCGTTTCCGGCGGAATAAAGGTGCTCATGATCTGCGAGAAAGGCACATCAAGGTTCATGTTAATACATAACAGACCAATAACCCGGTGCTCGCGGTTGCGAATAGCAATCGTGACCGATTTCATCAGCACACCGCTTTTGGCGCGAGTAAAATAGCATTTGGAAACGCTGCTATCGGCTCCTGTCATATCATGCAACATGCGCAACGCAAGGTCAGTAATGGGCGAGCCAATTTGACGGCCGGTGTGCTCACCGTTAGCGATACGAATGGCGGAACATTTTAAGTCCTGCAATGAATGCAGTACGATTTCACAGTGGGAACCGATGAGCATCGCTAACCCGTCCACTACCGCTTCATAGGATTTGAGGATATCGAAGTCAGTCTGGTCAAAAGGACGTTGATCCAGTAAATCAAGCTCACTGGTCTCATTGGTTAAAAGCGACCTGGACATGAAAAAAAGCACTCCTTTTCAGGAGCCTGTCGTTATTGTCAGGGCAGGCTCATCATCATTATTAATCTGTCTAAAGTAATACAGCGCCTGAGGTTCTTTCCAGTCTTAATTATATCTGTCTGCAATAAAAAAGCCGCCGCCCCTGAAGGCGGCGGCTTAAATCAGATTACTTCTTAGCGTCAGCGGCTGGTGCTTCAGCAGCGGCTTCCGGTTTAGCATCGTCTTTCGGTGCCGGTTTGATATCCAGCAGTTCTACGTCAAACACCAGCGTAGAGTTAGCCGGGATACCCGGAACGCCTGTTTTGCCGTAAGCCAGATCTGGTGGAATGACCAGCTTGATTTTGCCGCCTTTCTTGATGTTTTTCAGGCCTTCGGTCCAGCCAGGGATCACGCCGTCCAGACGGAAAGAGAGCGGCTCGCCACGGGTGTAGGAGTTATCAAACTCTTTACCATCGATCAGCGTACCTTTGTAGTTGACCACAACAGTATCGCTATCTTTCGGCGCATCACCGGTACCGGCTTTCTCAATTTTGTACAGCAGACCAGATTTAGACGTTTTCACCCCTTTCTCTTTTGCAAAGGCATCGCGGTAAGCTTTACCTTTAGCCGCATTTTCAGATGCGTCTTTTTCCATTTTCTGCTGAGCGGCGGTTTTTACACGGGTTTCAAACGTCTGCAGAGTCTGTTCGATCTCCTGGTCGGACAGTTTGCTCTTATTGGCAAACGCGTCCTGCACACCGGCGATCAGCTGGTCTTTATCCAGTTTGATGCCCAGTTTCTCTTGTTCTTTCAGGGAGTTTTCCATGTAACGTCCCAGGGATGCACCCAGCGCATAAGCAGATTTCTGATCGTCATTTTTGAATGCCGATTTGCTGTCCGTTGCAGGGGTCGCTTTCGCTGCGGTATCAGCCGCAAATGTCAGCGGTGCATTCAGGGCGACGGCCATTGTGGTCGCCAGCAGCGTTACTTTAAACAGTGATTTCATCCATTTCTCCAGGGCCGGGGCATCTCACCCCAGGGTTATCGTAAAAAACAAAAAACGTACTATAGAACGTTGCCGAACAAATCTATATACAGACGTGCCTGAATATCGACTCATTTAGGACTATTTTTGTATGAATTAGTTTCCTGTCGCGCCCAACGATGCTGCGCGAATGCTGAAACTTCAGTAGAATCCGCCCGCAGGATCAGACAGAAGAGGTTACTCATGCACGATCGCACTTTAGAGACTCGCCTTGCCGAGCTGGAAAGCAGGCTGGCGTTTCAGGAAATCACTATTGAAGACCTCAACAAGACCGTTACCGCCCATGAGATAGAAATGGCCAGAATGCGCGAACATATGCGCCTGATGGTGGAAAAGCTGAAGGCCACTCAACCGTCACACATGGCTTCACAGGCAGAAGAAACGCCGCCGCCCCACTATTGAGACACAAAAAAAGCGGGTCTCCCCGCTTTTTTATTGCAGAGCGCTAGCGCGACGGAATTAGTGGCAACCGCAGCCGCCGTGACCGCCGCAACCACCTTTGCCATGATCGTGATCGTGGCCGTGGCCACCGCAGCACCCGTCATGGTCGTGGTCATGATCGTGGTCGTGACCATGAGCGCCGTGTACATGACCATGCTCCAGCTCTTCAGCCGTTGCTTCGCGAATCGCGACCACTTCAACGTTGAACTTCAGATTCTGGCCGGCCAGCATGTGGTTACCGTCGACAACAACGTGTTCGTCACCCACTTCGGTAATTTCAACCGGCACTGGCCCCTGATCGGTTTCAGCCAGGAAGCGCATGCCAACCTGCAGTTCATCAACGCCCATGAAAACGTCTTTAGGCACGCGCTGAACCAGGTTTTCGTCGTACTGGCCGTACGCGTCGTTAGCGCCGACTTCTACGTCGAATTTGTCGCCCACTTCGTGACCGCCCAGCGCATTTTCCAGGCCGGAAATCAGGGAACCGTGACCATGCAGGTAGTCCAGCGGCGCGCTTACCGGAGACTCATCAACCAACACACCGTCTTCTGTACGTACCTGATAGGCCAGGCTGACCACCAGGTCTTTTGCTACTTTCATGATATCTCCTGAGCATGGGAAGAATAGTGGCGCAGATTGTAGCGGAATTCTGCAGCCGTGTACCCTCTAGCTTAAAAAAAGCCGCCCGATAACGCTAGTCCGGATGAAAAATGCCTATCACTTGCTCTTCTTTGCGTACATGCTCACGGACCGCTTTATCCGCCTCACGCATCTGGTGACCGCACTTAACACACTCAACAATATCGACATTATTCTCACGCCACATCGCCAGCGAATCCAGAGCCTGGCACGCCGGACATTTCGCGCCGGCAATAAAACGTTTACGCACCGCCATACCCTTTACCTTTTATTCAAACTCGTCCCAGCCATCTAACTGCCGGCTCTCTTTTTGCATCTCTCGCTGAAAGATCTCCTCCAGCTCGCGCCGGGCTTCCCGCACGCGGGACACCTGAAGCGTATCACTCTGCACCGGCACTAACTCGCGCAGCATTCGCATATCAAGACGCCGAAAGTGCAACTGCGCGCGCTGCGCCTGATGAGGATGCATACCTATCGAGATAAGCGCTTTGCGTCCTAACTCCAGCGCGCTGGAAAACGTTTCGCGCGAGAATTGCGTCACTCCGGCCTGCAGCAGTTCATGTGCTTCAACGCGTCCCCGCGCGCGCGCCAGAATATGCAGATGTGGAAAGTGTTGTTGACATATTTCCACCAGCTTCATGGTATCTTCCGGCTCGTTACAAGTAATCACAATCGACTGCGCATCTTCCGCCCCTGCCGAGCGCAGGAGTTCCAGTTGCGTGGCGTCGCCAAAATAAACTTTATAGCCATATTTGCGCATCAGATTCACCGCGCTGATATCGCGCTCCAGCACCGTAATGCGCATTTTGTTGGCCATCAGCAGACGGCCAATCACCTGGCCGAAACGCCCAAAACCAACGATAATAACCTGCGGTTTATCGTCTTCAACCCACGGAACCTCATCCTCTTCCTCCGGCGTGTTGAATCGCCGCGACAGCACCTTATCAATCAGCCTCATCAGCAACGGCGTGGTCATCATCGACAGCGTCACCGTTACTAACAGTAGCGCCATCTGGTCGTTCTGAAACAGGTGAAGCGAAGCCGGAATCGAAAACAGCACAAAAGCAAACTCCCCGCCCTGACTCAGCACGCCAGCAAACTGTACTCGCTCCGGACGGCGTAAACCGTACACGTGCGCCAGAAGATACAGGACGCCGCCTTTCACCGTCACCAGAATCGCAACGCTGGTAATGACCCACAATAAATGGGTGTACAGCACGCCAATATTTAGCGCCATACCAACGGAAATAAAGAACAGCCCCAACAAGAGCCCTTTAAATGGCTCAATGGCGGTTTCCAGTTCATGACGGTACTCGCTTTCTGCCAGCAGGACTCCCGCGATAAAGGTCCCCAGAGCCATCGACAAACCAAGCGCCTCCATAAACAGCGCCGATCCGAGAACCAATAGCAAAGATGCCGCGGTAAAGACCTCCCGTACGCCAGAGCCGGCAATAAAACGGAATACCGGTCGCAGCAGAAAACGGCCGCCGATCAGCATCCCGGAGAAGGCCAGAACTTTCATTCCTGTTTTGATCCAATCAACATGGTCGTCGCCTGAACCGACAAGCACAGGCACCAATGCCAGGGCCGGGATAACCGCCAGATCCTGAAACAGCAATACGGAGAAGCCCAGTTGCCCTGACTCGCTGCGGCTCATCCCTTTCTCGCGCATCAGTTGCAGCGCCATCGCAGTGGAGGACATCGCCAGACCAATTCCCCCCACCACCGCGGCCCGCCACGAGAAGTCGCTAAGCATTAACAAACCACCAAGAATGAGTGCACTTAAAGCAACCTGTGCCGCCCCTACGCCAAAGATAGAGCTTCTCAGTCGCCAGAGCTTGGACGGATTCAGTTCCAGCCCAATGATAAACATCAGGAAGACGACGCCTAATTCCGAGAAGTGAAGAATTTCATCGACATCGCTAATAAATCGCAATCCCCAGGGGCCGATGGCGATCCCTGCCAGCAGATAGCCCAGTACAGCGCCAATTCCTAATCTCGCCGCCAGCGGTACCGCCACCACGGCGGCAAAGAGAAATAATACGCCTGCCAGTAATAGATCAGCTCCCGCCATTTGAACCTCCCCCCGTAACAGGGCTCGCCAGCCAGTCGCCATAAGCGCGGGCGCGGCTTTTCAGTTCGTCGGGAGCCTGACGCCGCGCCCAGTAGACGATGATTGGGTTCATCCAGTGCATACGGCACATACCGGCTGTCAGTTCGAAAGGGTGGAGAATGTCATTCATCGGGTAACGGTAGGCATCACGTCGGTAGGCGCTCTCCGGTTCTCCGGTCGTTATCACACTGCGCCAGTACTTTCCCGCCAGTTGATTCCCTCCCGCTCCGCTGGCAAAACCGCGGCTTAACACTCTATCCAGCCACTCTTTCATTAGCGCCGGACAGCTCCAGGTATATAACGGGTGCTGGAAAACGATCACTTCATGCTGGCGCAGAAGGTCCTGCTCACAGGCGATATCGATAAAAAAATCCGGATAATGTGCATAGAGATCGTGCACGGTAACATTCGGCAGTTGTAACGCCGGTTCAAGTAAAACCCGGTTGGCCACGGAATCCTGAGATTCTGGGTGGGCATACAACAGCAAGACTTTCGCTGCCTGAGACATCTTTCCCTCCCGAACGTCTTCTGGCGGCCTGTGCAGCGGCTGCGTTCCGACGCAACCAGAATGACTTTGTGTATCATCTTCATTTTGGGCTACCATTGCGGCCCGGTTGAGCGAGCGCTTCGCTCCACACTACATTATCATAATGACAAATTAACATAGTCAGAACATACGGCGCCTTATGATTGTTTTCTCCTCGTTACAGATTCGTCGCGGCGTACGCGTCCTGCTGGACAACGCGACTGCCACTATCAACCCCGGGCAAAAAGTTGGCCTTGTGGGTAAAAACGGCTGCGGTAAATCCACGCTGCTTTCGCTGTTGAAAAACGAGATCAGCGCCGATGGCGGCTCTGCGACCTTCCCTGGCAGCTGGCAGCTGGCATGGGTTAATCAGGAAACCCCGGCGCTGCCACAGCCCGCCATTGACTATGTTATTGATGGCGATCGCGAATTCCGCAATCTGGAGGCCGCTTTGCGCGAGGCCAACGAACGCAACGACGGTCATGCTATTGCGACGATACACGGCAAACTGGACGCCATCGACGCCTGGACCGTTCGCTCACGCGCCGCCAGCCTGTTGCACGGTCTGGGTTTCAGCAATGACCAGTTGGAAAGGCCGGTAAGCGACTTTTCCGGCGGCTGGCGTATGCGCCTTAACCTGGCGCAGGCGCTGATTTGCCGCTCCGACCTGTTGCTGCTTGATGAACCCACTAACCACCTCGATCTCGATGCGGTCATCTGGCTGGAAAAGTGGCTTCGGGGTTATACCGGTACGCTGATCCTGATCTCGCACGATCGTGATTTCCTTGACCCGATCGTCGATAAGATTATCCATATCGAACAACAGACGATGTTTGAGTACACCGGTAATTACAGTTCGTTTGAAATTCAGCGCGCAACGCGCCTTTCGCAACAGCAGGCGATGTATGAGAGCCAGCAGCAGCGTGTCGCACATCTGCAAAGCTATATCGACCGTTTTCGCGCGAAAGCCACCAAGGCCAAACAGGCGCAAAGCCGCATCAAAATGCTTGAACGCATGGAGCTCATTGCTCCGGCCCACGTTGATAACCCGTTCCACTTTAGCTTCCGCGCGCCGGAAAGCCTGCCCAACCCGCTGTTGAAGATGGAAAAGATCAGCGCGGGTTATGGTGAGCGAGTGATTCTCGACTCAATCAAGCTGAATCTGGTCCCGGGTTCACGTATCGGTCTTCTGGGGCGTAACGGCGCCGGTAAATCAACGCTGATAAAACTGCTGGCCGGTGAATTACAGCCGCTGCACGGTGAAATTGCTCTGGCGAAGGGCATCAAGCTCGGCTATTTCGCTCAGCATCAACTTGAATTTCTGCGTGCGGACGAATCGCCGTTGCAACATCTGGCGCGTCTGGCGCCGCAGGAGACGGAGCAGAAACTGCGCGACTATCTTGGCGGTTTTGGCTTCCAGAGCGACAAGGTCAATGAAGAGACAAAACGCTTCTCCGGCGGCGAGAAAGCGCGCCTGGTTCTGGCGTTAATCGTCTGGCAGCGGCCAAATCTGTTACTGCTGGATGAGCCCACCAACCATCTCGATCTTGATATGCGTCAGGCCCTGACCGAAGCGCTGATAGATTTTGAAGGCGCGCTGGTGGTGGTCTCGCATGACCGTCATCTGATTCGCTCCACCACCGACGATCTTTATCTGGTGCACGATAGCAAAGTCGAACCTTTCGACGGCGATCTCGAAGACTACCAGCAGTGGTTGAGCGATACGCAAAAACAGGAAAATCAATCCCCAGCGGGATCGAAAGAGAACAGCAATAGCGCGCAGGCACGTAAAGACCAAAAGCGTCGGGAAGCCGAATTGCGTGCTCAAACCCAGCCGCTGCGTAAAGAGATTGCCCGTCTGGAAAAAGAGATGGAAAAGTTGAACGCTAAACTGGCGCTGATCGAGGAGAAGCTCAGCGACAGCGGTTTATACGAGCAAAGCCGCAAAGCAGAGCTCACAGAGTGTTTACAGCAACAGGCCAGCGCCAAATCCTCGCTTGAAGAGTGTGAAATGGCCTGGCTGGAAGCCCAGGAACAACTGGAGCAAATGTTGCAGGAGAGTTAAAGGTGGCCCACTATTCCGGTCAGACATGCTAAACGCGCAAGAGCAATGTCAAACTTCAGAGCAACGCGGGTTTCGCCTGGCCACAAGACCACATATTGGCTAACCTGCGTATTTTATGCGCGGTATAGTATGTATAAAGATTCCGAACAGCTCTGGTGCTATGGTTGATATTACCCCCACTGAAATGACGCCTCCTGAAGACGACTCGCAGCAGTTTCATCCGATGCGCGGCGTAAGCAATCGTCATTTGCAAACCATGTTGCCGCGGCTAATCCGTCGCAAGCTCCGTTTCACACCACACTGGCAGCGCCTTGAATTACCGGACGGCGACTTTGTTGATCTGGCATGGAGCGAAGATCCTTCCCAGGCGCGCCATAAACCGCGCCTGGTGGTGTTTCATGGCCTTGAGGGCAGCCTGCATAGCCCCTATGCCCACGGCTTAATCCATGCGGCGATGCAGCGTGGCTGGCTGGGCGTGGTGATGCATTTTCGCGGCTGTAGCGGCGAGCCGAACCGCAATAACCGCATCTACCATTCAGGCGAAACGGAAGATGCCACCTGGTTCCTGCGCTGGCTCCAGCGCGAATATGGCTGCGTGCCGACGGCCGCGGTAGGCTATTCCCTCGGAGGCAATATGTTAGGCTGCCTGCTGGCGAAAGAAGGCGACGATATTCCCGTCAATGCCGCAGTGATCGTCTCAGCGCCATTTATGCTGGAAGCCTGTAGCTATCATATGGACAAAGGGTTTTCCCGTGTTTATCAACGCTACCTGCTCAACCTGTTGAAAGCTAACGCCGCGCGCAAACTCAAAGCCTATCCAGGCTCGCTGCCCGTCGATTTACGTCAGCTAAAAAGCATGCGCCGCATCCGGGAGTTTGACGACAGCATTACCGCCCGGATCCACGGTTTTGCCGATGCGCTGGACTACTATCGCCAGTGCAGCGCCATGCCGCGCTTAAGCGATATCACGAAACCAACGTTGATTATTCATGCGAAAGACGATCCTTTTATGGATCACCATTCGATTCCCCCGCAGGAACAGCTTCCGGCAAATGTCGAATATCAGCTAACGGAGCACGGCGGGCATGTTGGTTTCGTCGGCGGTACGCTGCGTAAGCCAGAGATGTGGCTGGAAAAACGGATTCCGGCCTGGCTAACCCGCTGGTTAGGAGGGAAAATATGATTATTCCCTGGCAGGATCTCGATCCCGAAACGCTGGATAATCTGATTGAAAGCTTTGTATTACGCGAAGGCACCGATTATGGTGAGCATGAACGTTCGCTGACAGATAAAGTCTCTGATGTTAAACAACAGCTAAAAAGCGGAGAAGCCGTGCTGGTGTGGTCAGAACTGCACGAGACGGTCAACATCATGCCCCGCAAGCAGTTTCACGGCTAAAGCGGCGCACACTATCGTTTACCCTGGGAGTTGTTATGTCTGCCAAACATCCGGTGATTGCCGTCACGGGCTCCAGCGGCGCGGGAACCACAACCACCAGCCTCGCCTTTCGCAAAATCTTCGCGCAGTTAAACCTGCACGCCGCTGAAGTGGAAGGCGACAGCTTTCACCGCTATACCCGCCCGGAAATGGACATGGCGATCCGCAAGGCGCGGGATCAGGGCAAGCATATCAGTTACTTTGGCCCTGAAGCGAACGACTTCGGCCTGCTGAAACAGACTTTCGTTGAATACGGGCAGAGCGGCAAAGGTCAGTCGCGCAAGTATTTACATACCTATGATGAAGCCGTACCGTGGAACCAGGTGCCGGGGACCTTCACCCCCTGGCAACCACTCCCCGAACCCACTGACGTACTGTTTTATGAAGGGCTGCATGGCGGCGTCGTTACGCCGCAGCATGATGTCGCGAGCCATGTCGACCTGCTGGTCGGCGTCGTGCCCATCGTCAATCTGGAGTGGATCCAGAAGCTTATCCGCGACACCAGCGAACGCGGGCACTCCCGTGAGGCGGTAATGGATTCCGTCGTTCGCTCAATGGAGGATTACATCAATTTCATCACCCCGCAGTTTTCGCGTACCCATCTCAACTTCCAGCGCGTTCCCACGGTGGATACCTCCAATCCCTTTGCGGCCAAAGCCATTCCTTCACTGGATGAGAGCTTTGTCGTTATCCATTTCCGTAATCTGAGAAACATCGATTTCCCCTGGCTTCTGGCCATGCTTCAGGGCTCGTTTATCTCACATATGAACACTCTGGTTGTACCGGGAGGCAAAATGGGACTGGCGATGGAGCTGATCATGACGCCGCTGGTCGAGCGGCTGATGGAAGGCAGGAAAATCAGTTAACGAATGACTCCCCCCGGTAGCGCGAACGTCTGCCGGGGTCTTGTTGGCTTACTCTTCGATCACTTCATAAGAGTGGGTAATATTTACCGCTTTCTCCAGCATCAGCGCCACCGAGCAATATTTTTCCGCTGACAGGTCAACAGCACGAGAAACGGCAGCCTCTTTCAGCGCCTTACCGGTCACGATAAAATGCAGATTAATATGGGTAAACAGACGCGGCGCCTCTTCCCGACGTTCCGAGGTCAGCTTGACTTCACAGTTGGTGACGTTATGGCGCCCCTTCTGTAAAATGGAGACGACGTCAATCGCGCTGCATCCGCCCGCCGCCATCAGCACCATTTCCATCGGGCTGGGGGCTTTATCACCGGAATTCCCGTCCATCAGAATCTGGTGACCAGAAGCCGACTCTCCAATGAAGGTTAACCCTTCAACCCACTTCACTCGCGCTTGCATAAATTGAACTCCAGAGCTGTAATTTTCCTGACAGATTACGCGCACATAACAATTCTGGCAACGGAAGGCGACCTGGGTCATGCTGAAGCGAGACACCAGGAGACATGCAGCGAAAGCTATGCTAAAACAGTCTGGATGCTACAGTAATACATTGATGTACTGCATGTATGCAGAGGAGTTCACATTACAGGCTGCGGAAAAATTCCAGCCAGATTCCCAGGTACAGGGATTTAATACGATTGCATGCCCGGATGCCGTGTAGTGTCGGCACCCGGAGATAGCTGATAACAGAGGATAACCGCGCATGGTGCTTGGCAAACCGCAAACAGACCCTACCCTCGAATGGTTCTTGTCTCATTGCCACATTCATAAGTACCCCTCAAAGAGCACGCTGATCCACCAGGGTGAGAAAGCAGAAACGCTGTACTACATCGTTAAAGGCTCAGTGGCTGTACTCATCAAGGATGAAGAAGGCAAAGAGATGATCCTCTCTTACCTCAACCAGGGCGATTTCATCGGTGAATTAGGCTTGTTTGAAGAAGGTCAGGAACGTAGCGCCTGGGTACGTGCTAAAACCGCATGTGAAGTGGCTGAAATCTCCTACAAAAAATTCCGTCAGTTGATCCAGGTAAACCCGGATATCCTGATGCGTCTCTCTTCGCAAATGGCGCGTCGCCTGCAGGTTACGTCTGAGAAAGTGGGTAACCTTGCCTTCCTCGACGTTACCGGTCGCATCGCTCAGACGCTGCTGAATCTGGCAAAACAGCCGGATGCAATGACCCACCCCGACGGTATGCAAATTAAAATTACCCGTCAGGAAATTGGTCAGATCGTCGGCTGCTCCCGCGAAACCGTTGGCCGGATACTGAAAATGCTGGAAGATCAAAACCTGATCTCCGCGCACGGTAAAACTATCGTCGTCTACGGTACCCGTTAAGTCGGTAAAACGGCGTATTGTCTGACAATACGCCGTTTTTGTTTCCTCCCCATGTGGCGCAGGCTGATTTATCACCCGGAAGTCAACTATGCACTGCGGCAAACGCTGGTGTTATGTCTGCCAGTTGCAACGGGACTTCTTCTTGGTCATTTACAGCAGGGACTCCTGTTTTCCCTCGTTCCTGCCTGCTGCAATATTGCCGGTCTGGATACACCGCATAAACGCTTCTTTAAGCGCCTGATCATTGGCGGCTGCTTGTTCGCTGGCAGTAGCCTGATTGTCCAGCTCCTTCTGCAGCGGGAAATTCCTTTACCACTAATCCTGACCGGGCTGACCCTGATTCTCGGCGTTACTGCCGAAATCAGTTCGCTTCATGCGAGATTGTTACCCGCCTCGCTTATCGCCGCCAGTTTTACTCTGAGCCTTGCAGGCAATATGCCGATCCAGGAACCGTTGCTAATCTATGCACTCGGCACCCTATGGTATGGAATTTTTAACTGGTTCTGGTTTTGGCTGTGGCGCGAACAGCCGCTGCGCGAATCTCTGAGCCTGCTCTATCGGGAGCTGGCCAGTTATTGTGAAGCCAAATACAGCCTGCTGACCCAGCATACCGATCCGGCCACCTCGTTGCCGCCCCTGCTCAACCGCCAACAAAAAGTGGTCGATCTGATTACCCAGTGCTACCAGCAGATGCATATGCTGGCGGCCAACCAGCACAGCGATCATAAACGCCTGCTGCGCGCTTTCCAGGTTGGTCTGGATCTCCAGGAGCACATCTCCGTCAGCCTGCACCAACCGGAAGAGGTGCAGAAACTGGTGGAGCGCAGCCACGCAGAAGCGGTAATTCGCTGGAACGCGCAAACCATCGCCGCTCGACTGCGCGAACTGGCGGATGATCTGCTTTACCATCGCTATCCTCAGCGCTTTCAGATGGATAAACAGATCGGCGCTCTGGAAAAGATCGCCTGGCAGCATCCGGATAACCCGGTCGGCCAGTTTTGCGCCTGGCATTTCAGTCGCATTGCCCGGGTTTTACGCACCCAGCGCCCTCTGTACTCCCGAAATCTGATGGCGGATAAAACCCGCCGCCTGCCGCTGCTACCGGCGTTGAAAAGCTATCTGTCGCTTAAATCACCGGCGTTACGTAACGCGGCGCGCATCAGCGTAATGCTGAGTGTCGCCAGCCTGATGGGCAGCGCGTTGCATTTACCAAAACCCTACTGGATTTTGATGACCGTGCTCTTCGTGACGCAAAACGGCTACAGCGCAACACGGGTGCGGATCGTCCACCGGGCTGCCGGGACATTTGCCGGATTAGTCATCGCCGGACTGACGCTGCATTTTCACGTCCCGGAAGGTTATACGCTAACCGCCATGCTCTTCATCACGCTATTAAGCTACCTGATTATTCGTAAGAATTACGGCTGGGCGATGGTCGGGTTTACCGTTACGGCGGTATATACCCTGCAACTGCTCACCCTGAACGGCGAACAGATTATTGTTGCCAGGCTGGTTGATACGCTGATTGGCTGCCTGATTGCCTTCGGCGGAATGCTCTGGTTATGGCCGCAGTGGCAGAGCGGCCTGCTACGCAAAAACGCCCACGATGCGCTGGAAGCCGATCAGGGAGCCATCCGGCTTATTCTTAGCGACGATCATCAGGCCCCTGCGCTGGCCTATCAGCGAATGCGCGTCAATCAGGCCCATAATGCGCTGTTTAACTCACTGAATCAGGCGATGCTGGAACCTGGTTTTAACACACACTATCTGGAAGATATGAAGCTGTGGGTCACCCATAGCCAGTTCATCGTCGAACATATTAATGCCATGACAACGCTGGCGCGCGAGCACAATATGCTGACGCCGGATTTAGCGCAACGTTATCTGGAGTCGTGCGAAATTGCGCTCCAGCGCTGTCAGCAACGTCTGGATTCCGATGGGCCAGGCAGCGCAGGAGATGTGAACATTATGGAAGCGCAGGATGCCGAGGTTCCCCGCGGCCCGCTCAGCGCCATGGAGCAGCATTTGCAGCGGATCCTTGGGCATCTGAACACCATGCACACGATTTCGTCGGTGGCATGGCGTCAGCGCCCACATCATGGCATCTGGCTACGGGCCGCTAAGCGCTAAGCACGCGCTCAACCGCATGGGCAAAGCGCGTCATCCCTTCGGCAATATCGCTGTCGTCAATCACCAGCGACGGCACAAAACGCATCACGTCCGGGCCGGCATTAAGTACCATCACCCCGGCATCTGCCGCGGCATACAGAAAATCACGCGCCCGGCCTTTATACTGTGGTTTCAGCTCAGCGCCGATCAACAGCCCCATCCCGCGGATATCGCTGAACAGCTCGAACCTGGCGTCAATTTGCTGGAGCTGTTTAACGAACAACGCCCGTTTAGCCGTGACCCCCTCAAGCACTTCCGGCGTATTAATCAGATCGAACGCCGCCCCGCCGACCGCGCAGGCCAGCGGGTTGCCGCCGTAGGTTGAACCATGAGAACCCGCATGGAAAGCGCTGGCGATTTCATGGGTAGTCAACATTGCGCTAATAGGGAAACCGCCGCCAAGCGCCTTAGCGCTGGTCAGAATATCCGGCGTCACGCCATAGTGCATATACGCGAACAGCGAGCCTGTGCGCCCCATGCCGCACTGTACTTCATCAAACACCAATAGTGCCTGGTGCTGGTCGCACAGTTCACGCAGCCCTTGCAGGAATTCAGGCGTTGCCGCCATAACGCCGCCTTCCCCCTGAATTGGCTCAACCACCACCGCACAGGTATGATCGTCCATCACGGCCTTCACCGCATGCAGGTCATTGAACGGCACGTGAATGATATCGGCGGGTTTCGGGCCAAAACCATCGGAGTATTTTGGCTGGCCGCCGACGGACACGGTAAACAGCGACCGACCGTGGAAAGCGTTATGGAAAGCGATAATTTTAGTTTTGTACGGGTTATGACGCGTCACGGTGTAATGGCGTGCCAGTTTGAAAGCCGTTTCATTGGCTTCCGTCCCGGAGTTCATAAATACCACGCGGTCAGCAAACGTCGCATCGACCAGCTTCCGGCCCAGGCGCAAAGCCGGTTCATTGGTGAAAACGTTACTGGTGTGCCACAGCTTTTCACCCTGTTCATGGAGTGCCGCCACCAGCGCCGGATGGCAATGACCGAGCGCGGTTACAGCAATACCGCCAGCGAAATCAACGTACTCTTTGCCCTGCTGATCCCATACGCGGCTACCTTTACCCTTCACCGGAATAAATTCTGCCGGTGCATAAATCGGCAAAATGACCTCATCGAATGTCGCGCGGGTGATTGCCGGTTGTTCTGTTGCCATGTCATGCCCATCCTTCTTCGTTATGCAGCGATGATTATGATAATCTAATCACAAAATATGCATAAAAAATCACTCAATGGCAACCACAAATCACCGATTGAGAAAGTTTGCCAGCAGTTGATGCCCCTGCTCGCTGAGAATACTCTCCGGATGAAACTGCACGCCCTCCAGATCAAATTCACGGTGGCGAATCCCCATAATTTCGCCCTCTTCGCTTCGGGCGGTCACCTCAAAGCATTCGGGTAACGTCAAAGGAGCAATCAACAAAGAGTGGTAGCGGGTGACGGTAAGTGGATTATTCAGCCCCTGGAACACGCCTTGACCATTGTGGCTGACAGGCGACGTTTTACCGTGCATCACTCTGACGGCCCGCACGATAGTGGCGCCGAAAACCTGCGCGATTGCCTGATGGCCCAGGCAAACGCCTAAAAGTGGGATCTTGCCGGAAAAGTGGCGAATCACCGCCAGCGAAATCCCTGATTCATCTGGCGTGCAGGGGCCCGGAGAGATAACAATTTTCGTCGGCGCAAGCGCGATAATCCCCTCCAGCGTCAGCTCATCGTTACGCCTGACCAGCACTTCCGCCCCCAGTTCACAAAAATACTGATACAAATTCCAGGTGAAAGAATCGTAGTTGTCGATAAGCAGGATCATAGCGGCTCCGGAAGTCACAAACCGGGCTATTTTACTCAGATTCGCGGTTTTCGCTTATCACTTTGCAAAAGACAGGTTGATTTATCTGGCGGGCGATACGGAGAGGACATTGCGCGAGCATCGCACCCGCGCAGGAGGAATGCTTTATGGCAGCACTTTTGCCGACAGAATAACGATAGGTTTAGACGGGACATTCTGATATGGCCCAACATTATGAGTCGGTACCTGAGAAATCTTATCCGCCACGTCCATGCCTTTTACCACTTTACCAAAGACCGCATAGCCAAAATCACGCTGACCGTGATCGAGGAAAGCGTTATCCGCAATATTAATAAAGAACTGACTGGTGGCGCTGTCGCGATCGGCGGTACGCGCCATCGCGATGGTCCCGCGGGTATTGCGCAGACCGTTATCGGCTTCATTTTTAATCGGTGGATTCGGCTGCTTTTGCTGCATTTGTTCGTTAAAACCGCCGCCCTGTATCATAAAACCCGGAATGACACGGTGAAAGGTGGTGTGGTTATAGAAACCACTGTTAACGTACTTCAGGAAATTCTCAACCGAGATCGGCGCTTTCTGGCTATTTAGCTCCAGCTCAATATTGCCCGCAGAGGTAGTCAGCAACACATGGGGATCCCCCTTTGCCGCCATGGCAGGGGAAAATGCTGAAATGGCAAAAACGGCAGCCACCGCCGCGAGAGTTGATTTGAGCATGGACATTCCTTAACGGAGCAGGATAAAAAAGCAAGTGGCTTGATTCTAAAGAGCCTTTGTCCCGTGGGCCAGCCTTTTACCTAATTTTACTTAGCTGAAATACTTGTAACGTTCCTCCCTCATTGAACGGCCAATAATAAATGTGATTTATGTCACATATAAATATGCAAAAATATTTATATTTCATAATAAACATTGCTTACATCACCCAAACGAATAAAATCTGTCCGCCCGGCGCAAAGTCAACGCGCTTTACATTTCTATTCACAGGCCAGTCATGACTAACAGCAACCGTATCAAGCTCACATGGATCAGCTTCTTCTCCTACGCCCTGACCGGCGCGTTGGTGATCGTCACCGGGATGGTGATGGGAAACATCGCAGATTATTTCCATCTGCCCGTTTCCAGTATGAGCAACACCTTTACCTTCCTTAACGCCGGTATCCTGATTTCTATCTTTCTGAATGCCTGGCTGATGGAAATCGTTCCGCTGAAAACCCAGCTTCGCTTCGGCTTTATTCTGATGGTGCTGGCCGTCGCGGGGCTGATGTTCAGCCACAGCCTGGCGCTGTTCTCCGCGTCAATGTTTGTCCTGGGCCTGGTCAGCGGGATCACCATGTCGATCGGTACCTTCCTGATCACCCATCTGTATGAAGGGCGTCAGCGCGGCGCGCGTCTGCTGTTTACCGACTCTTTCTTCAGCATGGCGGGCATGATCTTCCCGATGCTGGCGGCTTATCTGCTGGCGCGCAGCATCGAATGGTACTGGGTTTATGCCTGCATCGGCCTGGTCTACGTCGCTATTTTCGTGCTGACTTTTGGCTGTGAATTCCCGGTATTGGGTAAAAAAGCCCAGCAGGACAGCCAGCCGGTGGTAAAAGAGAAATGGGGTATCGGCGTGCTGTTTCTCTCCATTGCCGCCTTGTGCTATATCCTCGGCCAGTTAGGTTTTATCTCCTGGGTGCCGGAATACGCCAAAGGCCTGGGTATGAGTCTTGGCGATGCGGGTAAACTGGTGAGCGATTTCTGGATGTCGTACATGATCGGTATGTGGTCATTCAGCGTTATCCTGCGCTTCTTTGACCTGCAGCGTATTCTGACCGTGCTGGCTGGCCTGGCGACGGTACTGATGTATCTGTTTATTAACGGTTCGCCGGAACATATGCCATGGTTTATCCTGAGCCTCGGCTTCTTCTCCAGCGCGATCTACACTTCAATCATTACCCTGGGCTCGCTGCAGACTAAAGTATCCTCGCCGAAGCTGGTCAACTTTATTCTGACCTGCGGCACCGTCGGCACCATGCTGACCTTCGTCGTGACCGGCCCTATCGTCGCCGCCAGCGGCCCGCTGGCCGCGCTGCATACCGCTAACGGCCTCTATGCTGTGGTATTTGTGATGTGTCTGATACTCGGCTTTGTCTCCCGCCACCGCCAGAATAACGCGACAGCGGCATCTCACTAAGCCTCAGGCCCCTTTGTTCCGGCAAAGGGGCCATTTCTGCTAAAAAACAGCTCCTCTCCGCCGCTATCCGTCTGCACCCAGGTCTGCGCCAGCTGCGTTGTGGCGATCACCCTCCCCTGACGGATTGACCAGCGTACCGGAACCTGACAACGCACCGCTTCAAAACCATTTTCGGCGGGCAGAATCACCAGATTCGCCATATTCCCGGACGCGATACCGTAATCGCTCAGGCCCAACGTGCGGGCGCTGTTTTCCGTCACCAGTTTCAGCCCATCGTTAATCTGCTGATAGCCCATCATCTGACAAACGTGCAGCCCCATATGCAGCACCTGCAGCATATTGCCGGTCCCCAGCGGATACCACGGGTCAAAGACATCATCATGACCAAAACAGACGTTTATTCCCGCCGCCAGCAGCTCCTTAACCCGGGTAATTCCGCGACGTTTCGGATAGTCATCAAACCGTCCCTGCAGATGGATATTAACCAGCGGATTCGCAACGAAATTAATACCGGAAAGCTTCAGTAAGCGGAAAAGACGCGAGGTATAAGCGCCATTATAGGAGTGCATTGCGGTAGTATGGCTGGCGGTCACTCGCGGCCCGATCCCCTCTTTTAGCGCCAGGGCCGCCACGGTTTCAACGAATCGCGACTGCTCATCATCAATTTCATCGCAATGAATATCCAGCGGCCGCTGATACTTCTGCGCCAGGCGAAAAGCGATATGCAGGGATTCCACGCCATATTCCCGCGTGAACTCAAAATGGGGGATCGCGCCCACCACATCGGCTCCCAGGCGTAGCGCCTCTTCCAGCAAAGCTTCACCGTTGGGGTAAGATAAAATGCCTTCTTGCGGGAAGGCGACAATCTGTAATTCTACCCACGGCGCCACCTCCTGTTTTACCTCCAGCATCGCTTTGAGCGCGGTCAGCGTAGGATCAGAAACATCCACATGGGTACGGACAAACTGAATGCCGTTGGCAATCTGCCATTTCAGCGTTTTCCACGCCCGGGTTTTCACGTCCTCATGGCTCAATAACGCCTTACGCTCCGCCCAGCGTTCAATTCCTTCAAACAACGTCCCGGACTGATTCCAGTTCGGCTCACCGGCAGTTTGGGTCGTATCGAGGTGAATATGCGGTTCAATAAAAGGCGGAATTGCCAGTCCACCGCGGGCATTCAATACTTCATAACTTTCGCTACGCGCCTCTCTCATTGGGGTGATATCCCCGAAGCGCCCCTTGTCTATCGCTATCTGCCATAACCCTTCGCGATCGGGCAGACGAACATTCTCAATTAACCAAAGCGGCGCTGCTGTCATATCGATGGCTCCCGTAAATATTGCTGAAGGTAGGCGTAACCCGGTGTGGTTGCTTGTAGCTAGCGTTGTACATAAAAAAAGCAAAAAGGAAAAGCCAGCGTTTTCCATAACTTATAAAAACACTGATAAATCATTAACATACCCATTAAGTGGTAGGCAAAGGTGCAATTGATTTGCATCAATAAGCGTCACGACTGAATCGTTAAGGTAGGCGGTAATAGAAAAGAAATCGAGGCAAAAATGAGCAAAGTCAGACTCGCTATTATCGGTAATGGTATGGTCGGCCATCGCTTTATTGAGGACCTTCTTGATAAATCCGACGCTGCCAATTTTGACATTACCGTGTTCTGTGAAGAACCCCGCAAAGCATACGACCGTGTCCACCTCTCTTCCTACTTCTCCCACCACACCGCTGAAGAGCTGTCTCTGGTGCGTGAAGGCTTTTATGAGAAGCACGGCGTTAACGTTCTGGTCGGCGAACGCGCCATTACGATCAACCGTCAGGAGAAGGTCATCCACTCCAGCGCGGGTCGTACGGTCTATTACGATAAACTGATCATGGCGACCGGCTCCTGGCCGTGGATCCCGCCAATTAAAGGTTCCGAAACCCAGGACTGCTTTGTTTACCGTACCATTGAAGATCTCAACGCCATTGAAGCCTGCGCCCGTCGCAGCAAACGCGGCGCGGTGGTCGGCGGCGGCCTGCTGGGTCTGGAAGCCGCTGGAGCGCTGAAAAACTTAGGCGTCGAAACCCACGTTATCGAATTTGCCCCCATGCTGATGGCAGAACAGCTGGATCAGATGGGCGGCGAGCAGCTACGCCGTAAAATCGAAAGCATGGGCGTGCGCGTACATACCAGCAAAAACACCAAAGAGATCGTTCAGGAAGGCACCGAAGCGCGTAAAACCATGCGTTTTGCCGACGGTAGCGAGCTGGAAGTCGATTTCATCGTTTTCTCTACCGGTATCCGCCCGCGTGACAAACTGGCCACCCAGTGCGGCCTGGAGGTCGCTCAGCGCGGCGGTATCGTGATTAACGACGCCTGCCAGACGTCTGACCCGGATATCTACGCGATTGGCGAATGCGCCAGCTGGCACAACCGCGTGTACGGTCTGGTCGCGCCTGGCTACAAAATGGCGCAGGTTGCCGTTGACCACATCCTCGAAACCGAAAACGCATTTGAAGGCGCAGACCTCAGCGCCAGGCTGAAGCTGCTGGGCGTAGACGTCGGCGGCATTGGCGATGCGCATGGCCGCACGCCGGGCGCGCGTAGCTACGTTTACCTCGACGAAAGCAAAGAGGTCTACAAACGCCTCATCGTCAGCGAAGACAACAAAACCCTGCTCGGCGCGGTGCTGGTGGGCGATACCAGCGATTACGGCAACCTGCTGCAACTGGTGCTGAACGCGATTGAACTGCCGGAAAACCCGGACTCGCTGATCCTGCCGGCACATTCTGGCAGCGGTAAGCCTTCCATTGGCGTTGATAAACTGCCGGACAGCGCGCAAATCTGTTCCTGCTTTGACGTCACCAAAGGGATGCTGGTCGCCGCCATCAACAAAGGCTGCCACACCGTTGCGGCGCTGAAAGCGGAAACCAAAGCCGGTACTGGCTGCGGCGGCTGTATTCCGCTGGTTACTCAGGTTCTGAACGCCGAACTGGCGAAACAGGGTATTGAAGTGAACAACAACCTGTGTGAGCACTTTGCGTACTCACGTCAGGAACTGTTCCACCTCATCCGCGTGGAAGGCATTAAAACCTTTGAAGAACTGCTGGCGAAACACGGTAAAGGCTACGGCTGCGAAGTGTGTAAACCGACCGTCGGTTCTCTGCTGGCCTCCTGCTGGAACGAATACATTCTGAAGCCACAGCACACCCCGCTACAGGATACCAACGACAACTTCCTGGCGAACATCCAGAAAGATGGCACTTACTCCGTGATCCCGCGTTCTGCGGGCGGCGAAATCACGCCGGAAGGTCTGGTGGCCGTAGGTCGCATCGCGCGTGAGTTTAACCTGTACACCAAAATTACCGGTTCTCAGCGTATTGGTTTGTTCGGCGCGCAGAAAGACGATCTGCCGGAAATCTGGCGTCAGTTGATTGAAGCGGGCTTCGAAACCGGTCACGCGTATGCCAAAGCGCTGCGTATGGCGAAAACCTGCGTGGGCAGCACCTGGTGCCGCTACGGCGTGGGCGACAGCGTCGGCTTCGGCGTCGAGCTGGAAAACCGCTACAAAGGCATCCGTACCCCGCACAAAATGAAATTTGGCGTCTCCGGCTGTACCCGTGAATGTGCGGAAGCCCAGGGTAAAGACGTGGGGATTATCGCCACGGAAAAAGGCTGGAACCTGTACGTCTGCGGTAACGGCGGGATGAAACCGCGTCATGCAGACCTGCTGGCGGCGGATATCGACCGCGAAACGCTGGTTAAATACCTCGACCGCTTCATGATGTTCTACATCCGTACCGCCGACAAACTGACCCGTACCGCACCGTGGTTAGATAACCTGGAAGGCGGCATCGACTACCTGAAGTCGGTCATCATCGACGACAAACTGGGCCTGAACGCGCATCTGGAAGAAGAGATGACCCGCCTGCGTGAAGCGGTGGTATGCGAGTGGACGGAGACCGTAAATACGCCGTCTGCGCAGGTTCGTTTCAGACACTTTATCAACAGCGATAAGCGCG
Source organism: Klebsiella sp. KE9456 (assembly GCF_043832615.1). Classification (NCBI taxonomy): domain Bacteria; kingdom Pseudomonadati; phylum Pseudomonadota; class Gammaproteobacteria; order Enterobacterales; family Enterobacteriaceae; genus Klebsiella; species Klebsiella sp. KE9456. The sequence goes on from NZ_JBDYQK010000027.1 coordinate 25,960, forward strand.
ACCCGAATGTTCAGGTGGTTCCTGAGCGTGAACAGCATCGTCCGGCGACGCCGTACGAACGCATTCCGGTAACTCTGGTGGAGGAAAACGCATGAGCCAGTGGAAAAACATCTGCAAAATCGATGACATTCTGCCGGAAACCGGCGTCTGCGCGCTGTCAGGCGAAAAGCAGGTCGCCATTTTCCGTCCATATCACAGCGACCAGGTGTTCGCGATCAGCAACATCGACCCGTTTTTTGAGTCCAGCGTGCTGTCGCGCGGGTTGATTGCCGAGCATCAGGGCGAACTGTGGGTTGCCAGTCCGCTGAAAAAACAGCGTTTCCGTCTGAGTGACGGTCTGTGCATGGAAGATGAAAGCCATTCCGTCGCGCACTACGAAGCTCGCGTGAAAGACGGCGTGGTGCAACTGCGCATTTGATGAATCTGGAGGCGCAACGCCTGGTACTGAACGCGTCAGTCAGGCAGCCTGACGACAATGGAGGCTCACCGGCCATGAATTACTCTCGGGAATACTTTGTCCGGTATCGTATTCATGGGATCAGGTTATTGGTATGCTACGACAAAAGCGGAGCCCCGGCTCCGGAAAAATAAACAGGAGTCTGTTTTAGCAGGTTTGAATACGCGCTGTGCGCCCCCCCTTCTCACGTACACTCGGCACGTGAGAAGGGTTTGCCACGCTCGCCCTGCGAGGCGTTCGAACGAGCAAACAAGATAACCTGACAAGCCAGAAAGGCTGCAGCCAATAATTTAAGAGGTAATGTCGTGGACCATTTGCCTATATTTTGTCAATTACGCGATCGCGACTGCCTGTTAGTCGGCGGCGGCGATGTCGCCGAGCGTAAAGCCCGTCTGTTGCTGGACGCGGGCGCCAGATTAACGGTCAATGCGCTGGATTTCATCCCCCAGTTCCAGGTGTGGGCCGATTCACACAGACTGACCCTGGTGAAAGGCGAGTTTAACCCCGCCCTGCTCAATAACTGCTGGCTGGCTATTGCCGCTACCGACGACGAAGCGGTCAATCAGCAGGTTAGCGATGCGGCGGAAGCCCGGCGAATATTTTGCAACGTGGTGGACGCGCCTCAGCAAGCCAGCTTTATCATGCCGTCGATTATCGATCGCTCGCCGCTGATGGTTGCCGTCTCATCTGGCGGTACCTCACCGGTACTGGCTCGTCTGCTGCGCGAAAAGCTGGAGTCGGTTTTGCCGTTACATTTGGGTCAACTGGCCCACTACGCGGGCCAGTTGCGTTCCCGGGTGAAGAAACAGTTTGCCACCGTCGGGGAACGGCGGCGCTTCTGGGAAAAACTGTTTGTTAACGACAGGCTGGCGCAATCTTTGGCCAATGAAGATCGTCAGGCCGTGGTGGATACTACGGAACAGTTGCTGACTGAACCGCTGGATCATCGCGGCGAAGTCGTTCTGGTTGGCGCAGGGCCCGGTGACGCAGGGCTACTCACGCTAAAAGGGCTACAGCAAATCCAGCAGGCGGATGTGGTGGTTTATGACCGCCTGGTTTCCGACGATATTATGAACCTGGTGCGCCGCGATGCCGACCGGGTGTTTGTCGGCAAACGCGCAGGCTATCACTGCGTTCCGCAGGAAGAGATTAACCAGATTTTGCTGCGTGAAGCCAGGAGCGGGAAACGCGTAGTTCGGCTGAAAGGCGGCGACCCGTTTATCTTTGGTCGCGGCGGTGAAGAGCTGGAAACCCTGTGTCAGGCAGGGATTCCTTTCTCCGTCGTGCCGGGCATTACCGCCGCCTCCGGCTGCTCGGCTTATTCCGGTATCCCTCTCACCCATCGTGATTATTCTCAGGGGGTGCGTCTGGTCACTGGTCATCTCAAGACCGGTGGCGAACTGGACTGGGAAAACCTGGCGGCCGAAAAGCAAACGCTGGTGTTCTATATGGGCCTGAATCAGGCGCCCGCTATCAGGGAAAAACTGATAGCCCACGGTATGGCGGCCGACACGCCTGCAGCAATTGTTGAGAACGGTACGGCGGTAACTCAGAAGGTGGTCACCGGTACCTTAGAACAGTTGGATCTGCTGGCTCAGCAGATGGCCAGTCCGGCGCTGATTATCGTGGGCCGCGTGGTCGGTTTGCGCGATAAGCTGAACTGGTTCTCAAACCACTAATCTTTCCGCTCATCCATAGTAAAAAGCCGGATGCATCGCACCCGGCTTTTTTATTTCGTTGCGACCATCAAGATGGCTCAGGGTTTAGCAACAAACCCAATCGCTTCGTAGACTGCTTTCAACGTCACGGAAGCGCGAGCGCTGGCTTTCTCCGCGCCCTCTTTCATCACCTGGTTCAGGAAGGCTTCGTCACTACGGAACCGGTGATAGCGCGCCTGCAGCTCGGTCAGCATACCAGAAACCGCTTCTGCCACTTCCCCCTTCAGATGACCATACATCTTGCCTGCAAAATGCTGTTCCAGCTCAGGGATGCTCTGACCGGTGACCGCCGAGAGGATATCCAACAGGTTGGAAACGCCCGCTTTATTTTCAATATCGTAACGAACAACCGGCGGCTCGTCAGAGTCAGTAACCGCACGTTTGATTTTTTTCACTACCGATTTCGGATCTTCCAGCAGGCCGATAACGTTATTACGGTTATCGTCTGACTTGGACATCTTTTTGCTCGGCTCCAGCAGAGACATCACGCGTGCGCCGGATTTCGGGATAAACGGTTCCGGTACTTTAAACACGTCGCCGTAAATAGCGTTGAAGCGCTGGGCGATATCTCGGCTCAGTTCCAGATGCTGTTTCTGATCTTCGCCGACCGGTACCTGGTTGGTTTGATACAGGAGAATATCGGCAGCCATCAGCACCGGATAGTCAAACAGACCGGCGTTAATATTTTCCGCGTAACGGGATGATTTATCTTTAAACTGGGTCATCCGGCTCAGCTCGCCGAAATAGGTGTAGCAGTTCAGCGCCCAGCCCAACTGGGCATGCTCCGGCACGTGAGACTGCACGAAGATGGTGCTTTTTTCCGGGTCAATGCCGCACGCCAGGTACAGCGCAAGCGTATCCAGCGTAGCTTTACGTAGTTGCTGCGGATCCTGGCGGACGGTAATCGCATGCTGATCAACGATGCAGTAAATGCAGTGGTAATCGTCCTGCATGTTTACCCACTGACGCAGCGCCCCCATATAGTTGCCAATGGTCAATTCACCGGAGGGCTGTGCGCCACTAAAAACGATGGGCTTAGTCATTTTTTATTCCTGAGTCTCACTGAACGGTAGCCCGAAAGCAGGCAAAAGTTCATTAAATTGGTCAAAGATATAATCCGGCTCGCTCAGTGAAATTGGCTCGCCGTAGTTGTAGCCGTAAGTCAGGCCGATTGAACAGCAACCTGCCGCTTTCGCCGCCTGAATATCATTACGTGAATCGCCGACAAACAGCAGCTCAGCCGGTGTCAGCCCCAGTTTTTTGGCCACCAGAAGCAACGGATCGGGATGTGGCTTCTTGTTCTTCACATCATCACCGCCAATCACCACGCTAAAATAGCTGGCGATATCCAGCGCCCCCAGAATCGGCGCGACAAACGGCGTTGGCTTATTGGTCACCAGCGCCAGCGGCAAGCCTTTAGCGTGCAGCCTGGCAAGCGTATCCGCTACATTCGGGAACAGAAAGCTTCCCTCTTCCGCGGTTTCTGCATAGTAGCGGTCGAACAACTTACGCAAAATAGCCTGCTGTTCGCTCTGCGGAATATCATCATGCTCGACGGAAGGTTTGCCCTGCGCGGCACGCAGCGTCGTACGCTCCTGACGTGCCCAGGCCAAAGCCCGTTGCATCAAGACATCCGCGCCGTTGCCAATCCAGGTCACAACGCGCGCCTCGCCCGCCATCGGGAGTTCCAGCGCATACAACGCGTTATCAACGGCAGCGGTCAATCCCGGCGCGCTGTCCACCAGCGTCCCATCAAGATCAAACGCCACGCCGCGAATGGTTTGTAACTTATCCATGGCTAACCTTTGCTAATTCGCTACGCATTTGATCAATCACTTTTTTGTAGTCAGGCTGATCGAAAATAGCCGATCCGGCCACAAACATATCTGCACCGGCTTCGGCAATCTCTGCAATATTATTGACTTTTACGCCGCCATCAACTTCCAGACGAATATCGTAGCCCGACGCATCGATACGGCGACGAACTTCACGCAGTTTATCAAGGGTATGAGGAATAAAAGACTGACCGCCAAAGCCCGGATTCACGGACATCAGCAGAATGACATCCAGCTTATCCATCACGTAATCAAGATAGCTTAGCGACGTCGCCGGATTAAACACCAGCCCCGCTTTACAACCGTGCTCTTTGATGAGCTGTAGCGTGCGGTCAACGTGCTCAGAGGCTTCAGGGTGAAAGGTAATAATGCTGGCGCCCGCGGCGGCGAAATCAGGGACGATACGGTCAACCGGCTTAACCATCAAATGCACATCAATAGGGGCGGTGATACCGTAATGACGCAGCGCTTTCAGCACCATAGGACCAATAGTCAGATTTGGCACATAGTGGTTGTCCATCACGTCAAAGTGCACAACATCCGCACCCGCGGCCAGCGCACTGGCGGTATCCTCGCCCAAACGAGCAAAATCTGCCGACAGAATCGAAGGGGCAATCAAATACTGCTTCATCCGCATCTCCTTGAAATTTATTAGGTCTTGGGCGGACAGTACAGAGCCAGAAGCTCGTCCACCTTCTTACGTGTCCCACCGTTACTGCTGATGCTGCGGCGAACCTTCACGATATGCGTCTCAGCGGCATTTTTATACCACTCCTGAGTCAGCGGCGTACGATGGTTTGAGATAAGCACAGGAATACGCTTTTTCATCAGCGATTCCGCCTTTTTCGCCAGTAATTCCTGCTGTTGCTCACTAAAGCTATTTGTATGATAGGCCGTAAAATTCGCCGTTGACGACAGGGGGGCATACGGTGGATCGCAATAAACAACCGAGCGATGATCCGCACGTTTCATACAATCTTCATAAGACTCACAATGAAACTCTGCATGCTGTGCTTTCTCCGCGAAATGGTACAGTTCAGCCTCTGGAAAGTAAGGCTTTTTATAGCGGCCAAACGGCACATTAAATTCACCGCTCAGGTTGTAACGGCACAGGCCATTGTACCCATGGCGATTCAGATACAGGAACAGCACCGCCCGACGCAACGGCTCCTCGATTTGATTGAATTCATCACGAAACTGGTAGTACCGTTCTGCGACGTTGTTCTCAGGAGTAAACATTTCGCGCGCCGCCGCAACGTACTCATCGGTTTGCAGTTTGACCAGCTTATACAGACTGATCAAATCACTATTGATATCAGCGAGGATATAACGCGAAAAATCGGTATTCAGAAATACCGATCCGGCCCCCACAAAAGGCTCAATCAAGCATTCGCCCTGCGGCAAGTGCTTCTTAATATCATCAAGCAGGGGGTATTTCCCCCCCGCCCATTTCAGAAAAGCGCGATTCTTTTTCATGCTGCCTAACTAATTACACATTCTCCGGCTGTGGAGAAAGCTCCGACAGCATCCTGCGCTTCAGACTACACTGCGGCATTATTTCAGGTCAGACTGAACCTGGTGCAGCGGTTTCGCCCACGGGTTCTTTGCCTGTACATCTGCCGGCAGAGTGGCAACGGCTCGCTTCGCTTCATCTTTCGAAGCATAAATTCCGCTCACCAGAACATACCACGGCTGACCGTTACGCGTAGTCTCATAGACAACATATTTGTTCAGCTTCTCTTTCTTCGCCCAATTGTTGAGATTGTTGTAGTTAGAGGAGCTACTGAGCTGCAGAGTATAGTGACTGGATGGCGCAGACTTCATCGCGCCAATGTCACCCGTACTTTTCCGGGCTGCGGTAGTCGCTGCAACCGCTGCTGGCTGAGCCGGTTTCGTCTGCGCGGAGGCCGCAGGCTTAGTCGGCTGGGCCGCTGGCGCTTTTACAGGCGCTGCGGCGGCAACGCTTTCTACACGCTTCGGCTGAATCACCACCGGTTTCGGCTCAGCCGGCGCTTTCACCTTAGCCTGCGTTTTAGGCTCTATCACCGTATGCTTACGCTCAGCCCGACGCGGCTCCGCTGCCGTCTGACGTTCCACTGTTGCCTGCCGAGGTGCGTTACCATTACGGATCGGAGCGACCGTAGCGGGTTCAGTTGGCAACGTAGAATCCGCTACCACGCTATCAATCTGGCCCTGCTGTTGGGTCAGCGCGCTGTTCAGGTCACCCTGAACCTCAACACGTTGCTGCCCTTGCGGTTCTGTGGTTGTCGGGGCCTGCGGGTTAGAAGCGACTGGCGGCAGAGAGACGTCCTGCGGTTGCGAATTGTTCGCCACTGTCGCATCCTGCGCGGCAGGTTGGGCATGATTATCCTCAGCACCGGACAAATTGATGCTCTTCTCGCCAGAAGCCGTTTGCTCACCAGATGAAGAGGAAGGTGATTTCAACGCCGACCCAACGCCAACAATCAGCAGCAGAAGGACGAGTATCCCCACGCCCATCATAATGTACTGACGGGAAGCAGGTTTAGCCGGCGCCTTCTTACGCCTGCGCGGACGACGTTCAACCTGAGGCGTTTCGCCACCGTCATCATCCGGCTCCAGATCCTCGTCATACTCTTCATATTGTTCTTCATCGTGCGCGCGGCGTGTTCTACTGCCGCGGGTCGGACGATTATCGTCAGCATCATCAATATCAAGATCATCAAAATTGATTTGCGGATCGGCATCACGCTCTGCTGACTGACGAGAACGACCAGTACGACGATCGTTGCGATCGGCTTTCATATCGTCTTCTGGCTTTAATTCATCCATTTAACACCCCACTAAAAGGCTTATGCTCACGACTATTGCATATCACCCGAAATGATAACGCCGCGCGAGCGCGGCCAGACCTTCTTATTTTTGCGCAAGCTGGGTATCAGCAATCGCGCCCATAACCACATCATGCGACACGCCACCGCGTATCTCGCTCTTCCCTATCGCAAGAGGGAGCACCAGTCGCATTGCACCTGCCAGCACCTTTTTATCACGCATCATGTGAGGCAAATACGCTTCTGCAGGCATCGCCTCCGGCCCACATATCGGTAAATCCGCACGCTGCAATAACTGAATAATTCTCCGCGTATCTTGCGCGCTAAACTGCCCTAAACGCTCGGATACGCGCGCCGCCATAACCATACCGGCAGCCACCGCTTCACCATGTAACCAGTTACCGTAGCCCATTTCAGCTTCGATAGCATGACCAAAAGTATGTCCAAGATTGAGTAAAGCACGCAGCCCGGTTTCTCGCTCGTCGGCCGCGACAACATCAGCTTTCAGTTCACAACAGCGACGAATGCAGTAAGCCATTGCTTTTTCGTCCAGCGCCATCAAAGCATCAATATTATTTTCCATCCAGTCGAAGAATTCGCCGTCGAGGATAATACCGTACTTGATGACTTCAGCCAGACCGGAAGAAAGCTCACGCTTAGGCAGTGTTTTGAGGCAGTTGAGATCGACAACAACAGAAACTGGCTGCCAGAAAGCGCCAATCATATTCTTACCAAGAGGATGGTTGACCGCCGTTTTACCGCCAACCGAAGAATCCACCTGCGACAAGAGCGTGGTGGGAACCTGGATAAAACGTACCCCGCGTTGATAGCTGGCTGCGGCAAATCCGGTTAAATCGCCAATCACCCCACCGCCGAGCGCCACTAAGGTGGTGTCACGGCCGTGTGGTTTTTGCAACAGAGCGGTAAAAACGCTATCCATCACAGCCAGGCTTTTATACTGCTCGCCATCAGGAAGAATCACGCTGTCGACTTTCACGCCCGCGTTCTCAAGCACAGAACGCACAGTATCCAGATAGAGCGGAGCCAGCGTTTCATTGGTGACCAGCATAACCTGGTCGCCTGATTTCAGTGGCAGGAAGGAAGCTGGATCGTTAAACAAACCAGCCGCGATGGTAATCGGGTAACTACGTTCCCCGAGGGTTACAGTAAGCCTCTCCATAACGCGACATCCACCTCAGTTGCTTTTACTCTGACGAACCTTATTAAGCCAGAATCAGTTGCTTTCCAGCATATGAATAATCTGGTTTGCTACCACTTTCGCGCTTTGATCGTCGGTGCGGATAGTGACATCGGCAATCTCCTCATACAGCGGATTCCGTTCATCCGCCAACGCTTCCAGAACTTCGCGAGGCGGCGAATCAACCTGTAATAAAGGACGCTTTTTATCACGCTGCGTACGGGCAAGCTGCTTTTCGATAGTTGTTTCCAGGTAGACCACCACGCCGCGGGCGGAGAGACGGTTACGCGTTTCACGGGATTTTACAGAGCCGCCGCCAGTCGCCAGCACAATTCCCTGTTTTTCCGTCAACTCATTGATGATTTTTTCTTCACGGTCGCGGAAGCCGTCTTCGCCTTCGACATCAAAGACCCAACCCACATCTGCGCCAGTGCGTTTCTCAATTTCTTGATCGGAATCGTAAAATTCCATGTTGAGCTGTTGGGCTAACTGGCGCCCAATAGTGCTTTTGCCGGCACCCATAGGCCCAACCAGAAAGATATTGCGTTTCTCTGCCATTTTTTCGGTACTACTAAGACTATTCGTTAATGATAAACCCGCTGCGCAGACATCCGGCGCAGCAGGGCATGAACTGAAACCTCATATGCGATAGAGCGAGAGTCAGACTAAAAATTATCTCAATACTCCGGCTGGTTTGGCAACAGAATAAATCACCGGGCAAGAAAGGGAGGATTGATGTCGTACACGACTCTCAAATCGGTACTCCTTGTATGCTAAATCCGTCCTCACGTCAAACACCTGAAACGTGTTTAGCATGAAAAACCCGATTAATGAGCCGCCAGAATCCGTGGAGTAATGAAGACAACCAGTTCACGTTTTTCGTTATCTTTACCGTCACGACGGAACAACGACCCAAGCCAGGGGATATCGCTAAGCAGAGGGATACCATCGCGCGAAGATTTATTTCTTTGCGAAAAGATACCCCCTAAGGCCAGAGTCTCACCGCTTTTCACTTCGATCTGTGTTTCAATTTCTTGTTTATCAATAGCCAGCGCCTCGCCGTGTTCCTGTTTCAGCACTTGTCCCGGTGTGTTTTCGCTGATTCTGAGCTTTAAACGCACACGATCCTGCTGTAAGACGGTGGGCGTCACCTCCATCCCTAGCACCGCCTCCTTAAACTCAACCGAGGTTGCACCGTTGTCTCCTCTGGAGACCTGATAAGGGATTTCGCTGCCCTGCTTAATGCTGGCGGGCTGCATATGCGAAGCCAGCAGCCGCGGGCTGGCGATAATGTCTACCTGCTGTTTTTTCTCAAGCGCGGAGAGTTCCAGCGCCAGCAGCCGCCCGCTTATACGACCAATATTAAAACCCGCTCGCGTGGCGGCATCGCTTGACGCCAGGTTGCTGTTTAAAACCGTTAGCTTCCCCGACCCCGGCGGACTGCTGGCTTCCTCCAGACTCCATTTAACGCCCAGCTCACGCAGGCTGGTTTCGCTCATTGAAACAATATGTGCCGCTAGTTCGACCTGGCCAACGGGTATATCCATTTCCCTTGCCCATGCCTTTAACGCCGGGAGGTGTCGCTCATCATCCCTGATAAGTAAACGGTTTGTGCGTTTATCGACGGTCAAGTGCCCGCGAGCGCTCAGTAATTTTTCTCCGGCTTTAGCGAGATCTTCAGCATGGGCATAATGTAAAGTCACGCTATGCCCATGCAAAGGGAGATTCTGTAAACGCTTTGCTCTCTCCGCCTCAAGCTGCCCCCGTTGCGCCTTCTGCCAGGCCTGGGTATGAACATGCAATACCGAGCCTTGCTGCGTCAGCGCCAGACCCGCGCTGTCGATCACCGAGCGCAGTGCCTGCGACCAGGACACATTCTTAAGATGCAGAGATACGGTACCGCTGACATCCGGGGCCACCACAAGATTTTTTTGTTTTATCTCCGCGAGCGTTTGCAGCACCTGAGCCACCGGCGCATCATCGACGATCAGCGACACGGGAAGATCTTTTTTGGCCGCGGTGACAATTACCGGCAACAGCAGAAACAGCAGATTTATCCATCTCATCATTTTTTCTTCCCTTGCGCTGCCAGACCCATTGCGCAGGCTCACACCCCGGGCCGGTCACGATGACGATTTTCTCTGTCGTCAGAAGCGTAATACGCCAGTTCGTTGACAACGTTTCATCCACCTTCACACGGCGCCACTTTCCGTCGCTATCCTGCAAAATTCCAGTAAGAACCAGTGAATCGCCGATTGCCCCGCCATAGCGCCACTGGTTAAGTTGCGTCGTACGACAAAGATCAATCGCTGGCTGAAACGGATCGCGTTCTTCTGCGAACAGCAGAAACGGAAATAGCAATAAAGACGACCATTTATTGCGCATCTTCGGCCTCCAGTTGCACAGTCAGCAGTAAAGCCTGTTTTTCCGGCCGTATTGAAAATGCCGTTACCCCCATTCCGCAGCGGGCGAACCAGGAAAACAGCACAGGCACCGCTTGCCAGTCAACTGACAGTTGCATCTCTCCCCCTCGCCTCATCGGTCGCCAGGCAACAAGCGCCGCCCTCCTAACGGGAATATCAACAGGAGAAAAGACCTGAGTGGGGACGTCATCTCTTCTGGCGTTCTGTAACGTGGCTCGCAGTGGCAACAGTTTCTTCCACTGCGCCTGCATACGCTGCAGATCCCTTTCTTGTGTGTCTGGCGCAGAAGACGAGAGCCACAGCCAGCCCCCGACAATGAGAAGCAAAATAACAGGCAACACGAACAGGCTTTTACACTCAGACAGCCAACGCTCAATGCACGCCCGCATCTTCACTCTCTCCGGCCATGGAAAAGCTGAATAACCAGCGCCCTTCGCTATCGCGGTGTGTTTCACCGGCCTGAGCCGGACGGAAACCAGTTATGTTCTCCAGCGCCTTCTCCAGCGCGGCTAACCCTTTAATATTTAACGTTAGCCCACGCAGTAACAGCGCATTTTGTCGGTATTCCAGATGCGTTAACCAGGCTTGTGCCGGTAACCGGGCGGCGATCATTCGCAATCCTGGTTGCCATGCAGCGGTTTTCTCTCGCCGCCGCCGACTCTGGCGCAGCCGCTCGTACTGCTGTAGCTGTTGCTGCATTACTCGTTCACGCTGTTGAAACGCGGTGTAAAGGCGGTTTTCAGCGTTTATTCTCACCGTTTCAAACGCGTGGTTAACTTGCCTGTTGAGCCGTGAGGTAACCAACAGCGCGAGCAGGATAAGCAGGAACCCTGCGACCAGTAGTCCGCCCATCTGCAGACGCTGCCGTCGGCGCGTTTCACGCCAGGGCAGAAAGTTGACTATCTGGACCATGGTTGACGACCTCCCAGCGCCAGGCCCAGCGCAACGGTAAAGCTGTCGCTACAGGCCGGGAGAGGAGGCTGCAACCGATGAATGACGCTCCAGACGTCAAAGCTTTGCTCGTCGCACGGCGTGGAAGCGCAGAGCCAAAATTCCCCTGCGCCCACCTGTGACACCAGACGGGAAAAAGATGGGATTTCGCTGTATACGCAACATCCCCAGCTATCGACTGTCGCCCAAAGCCAGCTATCTTCGCCTCGCCACGCCAGACCATGGGTCCGGGAGGGCAACCAGGGGAAAAAAGCTCTGAGCGCGCAGGCATCCGGAACAATCCCCACGACACTCAGCTTGAGACGTTTCGCCAGGCGGCACAGCACATTAATATCTAACCGCTGTGCCGCGGTGACTCGCCAGCCGTCATCCATGCCGCTCGCAGAATAATCGACACATAATGAAGAAGCAGAACATTCCAGTTGCTGCGCCATTGCGCTGGCTATCCAGGCCGCCTGCTCGCTTTCATTTAATGAAGTTTGCGGACGCGGCAGTTGTTTTTGCAATGTTCGCGCCGCTGGAAAAGCGATACAAACCTGATGCTGCAAAGGTAGCTCACGCCGCCAGTTCTGCAGTTGCCGGGCCAATGCGTCGACATCGACAATCAACCCCTGACGCACGGTACCGGGCGTTAATGGGATTTCCCACCAGCGACGTAACGCCCAGCGTGAGCGCTCATACGCCAGCGCGACAATCGCGATATGATCCTGCTGGATATGCATTCCTATGCGCCAGTTTCTAAAGGCCATTCTGACGATCTCCTTATCAGCCAACATGTTTCGCTATATCAATGCACCAGGCTTGCCTTTATACTACTGCGCGTTTGTTTATAAACTGCCCAATTCAAACTAAATGAGAAATCTCCGGTGAAGTTCGTAAAGTATCTTTTTATCCTTGCCATCTGTTGCGTATTGCTGGGAGCAGGCTCAATTTTTGGTCTCTATAAATACATAGAGCCTCAGCTCCCTGACGTCGCGACGCTGAAGGATGTACACCTGCAAATCCCGATGCAGGTCTATAGCGCGGATGGCGAGCTGATCGCGCAATACGGCGAAAAACGCCGTATTCCCGTCACGCTAAAACAAATACCGCCTGCGCTGATAAACGCGTTTATCGCCACCGAAGACAGCCGTTTTTATGAGCACCATGGCGTCGACCCGATCGGGATTTTCCGCGCCGCCAGCGTGGCGATGTTCTCCGGTCACGCTTCTCAGGGCGCCAGTACTATCACTCAACAGCTCGCGCGTAACTTCTTTCTGAGCCCCGAGAAGACGCTGATGCGTAAGGTGAAAGAGGCCTTCCTGGCGATCCGCATTGAACAATTGCTCACGAAAGATGAAATTCTTGAACTGTACCTGAACAAAATCTATCTCGGTTATCGCGCCTACGGCGTCGGTGCCGCCGCTCAGGTATATTTCGGTAAAACCGTCGACCAGCTCACGCTGAGTGAGATAGCCGTGATCGCCGGCTTGCCTAAAGCACCGTCAACATTTAATCCACTCTATTCTCTGGACCGCGCCACTGCACGCCGCAACGTGGTGCTCTCGCGTATGCTGAGCGAAGGCTACATCACCCAGTCGCAATACGATCAGGCGCGTAGTCAGGCCATTGACGCCAGTTACCATGCGCCGAAAATCGCCTTCTCATCCCCCTATCTCAGCGAAATGGTGCGTCAGGAGATGGTCAGCCGTTACGGCGAGCGGGCTTACGAAGACGGCTATCGCGTCTATACCACCATTACGCGAAAAAGCCAGTTGGCTGCTCAGCAGGCAGTACGCGATAACGTGATAAATTATGATATGCGTCACGGTTATCGCGGCCCTGCAGGCGTGCTGTGGAAAGTCGGCGAAACGCCATGGGATAGCCACAAAATCATCGACGCGTTGAAAAAAATTCCCGGCTTTGGCCCCCTCACGCCGGCGGTTATCACGTCGGTGAGTCCGCAGGAAGCCATCGCGCTGCTGAGTAACGGAACATCGGTGTCGCTGAATATGGAAGGCGTGCGTTGGGCGCGTCGGTTCATTTCCGACACTCAGCAAGGCGCCACGCCGCGTAAAGTGAATGATGTTCTGCAGGCCGGACAGCAGGTCTGGGTACGCCAGGTGAGTAATAACTGGTGGCTGGCGCAGGTGCCGGATGTCAACTCCGCGCTGGTATCAATTAATCCGCAAAACGGCGCAATTATCGCGCTGGTCGGCGGTTTTGATTTTAACCAAAGTAAATTCAACCGTGCGACTCAGGCGCTGCGCCAGGTCGGCTCGAACATTAAGCCATTCCTTTATACTGCGGCAATGGATAAAGGTTTAACGCTGGCGAGCATGCTCAACGATGTTCCGATTTCCCGCTGGGATGCGGGTTCCGGCTCAGACTGGCGGCCCAAGAATTCGCCGCCGCAATACGCGGGTCCCATCCGCTTGCGCCAGGGATTAGGGCAATCGAAGAACGTCGTGATGGTCCGCGCGATGCGCGCCATGGGGGTGGACTATGCTGCCGACTATCTCCAGCGTTTCGGCTTCCCGGCACAAAACATTGTGCGGACCGAGTCACTGGCGCTGGGTTCAGCATCCTTCACGCCGCTCCAGGTTGCACGCGGCTATTCCGTCATGGCTAACGGCGGTTTCCTGATCACCCCGTATTTCATCAGCAAAATAGAGAACGATCAGGGCGGCGTCATTTTCGAGGAACGGCCGAAAACGGCCTGTCCACAGTGCAACATTCCGGTGATTTATGGCGATACACCGAAATCAAATGTGCTGGAGAATAAGGATGTTGAGGACGTTGCCACTTCTCAGGAACCGCAAAACGCCAGTGTTCCTCCGCAGCCTCAGCTTGAGCAGGTGAACCCATCGCTGGTTGCGCAGAGCGGTGTGCCGGAATATGCGCCACACGTCATCAACACACCGCTGGCCTTCCTGATTAAAAGCGCCCTGAACACCAATATCTTCGGCGAACCCGGCTGGATGGGGACAGGCTGGCGCGCAGGTCGCGACCTGCAACGTCACGATATTGGCGGCAAAACCGGGACCACCAATAATTCAAAGGATGCGTGGTTCTCCGGCTACGGTCCCGGCGTGGTGACATCGGTCTGGATTGGCTTTGATGATCACCGTCGTGATCTGGGGCGTACCACTGCCTCCGGCGTCATCAAAGATCAAATATCGGGTTACGAAGGTGGCGCTAAAAGCGCGCAACCGGCCTGGGATGAGTTTATGAAAATCGAGCTGGCGGGCGTACCAGAGCAGCCGCTAACGCCACCGCCTGGCATCATTACGGTGAATATCGATCCCAGTACGGGCCAACTGGCCAGCGGCGGTAATGGCCGTCCCGAATACTTTATCGATGGTACTCAACCGACGCAACAAGCGGTTCATGAAGTCGGCACCACCCTCACCGATGGCGGGGGCGAGACCCACGAACTGTTCTGACAAAACACGCATCTGGGGCTAACATGGATCGTTAAGCCCCATTTGTCAGGTTCACCCAGTTTCTACGCGTTTGCACTCTCGTCAGGTTTCCTGATGTTCCCTGCGGCTACCCGGCAGTTGAAAGCCATAAAAAACAGACGATAGCCGAAATTATTCAGGTTGAATCAGGAGAGAAAACGAGCAGACCGTATGTGGCTTTCGCCAGAGGGATCCCAAAAAGGCAGCATAAACTTCAATAAATTGCTTAACTAACTGGCATTAATCCGCGGGTGTTTAAGTCTGTATCTGGCAACGTACGCCTAAAGCCGCCCCTGAGCCTGCAGCCATTCACGCAGCAGGAACAACGCACTAACGTTACGCGCCTCATTGAAGTCCTCTTCATCCAGCAGCGTCATCAGTTGCGACAGCGGCCAACGGACCTGCGGCAACGGCTCTGGCTCATCGCCCGGCAGCGATTCCGGGTAGAGATCTTCCGCTACCAGGATATTCATCCTGCTGGAGAAATAGGAAGGCGCCATGCTCAGTTTTTTTAAAAAGGTCAGCTTTCGCGCCCCAAACCCAACTTCTTCCTTCAGCTCGCGATTAGCGGCTTCCGGCACGCTTTCCCCCGGATCAATCAGACCTTTAGAAAAACCCAGTTCATAAGACTCCGTACCGACAGCGTATTCACGGATCAATATAATATGGTCATCGACAATCGGCACAATCATCACAGCTTCACGGGTAGAAGGCCGCATCCGCTCATACACGCGGCGCACGCCGTTGCTGAACTCCAGATCCACGCTTTCAACATTAAAAAGGCGCGAGCGCGCGACAGTTTCAACATTGAGAATGGCAGGTTTTTGTAATGATTTGCTCATTGTCATCGGTCTATGCTGTGATTACAGAGGTTATTGTGCGATACGCAGCACGGTTTCGGCAATTCAATTCGCCATTAATTTACATAGTTGCAACTTAACCATCTTAAATGCCGTTGATATAAAGACAAAAAAGTCAATAGGTTGAATAGCTTTTGAGAATTTACTGATTCCTGGATTTTAACGTTTTTGATAAGGTTGTATTCTGCTGCGTGGCGCTATCAATTTTCCCGTTTTGACACGACATATGCCGAATACGTACGACTTTTTACCTCCGGTGTGAACGGCTACCGACGATACCAGTAAGAAAAGAATAATTATGATGGGATGGGCATGGGCACCTTTCTGATTTTTTTGCTAGCTCTGCTAATCTGTGCATTGCTTATAGGGTGGTGGTATCGAACGCACGCCAGACGTCGCCGCCTGCCGCTGTTGCATGCATTTAGCGATGCCGCGACGCGCAAGCTCGCTGATGACGAGCGCAGTGCTGCGGAAAAATATCTCGGCGATCTCAGTCGCAACCAGCAACTGCCGGCTTCGGGCGCCAGCGCCGCGCCGGTCAACCTGCGGCTGAATGAACAGAGTGACACCGTTTTTACTGTTACCCGGGCGATTACCCGCTACGGCATCACCACTGACGATCTGAATAAGTGGCGCTACTTCCTTGATTCAGTAGAAGTTCATCTTCCTCCATTCTGGGAACAACATATCAACGATGAAAACAGCGTCGAGTTAATTCCAACCGATAGCCTGCCGCTGGTCATTGCCCTCAACGGGCAAACGCTGAAGGACTACCCTCAGGAGGCAAGGGGCTTCGCCCTTGAGCCAACGACGGCGACACAGGCCTCTATCCGTGGAGAAGAGAGCGAGCAAGTTGAACTGTTGAGTATCCGCCCGGAAACAACGGAAGAGCACGCGCTCAGCCGCCCTGATAGCCTGCGTGAAGCGGTCCTGGTCGTTGTCGCGTTCCTGCTGTTTTATTGTAGTCTGCTCAGCCCTGAGGTCTTTGCCCCCTGGCTACTGATCGGTGGCGTTTTGCTGCTACTGGCCGGTGTATGGGGCATTTATGCGCCGCCGCGTAAAACAACACTTCGGGAAATTCATTGCCTGCGCGGCATGCCTAAACGCTGGGGACTGTTTGGCGAAAATAACCAGGAACATATCAACAATATTTCTCTCGGCATTATCGACCTCATCTACCCACGCCACTGGCAACCGTGGATTACCCAGGATCTCGGCCAGCAAACGGATATTGATATCTACCTCAGTCGCCATGTTGTCCGCCAGGGGCGTTTTCTGTCGCTGCATGATGAGGTCAAAAACTTCCCGCTTCAATACTGGCTACGCAGCGCGATTATCGCCTCGGGCGCGCTGTTGGTTGTTGTTATGTTATGGGCCAGCGTACCGCTGGATATGCCTTTTAAATTCACCCTTTCATGGCTGAAAGGCGCACAGACTATTGAAGCCACAACGGTCGCCCAGCTAGAGAAGTCACATATCCGGATCGGCGACACGCTGCGCCTGAAGGGAAGCGGCATGTGTAATATCCACACGCCGGGCGCCTGGACAGCAAAAGAGAACCTGCCGTTCAGGCCATTCGACTGTTCGCAAATCGTCTGGAATGATGCCCCTCCCCTGCCACTGCCGGAGTCAGATATTGTCACCAGGGCGACAGCGTTAATGCAAACCGTTCAGCGCCAGCTCCATCCCGAATCAACCGATCAGTCACACGTCAGTCCAGCGCTGCGTTCCGCCATCCAGAAATCAGGGATGGTGCTGCTTGATGACTTTGGCGATATCGTGACAAAAACCAACGATCTCTGTTCGGCAAAAGATGACTGTATTCGGCTGAAGAATGCGCTGGTCAATCTTGGCAACACGCATAACTGGGAAACCCTGATCAAACGCGCGAACACGGGTAAACTGGATGGCGTCAATGTACTTCTGCGGCCGGTCAGCGCTGAGTCGCTGGAAAACCTGGTCACTACATCCACCGCGCCATTTGTCAGCCGCGAAACCTCACGCGCAGCCCAGGCGCTAAATAGCCCGGCGCCGGGCGGTTTCTTGATTATCAGCGATGAAGGAAGCAGCCTGGTGAATCAACCA
This sequence comes from Klebsiella sp. KE9456, assembly GCF_043832615.1. NCBI lineage: Bacteria > Pseudomonadati > Pseudomonadota > Gammaproteobacteria > Enterobacterales > Enterobacteriaceae > Klebsiella > Klebsiella sp. KE9456. Next base: position 43,740 of record NZ_JBDYQK010000027.1, read on the forward strand.
TGGCCAACTGCCGGACTATATGACTTTCCCGCACATCAGCAGTGGAGCGAACTGCAGCGACTGGCGGGTATGTTGATGCACACGCCGTTTCAGGCGGAAGGGATCGTCACGAACCTCTATACCGATGCCAACGGTACCCAGCATGTTAATCTGCACCGAATCCCCGATCGTACCGGTCTGTGGCGTTACCTCGGGACAACGCTACTGCTGCTGGCAATGCTGGGCTGCATGGTCTATCACAGTATCCAGGCTATACGTCGCTATCAGCGGCACCGTCAACGCCAGGAAGAGATCCAGAAATACTACGAAAACTGTCTGAATCCGGTTCTGCTCTCCTCGCCAGACACGCAAGAATAATTCTCTGCGCGACGGGGTATGATACCCTGTCGCGCCATTCCCTTCTCTGGAGACTTACCATGCATGTTGATATCGCCTGGCAGGAAGTTGATACCGTTCTGCTGGATATGGACGGTACGCTTCTCGACCTCGCCTTTGACAACTATTTCTGGCAAAAACTGGTCCCGGAAACCTGGGGAGCCGCGCGGGGGCTCAATCTGCAGGAAGCCAGGGAAGCGATACGTCAGGAGTATCACGCGGTGCAACATACGCTAAACTGGTACTGTCTGGACTACTGGAGCGAACGCCTGGATTTGGATATTTATGCCATGACCAGCGAGCAGGGGCCGCGGGCCGCGCTGCGTGACGATACCGTGCCGTTTCTTGATGCCCTGCAAACCCACGGTAAGCGCAGGATTTTACTGACTAACGCCCATCCGCATAATCTGGCGGTAAAGCTAAAACATACCGGGCTGGACGCGCACCTTGATTTATTGCTTTCCACCCACACATTTGGTTATCCGAAAGAGGATCAGCGACTGTGGCGCGCGGTGGCCGAAGAAATCGGCATTGATGCGCGCAAAACGCTCTTTGTTGACGATAACGAAGCGATTCTGGATGCGGCGGCAACATTTGGCATCCGCTATTGCCTGGGTGTCACCAACCCCGATTCCGGGCTTGAGGAAAAAAGCTATGCGCATCATCCGGGACTGAATGACTACCGGCAACTGATCCCCTCACTGACCCAACAGGAGAGGCCATGAAAGAAAAATCCGTCGAAGCCATCCGGCTGGACAAATGGCTTTGGGCAGCACGCATTTATAAAACCCGCGCGCTGGCGCGCGAGATGATTGAAGGCGGTAAGGTGCATTACAATGGGCAGCGTAGCAAACCAGGGAAAGTGGTCGAGCTGAATGCCACCCTGATGCTCCGCCAGGGCAATGATGAGCGCACTATTGTGGTAAAAGGCATTAGCGGACAACGTCGGCCAGCCAGCGAAGCTGTCGCGCTTTACGAAGAGACGGCGGAAAGCATTGAGAAACGCGAGAAAATGGCGCTGGCGCGCAAAATGAACGCGCTAACCATGCCGCATCCCGACAGACGTCCGGATAAGAAAGAGCGCCGCGACCTGATGAGATTTAAACACGGCAATAGTGAATAACTGTGGCCAGCAAGAGAGATTATTATGACTCAACACGATCAATTACACCGCTATCTGTTTGAAAATTATGCCGTACGCGGTGAGCTGGTAACCGTTTCAGAAACCTTAGAACAGATTCTGACGAACCACAGCTATCCGCAGCCGGTTAAAACCGTGCTGGCGGAGCTACTGGTCGCCACCAGCCTGCTGACCGCAACGCTGAAGTTTGCTGGCGATATTACCGTTCAGTTGCAGGGTGATGGCCCGCTATCGCTGGCGGTAATTAACGGCAACAATCAGCAGCAGATGCGCGGCGTCGCCCGCACCCAGGGCGAGATCCCGGAAGGCGCGGATCTGAAAACCCTGGTCGGTAATGGATATCTGGTCATTACGATCTCGCCGGAAGAAGGCGAGCGCTATCAGGGCGTGGTCGGTCTGGAGGGCGATACGCTGGCGGCTTGTCTGGAAGATTATTTCCAGCGCTCAGAACAGCTGCCCACTCGTCTGATCATTCGTAGCGGTGAGCATGACGGCAAACCGATGGCAGGTGGCATGCTGTTGCAGGTTCTGCCTGCGCAAGATGCGCAGGCGGCTGATTTCGAACATCTCAGCACCCTGACCGATACCATCAAAGCTGAAGAGCTATTCACCCTGCCAGCAAACGACGTGCTCTGGCGTCTGTACCACGAAGAAGAAGTGACCGTCTACGAGCCGCAGAACGTAGAGTTTAAATGTACCTGCTCTCGTGAACGCTGTGCCGGCGCGCTGAAAACGTTGCCGGATGAGGAGATTGACAGCATCCTGGCAGATGAAGGGGAGATTGATATGCACTGCGACTACTGCGGCAATCATTACCTCTTTAATGCAATGGACATCGCCGAGATCCGCAACAACGCTTCTCCGGCTGACCCGCAGATTCACTAATTACCCTTCCGCCAGGCGTCCGAACGCGCTTTTGTTCCCGGTGCCTGGCGTCAAGTTTTTATTTACGGGATGAATCGATTCTCAATGAAAGAGTTACGTAATTTTCTTTCAGGTAAGCGATTACATTCACATTTCAGCAGTTTTTTTAATTACTTTTTAACCATTAAGAAACATTGACCCTCACTGACAGCCTGTTTTCTGCAATAATTCCTCACGCTTCGTGACAGGAGTCACAACGTTTTTCGTCAGCCTGGCGTTTGTCGAGATACGTAAATCTATGAGCCTGGTCGCGGTCTATACCCCGTAATAACCCCTACAATTTCCAGTAATATAAATTGGCTAAGGAGCAGTGACATGCGCGTTAATAATGGTTTAACCCCGCAGGATCTCAAGGCTTATGGTATTTCTGACGTCCATGATATCGTTTACAACCCCAGCTACGATACTTTATATCAGGAAGAACTTGCCCCTAACCTGGAAGGTTATGAACGGGGCGTATTAACCAATCTCGGCGCGATCGCCGTCGATACCGGTATTTTTACCGGCCGTTCTCCAAAAGATAAATATATCGTTCGTGACGATACCACTCGCGATACCGTGTGGTGGTCTGATAAAGGCAAAGGAAAGAACGACAACAAGCCGCTGTCTGAAGAAACGTGGCAACACCTGAAAGGTCTGGTTACTCGCCAGCTCTCTGGCAAGCGACTGTTTATTGTTGATGCCTTCTGCGGCGCAAACGCCGACACTCGCCTGAGCGTCCGCTTTATTACCGAAGTCGCCTGGCAGGCGCATTTTGTGAAAAACATGTTTATTCGCCCAGACGATGAAGAGCTGGCAACCTTCGCACCGGATTTTATCGTGATGAACGGCGCGAAATGCACGAATCCACAATGGAAAGAGCAGGGCCTGAATTCCGAAAACTTCGTTGCTTTCAACCTGACCGAACGCATTCAGCTGATTGGCGGGACCTGGTATGGCGGTGAAATGAAAAAAGGCATGTTCTCCATCATGAACTACCTGCTGCCGCTGAAAGGTATCGCTTCCATGCACTGCTCCGCCAACGTCGGGGAAAAAGAAGATGTCGCCATCTTCTTCGGCCTTTCCGGCACCGGTAAAACCACCCTTTCCACTGACCCGAAACGTCGTCTGATTGGCGATGACGAACACGGCTGGGATGATGATGGCGTATTTAACTTCGAAGGCGGCTGCTACGCGAAGACGATTAAGCTTTCCGAAGCCGCTGAGCCGGATATCTACCATGCGATTCGCCGCGATGCGCTGCTGGAGAATGTCGTGGTATTGGCCGATGGCTCCATTGATTTTAATGATGCCTCGAAGACCGAGAACACGCGTGTTTCTTACCCGATCAACCATATCGAAAATATCGTTAAGCCGATCTCGAAAGCTGGCCATGCCACTAAGGTTATCTTCCTGACCGCCGATGCGTTTGGCGTGTTACCGCCGGTTTCTCGCCTGACCGCCGATCAGACCCAGTACCACTTCCTGTCAGGTTTCACCGCCAAACTGGCCGGTACCGAACGCGGAGTAACCGAGCCAACACCCACCTTCTCCGCCTGCTTCGGCGCCGCGTTCCTGTCGCTGCACCCGACGCAATACGCGGAAGTGCTGGTCAAGCGGATGCAGGCTTCCGGCGCACAGGCTTACCTGGTCAACACCGGCTGGAACGGCACCGGCAAACGTATCTCGCTCAAGGATACCCGCGCCATTATCGATGCCATCCTCAACGGCTCGCTGGACAATGCCGAAACCTTCACCCTGCCGATATTTGAACTGCAGATCCCGACAGCGCTGCCGGGTGTGGATAGCCATATCCTCGATCCGCGTAATACCTACGGCTCGCCAGAGCAGTGGCAGGAGAAAGCCGGGCAACTGGCGCAACTGTTCGTCGAGAACTTTGAAAAGTATACCGATACCCCAGCAGGCGCCGCGCTGGTGACCGCCGGGCCGAAACGCTAAGCGGTTCGTCAAAACCAGGCGATCACCACCTCCATAAGAGGTGGTTTAAGATTGACCATAAAAAGCCGGGAATATCCCGGCTTTTTATGGTAATTAAGCGACTTATCGGTCCAGCTTCTTCTTTCCCGCTGCCTTACGACGTTTATCCAGATCCTTAATCAGTCTGTTTACCTGCTCATCAGCAAACATCGCCTCCAGCGTGGTGGCAAGTTTACGCCGCCAGTTGGGATATTCCGTGCTGGTTCCCGGAATATTGACAGGCTCAGCCATCTCCAGCCAATCCTCCGGCTGCAGCCCCAGCAGCGCGCTGTTGCTGTCGGCAATATAGCGCTGCATTCCGCGATTCAGGGTTGACGTCATCCCCATCAGCGAGGCTTTATGTCCGCATCGCTTCGGCAAACAGCCGTAGCGATGCAGCGCATCCAGCAATCCTTGTTTCGCCCGCTCGCGCTCCTGATATAACCCGCGTAGCACCACCTCATCCGGATACAGTCCCAGCGATTTCCCCAGCGTCAGGTCGCCACTTTCCCAGTAGCCGCGCAGCGTTGGCAGATCATGCGTCGTTGCCACAGCCATTGATTGCTGCGGATACGCCTTCGGCGCGCGGAAAGTCTTTTCGTGGTCATTTTCAAAATAGAGCACTTTATAAGAGTAAACGCCGCTTTTACGCAGCTTACCGACAATCTCAACCGGCACCGTACCCAGATCTTCACCAATCACCATACAGCGATGACGCTGGCTCTCCAGTGCCAGAATCGACAGCAGATCATCCACCGGATACTGCACATAAGCCCCGTGATCGGCCGTCTCACCGTATGGGATCCACCATAAACGCAGCACTGACATTACATGATCGATCCGCAGCGCGCCGCAGTTTTGCATGTTCGCGCGCAGCAGCTCGATAAACGGCTCATAGCCACGCGCCAGGATGATATGCGGATCCATTGGCGGCAGGCCCCAGTTCTGCCCCAGCGGCCCCAGAATATCCGGCGGCGCGCCAACGGAGGCTTTCAGGCAGTACAGCTCGCGGTCACGCCAGGTTTCCGCGCCGCCTTCCGCAACACCGACCGCCAAATCGCGATACAGGCCAATTGGCATGTCGTCGTTTTGGCTGGTGTGCCAGCACCTGGCAAACTGCGTGTAAGCCAGCCACTGCAGCCACAGGTAAAAATTCACCTCATCGGCACGCTCAGTGCAGAAGGCTTTCACTTCCGGGCTATTCGTATCCTGGTAAGCTTTCGGCCAGACCGGCCATCCCCAGTACATTGAATTCTGCTGCATCAGCCAGGCATGCAGCGCGTCAAACGCCGCCTGCCAGTACAGGCTTTCACCCTCCCGGGCGACAAACTGACGAAACGCTGCCATCGTCTCATCATTGCGGGCGGAAAACCCTTTCCATGCCATGCGCAGCGCGGTGAGTTTCAGCGCAGTAATGGCCGTATAGTCCACATCATCGCACTGCCGTGCGGCCTGCAATGCCTGCTGTGTAGCCGGGGATTGCCACCATTTCTGCGCCTCTTTGCTGTGACGGAAATCGTCTACCGCATTGACATCAATATAGATAATGTTGAGCCAGCGGCGCGAAGAGGGGCTATACGGACTGGCGCTCTCCGGGTTCGCCGGATAGAGCGCATGGATTGGGTTAAGGCCAATAAACGAACCGCCGCGACGGGCGATTTCCGGCAACATGGCGCGTAAATCGCCAAAGTCGCCAATCCCCCAGTTCTTCTCCGAGCGCAGGGTATAAAGCTGCACGCAGGTTCCCCACAGTTTCCGGCCATCCTTCAGCGCCTGCGGTTCATAACAACGCACAGGCGCCACGATGATCCGGCTGTGCCAACGCTCGCCATCCTGGGTCAGCGTCAGGGTGTGATAGCCTTCCGGTAGTCTGGCAGGCAACGGCAGCGCCTCACCGCCGCGCGTCTGGCCTTGATACTGTTTCCCTTCTTCAGTGGTAAGGATCCAGTTGAATTCCCCCTGGCCCGTCACCGGCAGCGACATCCTTTTGCCGTAGGTAAATACCTGCACAACCGGTAGCGGATTAACGGCCACTTTCGTGGCAGTCATCGTACGATGCATCGCATCCAGTAGCCGCTGCTTGGTCGCCGCAGCAATTAACTGCGGCTTACCGTGCGCGTTGATGTAATTTGGGCTTATTCCCGCCGCCAGGGCAGCGTTATCAAGGCGTTTACTCTCCATAGGCCCGTCCTTAGCGTTTTGCCTGCCAGATACGTTGCTGATAATCGCGAATCGATCGGTCAGAACTGAACATGCCGCAGCGCGCGGTGTTCAGAATCGCCGCGCGAGTCCAGGCCTGCTGGTCGCGATATAACTCATCAACCTGCTTCTGCGCCGCGACATAAGCCGCAAAATCAGCCAGCACCAGATACGGATCGCCGCCTTTCAACAAGCTATGCAGCAGTTGTTCAAAGGCATGTTTATCGCCATCGCTGTATTTACCGCTCTCCAGCTCTTTCAGCACCGCATCCAGCAGTTTATCTTTCTTACGCCATTTCAGCGGATCGTAGCCCTTCGCCTTCAGCGCTTTCACCTCTTCCACCGTATGGCCGAAGATAAAGATGTTTTCTTCTCCCACCTGCTCAGCGATTTCTACGTTCGCGCCATCCAGGGTTCCAACGGTCAGCGCGCCGTTCAGCGCCAGTTTCATATTACCGGTACCGGAAGCTTCTTTACCCGCGGTGGAGATCTGCTCGGAGATATCCGCCGCCGGGATCAGCATTTCCGCCGCCGACACGCAGTAGTCCGGCAGGAAGACGACTTTCAGTTTATCGCCCACCTGCGGATCGCTATTGATCGCCGCCGCGACCTTGTTGATCGCCCAAATAATATTCTTCGCCAGATAGTAGCCCGGCGCGGCTTTCGCGCCGAACAGAAACACGCGTGGTACGCGGTCTGTCTGCGGATTTTCGCGGATCTCTTTGTACAGCGCGAGAATATGAAGCAGGTTAAGGTGCTGACGTTTATACTCATGCAGACGTTTAATCTGGATATCGAAAATCGCCTGCGGGTTAATCTCAATGCCGGTACGCCGCTTCACAAACTCCGCCAGGCGAACCTTGTTGGCCTGTTTAATGTCGCGATAAGTCTGGCAAAACTTCGCATCATCGGCATATTTTTCCAGGCTGATCAGCTGATCGAGGTCGTTAACCCACTCTTTCTTCAGCGTCTTGTCCAGCAGCGAAGCCAGAGCCGGGTTGCACAGTTTGATCCAGCGGCGCGGGGTAATACCGTTGGTGACGTTATGAAATTTATTCGGCCACAACTGGTGATATTCCGGGAACAGATCCTTCACCACCAGGTCGGAGTGCAGCGCGGCAACGCCGTTTACCGCAAATCCGCCCACCACGCACAGATTCGCCATACGAACCTGTTTATCGTGAACCACCGCCAGTTTTGCCCATACCAGCTCATCGCCCGGCCAGGTTTTATCCACCAGCGTTTTAAATCTGTCGTTAATCTCTTTGATAATCTGCATATGACGCGGCAACAGCGTTTTCACCAGTTTCTCATCCCAGCACTCCAGCGCTTCCGGCATCAGGGTGTGGTTGGTATAAGCGAAGGTTTTGCTGGTTATCGCCCAGGCGTCGTCCCAGTTCAACTGATGCTCGTCGATCAGCACCCGCAGCAGTTCCGGAATCGCAATTGTCGGATGCGTATCGTTAAGCTGGATCACTTCGTAATCCGCCAGTTCCGTCAGCTTGCGGCCAGCGAGATGATGGCGACGCAGAATATCGGCAACCGAACAGGCGCACTGGAAGTACTGCTGCATCAAACGCAGTTTTTTACCCGCCTGATGGTTATCGTTCGGATACAGAACCTTAGTCAGCTTTTCAGCGTCAATGCCCTGCTGTTCAGCGCGCAGGAAATCACCATCATTGAATTTAGTCAGATTAAAGGGATGCGCGTGTTGAGCCTGCCACAGACGTAGCGGCTGAGCGACATTATTGCGATAGCCAAGTACCGGCAGATCCCAGGCTTCGCCGGTAATCACAAATGCCGGTATCCACTCGCCGCCTTTAGTGACTTTACCACCGAGGCCAACCTGGACATCCAGCGCTTCGTTATGACGGAACCACGGGTAACGGTTACGCCCCCAGTCATCCGGCGCTTCCATCTGCTGGCCGTCAACGAAAGACTGACGGAACAGGCCGTATTGGTAGTTCAGGCCGTAACCGATCGCCGACTGGCCAACGGTCGCCATTGAATCCAGAAAACAGGCCGCCAGACGACCAAGGCCGCCGTTCCCTAAACCCGGATCGATCTCCTCTTCCAGCAGATCGCTCAGATTAATATCATGCGTCTGAAGTTCATCGCTTACCGCCTGATACCAGCCAAGATTAAGCAAGTTGTTGCCGGTCAGGCGACCGATCAAAAATTCCATTGAGATATAGTTTACATGACGCTGACCTTCGGCCGCTTTCGCCACCGGCTGCGCTGACAACATCTCGGACAGCGCACCACTCACGGCACACCACCATTGACGCCGGGTCATCCCGGCAGCGGACTGTAAACCAAAATGCTGCCACTGACGCGTCAGTGCAGCCTGAAACTGAGCTTTGTTAAAAGAAGTCTGTGACATAAGAAATCCGGGTCCTTTACGAAAACGTTAGCGTTAGTGTGCCGACCTCCCGGAGTCACGTCCTCATCCCGCCAGGGATTAGCCGGGGAGGAGTCGCAGGGATGAGCGAAAAGTGTGATAGTGGCCACCGTTATGTTAGCTTACTGGCGAATTATGCGGCAAAAATCGCCATACCGGAACAGCAAATCTCTCCCCCATGATGATGCTGAAATGCGTTACGTGACAGAACAATATAGGTAAGTAAAAGTTTGTTTTGTAAATATGGATAAATAAAAATAAATATTAGAGGAATAAACAGACTTCTATGGAGAAATAGTTCAAAAGAGGGATTCTAAGAAATTACTGATAATAATTTAATAAAAACAAACAACTACTCACATTGTAAAAAAAACGTGCCCTTCAGCCCTCGAAATCCCTCTGAACCCAGCAACCGCGCATACTGGCATCTTTTTATGCACATTTCACTCAGCATATAAATTTGTGACATAGAGCAAATTAAAGAGTATAAATCCCGGACATAACTTGCAATAAAATTCATTCTGGTCAACCTTGTTAGATATTAATTACGAAGCGCAAAAAAAAACGTAACTCCGCCCTTGCACAGCGAAATAATGAAGAACTATGTTGATTCCGTCTAAATTAAGTCGTCCGGTCCGCCTTGAACACACCGTCGTTCGTGAGCGATTACTGGCGAAACTTTCCGGCGCGAACAATTATCGTCTCGCGCTGGTGACCAGTCCGGCAGGATACGGTAAGACCACGCTCGTTGCTCAATGGGCAGCAGGGAAAAATCACCTTGGCTGGTTCTCACTGGATGAAGGTGATAACCAACAGGAGCGTTTTGCCAGTTACCTCATCGCTGCCATTCAACAGGCCACCGGTGGTCACTGTACGGCCAGTGAAACAATGGTGCAAAAGCGCCAGTATGCCAGCCTGCCTTCCCTCTTCGCACAATTATTCATTGAGCTTGCCGACTGGCAGAATCCGCTTTTCCTGGTCATTGATGATTACCACCTGATTAGCAACCCGGTCATTCATGATGCAATGCGCTTCTTTCTCCGCCATCAGCCGGAAAATATGACCCTGGTGGTTCTGTCGCGTAACCTGCCGCAACTGGGGATTGCCAACCTGCGCGTGCGCGATCAGCTCCTTGAAATCGGCAGTCAACAACTCGCTTTTACCCATCAGGAAACCAAGCAGTTTTTTGACTGCCGTCTCAGCTCGCCAATTGAAGCCGACGAGAGCAAACGGCTGTGTGACGATGTTGCCGGGTGGGCCACCGCCCTGCAGTTGATTGCGCTTTCGGCACGAAATAACAATACTTCCGCGCATCACTCAGCCCGACGTCTTGCCGGCATTAACGCCAGTCACCTTTCTGACTACCTGGTCGATGAGGTGCTGGATAACGTTGATCCTCAGACGCGTAACTTTTTGCTGAAAAGCGCGTTACTGCGTTCAATGAACGATGCGCTCATCGTCCGCGTCACCGGGGAAGAGAATGGCCAGATGAAGCTGGAAGAGATTGAGCGCCAGGGATTATTCCTGCAACGAATGGACGATTCCGGCGAGTGGTTCCGCTACCATCCGCTATTCGGCAATTTCCTGCGCCAGCGCTGCCAGTGGGAGCTGGCGGTCGAACTGCCGGATATACACCGCGCGGCAGCCGAGAGCTGGATGGCGCAAGGCTTTCCGAGCGAGGCTATTCACCACGCTCTGGCCGCTGGTGATGCCACCATGCTGCGCGATATTCTGCTCAATCACGCATGGGGCATGTTTAACCACAGCGAGCTGAGTTTGCTGGAGCAGTCCCTCGCCGCGCTGCCATGGTCAAACCTGCTGGAAAACCCGCGTTTAATTTTGTTGCAGGCCTGGCTTATGCAAAGCCAGCACCGCTATAGCGAAGTGAATACCCTGCTGGCGCGCGCCGAGCAGGAGATGGACCGGGAAATGGATATTGCCATGCATGGGGATTTCAATGCCCTGCGAGCCCAGGTGGCGATTAATGCCGGCGATCAGGACGAAGCCGAACGCCTGGCGATGGTGGCCCTTGATGAACTGCCGCTGGCCAGCTACTACAGTCGTATCGTTGCAACATCAGTACACGGCGAAGTGCTGCACTGCAAAGGCCAGTTGAGCCAGTCGCTGGCGGTCATGCAGCAAACGGAACAGATGTCCCGCCATCATGATGTCTGGCACTATGCGCTGTGGAGTATGATCCAGCAGAGCGAAATTCTGTTTGCTCAGGGCTTCCTGCAGGCCGCCTGGGAGATTCAGGAAAAAGCCTTTCAGTTAATTCGCGAGCAGCATCTTGAGCAACTGCCCATGCATGAATTCCTGTTGCGCATTCGTTCCCAACTCCTGTGGGCCTGGGCGCGCCTGGATGAAGCGGAGACGTCCGCGCGCAATGGCATGAACGTACTTTCCTCCTATCAACCGCAGCAACAGTTACAGTGCCTGACCCTGATGATCCAGTGTTCGCTGGCGCGCGGCGATCTGGATAATGCCCGCAGTCATTTGAATCGTCTTGAAAATCTGCTCGGAAACGGCAATTACCATAGCGACTGGGTATCCAATGCCGATAAAGTCCGGGTGATTTACTGGCAAATGACCGGCGATAAAGCCGCAGCGGCGAACTGGCTGCGTCAGACGCCAAAACCGGAATTTGCCAATAACCACTTCCTGCAGAGTCAGTGGCGCAATATCGCCCGCGCGCAGATCCTGCTCGGTGATTTTGATTCCGCCGAAATGGTGCTGGATGAGTTAAACGACAATGCCCGCTCGCTGCGTCTGATGAGCGATCTGAACCGCAACCTGCTGTTACTCAACCAGCTTTACTGGCAGGCAGGGCGTAAAAGCGAAGCTCAGAAAGCGCTACTGGAAGCGCTCGCACTCGCCAACCGTACCGGATTCATTAACCATTTTGTCATTGAAGGCGAGACGATGGCGCAGCAGCTACGCCAGTTGATTCAGCTCAATACGCTACCGGAACTGGAACAGCATCGCGCTCAGCGCATTCTGCGCGATATCAACCAGCATCACCGTCACAAATTCGCCCACTTTGATGAAAGCTTTGTCGAACGCCTGCTGAATCATCCGGATGTCCCGGAACTGATTCGTACCAGCCCGCTGACCCAGCGCGAATGGCAGGTACTCGGGCTTATCTATTCCGGCTATAGCAACGAGCAAATTGCCGGTGAACTGGATGTTGCGGCCACCACCATCAAGACCCATATTCGCAATTTGTACCAGAAGCTTGGCGTAGCGCACCGCCAGGATGCCGTACAGCATGCCCAGCAGTTGTTGAAAATGATGGGATATGGCGTTTAGCGATAACCGAATTTAATCCCAGGCGGAAAGGCCGCCATCCGCCTGGCGTCTTCCCTTCGCCATCGCCGGCGATAACCCGCGTGTTTGTTAAGCAACCTGCCCTCAGGAGCCTCCCCGGCCAGCACAATACGCGCCAGCGGAGAAGTAACGACCTTATCCGCATCAGAGCAACACGAGTGGGCCGGGAACCCAACATACTCAGCACAGTTCCAGTTGGAGGTTGTTGTCGGTAATCACCTTCAGCACGCCAGCGGGCGGCATCATATCGGTGTAGATCGCATCAACCATGCTAATACTGCCCATGTTGACCATCGCGTTACGGCCAAATTTCGAGTGATCAACCACCAGCATCACGTGACGCGAGTTTTCAATAATCGCCCGCTTGGTGCGCACTTCGTGGTAGTCAAACTCCAGCAACGAGCCATCGCTGTCGATGCCGCTGATGCCGAGAATGCCGAAATCAAGACGAAACTGGGAGATAAAATCCAGTGTGGCCTCGCCGATAATGCCACCATCCCGGCTACGCAACTCGCCGCCTGCCAGAATAATGCGGAAGTCCTCTTTCGCCATGAGCGTATTGGCGACGTTCAGGTTATTGGTGACGATACGCAGATCGCTATGATTGAGTAAGGCATGCGCCACCGCTTCCGGCGTCGTACCGATATCGATAAACAGGGTCGCGCCATCGGGGATCTCGCTCGCCACCTTGCGGGCAATGCGCTCTTTTTCCTGCGTCTGTGTCGATTTCCTGTCGTGCCAGGGAGTATTCACCGAACTGGAAGGCAGGGCCGCGCCGCCATGGTGACGCAGAATCATTTTCTGATCGGCTAAATCGTTCAGGTCACGACGAATAGTCTGTGGACTAACGGCAAACTGCTCGACCAGCTCTTCGGTACTGACATATCCCTGTTTTTTTACCAACTCAATAATCGCGTCATGACGTTGTGTTTGTTTCATGAAATATCCTGAGAGCCTCTACGTTCGTTTTCGCCCATTCTGCGTATCAACAAACGCCATCGCCAGCCCGGTCACCAGGCCAGCCACATGCGCGCCGTTCGCAATCGACATGCCGAAAACATCAAACCATCCAGCAATTAACCATACTAAAGAGAAGAGTATTAAGCCTCGCTGTAAATAAATGCCGCTCTGCGGTTCACGCTCCCCCCGCAGCCAGACATAGCCCATCAGCGCATAGACGACGCCCGACAAGCCGCCAAACCAGGGGCCGCTAAACTGATGCTGAACAAAGCCGCTTAACAAGGCGCTAATAACGGTAATCACTACCAGCTTTCCACTGCCAATACGTTTTTCTACCGCCCCGCCGAGATACCACCACCATAACAGGTTGAACAGAATATGCAGCAAGGAGAAATGCATGAGAACATGGCTAAAGTAGCGCCACACTTCAAATTTCAGCGAGGGATCATAGGGCCAGGCCAGCAACAGCATCATCGCCTGATCGCCGAAAACCGTTTGCAGAATAAACACCAGAATACAGGCGAATAAGACGACCCAGGTAAATGGCCCGGCGTTATGGCGAAGCGTTGCTAAAAAGGGGAAACGTTGGTAATGCAATCCGCTATTAGTCTGCCCCGACTGCCAACTGGCGGCCAGGTAACGTGGATCGGCGGGATTTTCCAGAAAACGGGCCAACTCGGCCTGTACGCGCCCGGCCTGACTCTCATCAGCCAGCCAGATATCGCTCTGTGCATGCTGCTGAATAGTCAGAATAATGCCCTGAGTCGCCATATAGTCGACAAACGCCTGGGCCACGCGCGGATTAGCAAAAGAGGTAATCATTAACATGCAGCGGATCGCTTATTCCACACAAAGGGAGATATGGTGATGCTGCCAACTTACTGATTTAGTGTATGATGGTGTTTTTGAGGTGCTCCAGTGGCTTCTGTTTCTATCAGCTGTCCCTCCTGTTCAGCTACTGACGGGGTGGTGCGTAACGGCAAAAGCACC
>NZ_JBDYQK010000028.1:0-53176 GCF_043832615.1 Klebsiella sp. KE9456
ATGAAATTATTGTGCCCGCATTTTTGCCGGGTGGCGGCTACGCCTTACCCGGCCTACTCACTGTCAGTCTTTCAGATGTGGCAGATATTTCTCCCGGTTTTTTATCATCTTCAGCGGCCAGACAGTTTCAGGTTTCCTGCGGGCTCACCGCCGGGGGGTTGGGCGCATCAGGGAAACCTGGCGGGAACGCAGGCGCGCATCCAGGACTGGCCGCCAGGACGGCGGCCAGAGGCTGAGTCGCGGCAAGGATGCCGCGTCTCAGCCGGTCCGCCAGATGAAGCCGGAGTGGAGCGGACCGCGCAGCGGCAGGTTTCCAGCGCCATGCCGGGGGTGCAGGGGGACGGGAGAAACGTCCCCCTGCCCGTTCACACGCAAGGGTCAGAAAACTATCGGCGTACTCACAGTGAACGGAACAGCCCGCTGAACCAGAATGTGGGGCGCTTGCACAGCACCACCAAGGAGATAACAGGCCTGTTTGCACTACCATGCCCGCATTCCTGTCAGGTGGCGGCTGGCGCCTTACCTGACCTGGAAACCCATAAATACCGGGCTCCCCGCCTTCAGGCGGCTGAGGACCTGTAGCCCCGGTAAGCGCAGCGCCACCGGGGGATAACAAGCCCATTTAGATATCATGCCCGCATTTTTGCCGGGTGGCGGCTACGCCTTACCCGGCCTACTCACTGAGGACCCGTAGCCCCGGCAAGCACAGCGCCGCCGGGGAAATCCCCGAGAGCCAGAAACAAAAAAGCCGGAAGTTTCCCTCCGGCTTTTCTCATCACAAAAAGTGATTAAGCAACATCTTCGTACTGAGGTACCGGGTTACGGAAGCTTTTGGTCACGCAGGCCAGATACACCAGACCAATCGCCCCCCAAATCAGGCCGAGAATCATTGAACTCTCTTCCAGATTGATCCACAAAGCGCCCACCGTCAACGCGCCGCACACCGGCAGCACCAGGTAGTTGAAGTGGTCTTTCAGCGTCTTGTTGCGTTTTTCACGGATCCAGAACTGAGAAATCACCGACAGGTTAACAAAAGTGAACGCCACCAGCGCACCAAAGTTAATCAGCGCCGTCGCGGTAACCAGGTCAAAATTAATCGCCAGCAGCGCAATCGCGCCCACCAGCAGCACGTTCCACGCCGGGGTACGCCACTTCGGATGAACGTAACCAAAGAAACGGGTCGGGAACACGCCGTCGCGGCCCATAACGTACATCAGACGGGAAACGCCCGCGTGCGCGGCCATACCGGATGCCAGAACGGTGACGCTGGAGAAAATCAGCACGCCCCACTGGAAGGTTTTACCGGCAACATACAGCATGATTTCAGGCTGTGACGCATCCGGATCTTTAAAGCGAGAAATATCCGGGAAGTACAGCTGCAGGAAGTAGGACGCGCCGATAAAGATCAGGCCGCCAATCAGCGCGGTCAGGAAAATCGCCCGCGGGATCACGCGCTCTGCGTCTTTGGTCTCTTCCGACAGAGAAGAGATACCGTCAAAGCCGAGGAACGAGAAGCACAGAATCGTTGCACCGGTGATCATTGGCACCACGTGCGCGCCTTCGGACCAGAACGGACGGGTGCTGGTCAGCGTACCCGCGCCTTCGCCGTGCATCACACCGTGAATAATCAGGCCAACAATCACCGTCACGATCCCCAGTTGCAGGATCACGATCAGGGTGTTGAAGTTAGCCACGCTCTTGATGCTACGCAGATTGGAGATGGTCATAAAAGCCACCAGCGCGACAACAAAGATCCACGATGGAACAGAAGGCACCAGCGCTTCAAAGTAAATTTTCGCCAGCAGAATGTTGATCATCGGCATGAACAGATAGTCCAGCAGCGACGACCAGCCCACCATAAAGCCGACCGCCGGATTAATGGACTTCTGCGCGTAAGTATAGGCGGAACCGGCGGACGGAAAACGACGCACCAGTTTACCGTAGCTCAGTGCCGTAAAAAGGATAGCGATCAGCGCAAAGGCATACGCCGTGGCGACGTGACCGCCGGTCAAACCAGAGACGATACCAAACGTATCGAACAGCGTCATTGGCTGCATATAGGCCAGGCCCATCATTACAACCGGAATCAGCGTAAGCGTTTTACGTAATTCCACGCGAGAGGTCTTTGGAGTAGCGTTAAGCGGCATAGTTATCCCCTTTTACGGTGAACGCCAGCGCGTAAGCAAAAAATAGCCCCATTTCTTTGTATTCCTCAGCGACAACGACTGTCGGTTTTTAGTAAATATCTATCCGGTACGAAGCCCGGCCTCTTGGTATTGAATGATGTATCTTTCAACCAAAAAAATAACCGACGCTTTAAAAAAGCGTCGGCCAGTTTCTGATTTTCAGGGCGCATATTTTGCAACAACTTCCGCCACGATGACAAGACGTTACATGGCTAAATAGTTCATTGCCTTATTCAACAGCCTAATATTCATACGGTTTTATTATCGCCCGGCGAAAAAATCAGATTATGTTCACCAGGTTTCCTGACGCCCGTTACTCCATTGGCATCACCAGCGGATCGGGATATTGATATTCAAACCCCAGTTCGTTGCAAATACGGCTTCCGTCAACGATCTTGCCCGCGCCGTTCTGCGGATTATCGGCAAAAACCGGCGCCGGGAGCCCAAGCTCGCGGGCCATCTGCGGGTAAAAGATGCCGCGCGCCGGGTGCTTTGGCGCACAGATATTGTAGATGTGCCCGCCCTTCGGCGCCTGCAATAGCAGTTCAATCGCGGCAATCACATCCTGGAGATGCACCAGATTGACGCCCTGCTGACCATCCGGCGCGGATTTACCGGCAAAGAAGCGCCCCGGATGACGAGAGGGCCCCACCAGGCCGGCAAGGCGCAAAATATCCACCGACGTGCCGGGAAGATTATGCAGCCAGTCCTCCAGCTCTTTCAGCACTTTACCGCTGGCGGTTCGCGGGTTGCGCGGCGAATTCTCTTTCAGCGTCCCGCTGGCGTCGCCATATACCGAGGTCGAACTGGTAAAGATGATGCGCGGCACATGATAGGCCAGCGCGGTATCGACAATTTCCTGCACCGCCTGCAGGTAAAAATCCTCCCCCGGCCCGGTACGGCGCGCCGGTAAGGTAATGACCAGCGCATCAACGTTCATTAATGCATCCAGGTCTTCGCTATCGCAGACCAGCTGCGGCTCCAGACGAAGCGGATAACTGTCGATGCCGCACATCCTCGCCGCTTCAACACCATCCTGCGTTGTCTTACTCCCGGTAACCTGCCATCCGCGTGACATCAACGACAGCGCAAGCGGCATACCCAGCCATCCTAAACCCACGATTGCGACCTTTTTCATCCCCTCGCTCCTGACTTTTCGCTGTGCTGACTTAAGGCTACGCCAGCCAGCGGCAACTGACAATTTCTTCAGTGAATATGAAATGAATTAATGATGGAAAAAAGCCCTTGCTTTATGCCGCTCAAGTGGTTTAGGTTAAAAGGCATCAAATGCATAGCCATTCGCAGAGAATTTTATGAACAGCGTTCAATTTAACAACCACCATCATCACCATCATCCTGACTAGTCTTTCAGGCGATGTGTGCTGGAAGACGTTTGGATCTTCCAGTGGTGCATGAACGCAATGAGAGCCCCCGGAAGATTCACTTCCGGGGGCTTTTTTTTAGACGTAATTTAGACAAATTCAGACAGGTATACAGAGGAAAACAAGCATGTCAGACAACAGCCGTTTACGCATAGCTATTCAGAAATCGGGGCGTTTAAGCGAAGATTCACGCGAATTACTCAGCCGCTGCGGCATCAAAGTGAACTTGCACACCCAGCGCCTGATTGCGCTGGCGGAAAATATGCCGATCGATATTCTGCGCGTGCGTGATGACGATATCCCCGGCCTGATCATGGACGGCGTGGTGGATTTGGGGATTATCGGCGAAAACGTGCTGGAAGAAGAGCTGCTGAGCCGTCGCGCCCAGGGCGAAGATCCGCGCTACTTCACCCTGCGCCGTCTCGACTTCGGCGGCTGCCGCCTGTCGCTGGCCACCCCGGTAGACGAAAGCTGGAACGGCCCGGCGGCGCTGGACGGTAAACGCATCGCCACCTCCTACCCGCACCTGCTGAAGCGTTATCTCGACCAGAAAGGGATTTCGTTTAAATCCTGTCTGCTGAACGGTTCTGTTGAAGTTGCCCCACGCGCCGGTCTGGCCGACGCGATTTGCGACCTGGTTTCCACCGGCGCGACCCTTGAAGCGAACGGCCTGCGCGAAGTGGAAGTGATGTTCCGCTCCAAAGCCTGCCTGATTCAGCGCGACGGTGAAATGGAGGATGCCAAACAGCAACTGATCGACCGCCTGCTGACCCGTATTCAGGGCGTGATTCAGGCCCGCGAATCGAAATACATCATGATGCACGCGCCAACCGAGCGCCTGGAAGAAGTGATCGCCCTGCTGCCGGGCGCCGAGCGTCCGACCATTCTGCCGCTGGCCGGCGACAAACAGCGCGTGGCGATGCACATGGTCAGCAGCGAAACGCTGTTCTGGGAAACCATGGAAAAACTGAAAGTGCTGGGCGCCAGCTCCATTCTGGTGCTGCCGATTGAGAAGATGATGGAGTAATCCGGCGGGTCGGTCACAGGACAAACAGGGGAAACAATCATGAGCTTCAACACAATCATCGACTGGAACGGCTGTAGCGCAGAACAACAACAGCAACTCTTAATGCGCCCGGCGATTTCCGCTTCCGCCAGCATCAGCAGAACGGTGGCGGAGATCCTGAATAATGTTAAAGACAACGGCGATGCTGCGCTGCGCGAATACAGCGCGAAATTCGATAAAACCGACGTTAAGGCGCTGAAAGTCAGCGAACAGGAGATCGCCGCCGCCGCTGCGCGCCTGAGCGATGA
The DNA here is from genome assembly GCF_043832615.1 of Klebsiella sp. KE9456. Lineage (NCBI taxonomy): Bacteria > Pseudomonadati > Pseudomonadota > Gammaproteobacteria > Enterobacterales > Enterobacteriaceae > Klebsiella > Klebsiella sp. KE9456. The sequence continues at coordinate 4,883 of NZ_JBDYQK010000028.1, forward strand.
GCTCAAGCAAGCGATGGCGGTGGCGGTGAAAAATATCGAAACCTTCCATAACGCGCAGAAACTGCAGGCCGTTGACGTGGAGACCCTGCCCGGCGTGCGCTGCCAGCAGGTGACCCGCCCTATCGCCTCCGTCGGCTTATATATTCCCGGCGGTTCGGCGCCGCTGTTTTCGACGGTGCTGATGCTGGCGACGCCAGCGCGCATTGCGGGCTGCCAGCAGGTGGTGCTGTGCTCGCCGCCGCCGATCGCCGATGAAATCCTCTACGCCGCCCAGCTTTGCGGCGTGCGCAATATCTTTAACGTCGGCGGGGCGCAGGCCATTGCCGCGATGGCCTTCGGCACCGAGTCGGTGGCGAAAGTGGATAAAATCTTTGGCCCGGGCAACGCCTTTGTCACCGAAGCGAAACGCCAGGTGAGCCAGCGTCTTGACGGCGCGGCGATTGACATGCCCGCCGGGCCGTCGGAAGTGCTGGTGATCGCCGACAGCGGCGCGACCCCGGACTTCGTCGCCTCGGATCTGCTTTCCCAGGCGGAGCACGGCCCGGATTCGCAGGTGATCCTCCTGACGCCGGATGCCGCAATGGGCACGCGCGTCGCACAAGCGGTGGAACGCCAGCTGGCGGCCCTGCCGCGCGCGGAAACCGCCCGTGGAGCGCTCTCCGCCAGCCGAATCATCGTGGCCCGCGATCTTGCGCAGTGCGTGGCGATTTCCAATCAGTATGGCCCGGAGCACCTGATTATTCAGACCCGCAACGCCCGGGAACTGGTCAGCAACATCACCAGCGCCGGTTCGGTGTTCCTCGGCGACTGGTCGCCGGAGTCCGCTGGCGATTACGCCTCCGGCACCAACCACGTACTGCCGACCTACGGTTACACCGCCACCTGCTCCAGCCTCGGCCTGGCGGATTTCCAGAAACGCATGACCGTACAGGAACTGTCGCGGGAAGGGTTTGCCGCCCTCGCCTCCACCATTGAAGTTCTGGCCGCCGCCGAGCGCCTTGACGCCCACAAAAACGCCGTTACGCTGCGCGTCGCAGCCCTTAAGGAGCAAGCATGAGCATCGAAGATTTAGCCCGCGCCAACGTTCGCGCCCTGACGCCCTATCAGTCTGCTCGCCGCCTGGGCGGTAAAGGCGACGTCTGGCTGAACGCCAATGAATTCCCGACGGCGGTCGAGTTCCAGTTAACCGCGCAGACGCTGAACCGCTACCCGGAACCGCAGCCGAAAGCGGTGATTGAACGCTATGCGCAGTATGCGGGGGTGAAGCCGGAGCAGGTGCTGGTCAGCCGCGGTGCCGATGAAGGCATCGAACTGCTGATCCGCGCCTTCTGCGAGCCGGGCCAGGACACGGTGCTCTACTGCCCGCCGACCTACGGCATGTACAGCGTCAGCGCCGAGACCATCGGCGTTACCTGCCGCACGGTGCCGACCCTCGCCGACTGGCAGCTCGATCTGCCGGGCATCGCGGCGAATCTCGACGGCGTGAAGGTGATTTTCGTCTGTAGCCCGAATAACCCGACCGGGCAGATCATCAACCCGCAAGATTTCCGCACTCTGCTGGAAATGGCGCGCGGGAAAGCCATCGTGGTGGCGGATGAAGCCTATATTGAATTCTGCCCGCAGGCGACGCTGGCGGGCTGGCTGAACGAGTACCCGCACCTGGTGGTGCTGCGCACGCTGTCGAAAGCCTTTGCCCTCGCGGGCCTGCGCTGCGGCTTTACCCTGGCCAACGCGGAAGTGATTAACGTGCTGCTGAAGGTTATCGCCCCTTACCCGCTCTCGACGCCGGTCGCCGATATTGCCGCCCAGGCGCTCAGCGTGGAAGGGATCGCCGCCATGCGGGCGCGGGTGGCGCAGATCCTCAGCGAGCGCGACTATCTGGTCAGCCAGCTACGCGACATCGCCTGCGTTGAAGAGGTGTTCGATTCCGAAGCCAACTACGTTCTGGTGCGGATCACCGCCTCCAGCGCAGTATTTAAATCTTTGTGGGATCAGGGCATTATCTTACGTGACCAGAATAAACAACCGTCATTAAGCGGCTGTTTGCGTATCACTATCGGTACCCGTGCAGAGAGCCAGCGCGTAATTGACGCTTTGAATGCGGAGAATGTATGACTCAGAAGTTTCTCTTTATTGACCGTGACGGCACGCTGATTGCCGAGCCGCCGGTTGATTTTCAGGTAGACCGCTTTGATAAGCTGGCCTTTGAGCCGCAGGTGATCCCGGCCCTGCTGAAGCTCCAGCAGGAAGGCTATAAGCTGGTGATGATCACCAATCAGGACGGTCTGGGAACCGCCAGCCTGCCGCAGGACGAGTTCGACGGCCCGCATAATCTGATGATGCAGATTTTCTCTTCGCAGGGCGTCAACTTTGAGGAGGTGCTGATTTGCCCGCACCTTCCGGCTGATAACTGCGACTGCCGCAAACCAAAAACCAAACTGGTGCTGCCGTGGCTGGAACAGGGCGTTATGGATACCGCGCGCAGCTACGTGATTGGTGACCGCGCCACCGATATCCAGCTGGCGGACAACATGGGCATCACCGGCCTGCGCTATGACCGTGAAAAGCTGGACTGGCCGACCATTTGCGAACAGCTGACCCGCCGCGACCGCTACGCCCACGTGGAGCGCAACACCAAAGAGACGCAGGTTGACGTCAAAGTGTGGCTGGACCGCGAAGGCGGCAGCAAAATCTCCACCGGCGTCGGCTTTTTCGATCATATGCTCGACCAAATCGCCACCCACGGCGGCTTCCGAATGGAAATTAAGGTCGGCGGCGATCTCTATATCGACGATCACCACACCGTGGAAGATACCGGCCTTGCGCTGGGCGAAGCGCTGAAGCTGGCGCTGGGCGACAAGCGCGGCATTGGCCGTTTCGGCTTTGTGCTGCCGATGGATGAGTGCCTGGCCCGCTGCGCGCTGGATATCTCCGGCCGCCCGCATCTTGAATATAAAGCCGAGTTTAGCTATCAGCGCGTTGGCGATCTGAGCACCGAAATGGTCGAGCACTTCTTCCGCTCGCTCTCCTACACCATGGCGGTCACGCTGCACCTGAAAACCAAAGGCAAAAACGACCATCACCGCGTGGAGAGCCTGTTTAAAGCCTTTGGCCGCACCCTGCGCCAGGCGATTCGCGTCCAGGGCGATACGCTGCCGTCTTCAAAAGGGGTACTGTGATGAACGTGGTGATCCTCGATACCGGCTGCGCCAACCTCAATTCGGTGAAATCGGCGGTGAGCCGCCACGGCTATACGCCAGTGGTCAGCCGCGACCCGGATGTGGTGCTGCGCGCCGATAAACTGTTTCTTCCTGGCGTCGGCACCGCGCAGGCGGCGATGGACCAGTTGCGTGAGCGCGAATTAATCGAACTGATCAAGGCCTGTACCCAGCCGGTGCTGGGCATTTGCCTTGGCATGCAGTTGCTGGGCAAGCGCAGCGAAGAGAATAACGGCGTCGATTTGCTGGGTATCATCGATCAGGATGTGCCGAAAATGCACGACCACGGCCTGCCGCTGCCGCACATGGGCTGGAACCGGGTGTCCGCCAAAGCCGGGGATCGCCTGTTTCGCGGCATTGAAGACGGGGCTTATTTCTATTTTGTCCATAGTTACGCGATGCCGGTGAATCCTTATACCATCGCCCAGTGCAACTACGGCGAGCCGTTTACCGCCGCAGTGCAAAAAGATAACTTTTTTGGCGTCCAGTTCCACCCTGAACGCTCCGGCAGCGCCGGGGCGCAGCTGCTGAAAAACTTCCTGGAGATGTGATGATCATTCCTGCTTTAGATTTAATTGACGGCACTGTTGTCCGTCTCCATCAGGGCGATTACGGCCAGCAGCGCGACTACGGCAACGATCCGCTGCCGCGCCTGCAAGCCTATGCCGCGCAGGGGGCTGAAGTCCTGCATCTGGTGGACCTGACCGGCGCGAAAGATCCGGCGAAGCGCCAGATCCCGCTGCTGAAAACGCTGGTTGCCGGTGTCGATGTGCCGGTGCAGGTCGGCGGCGGCGTGCGCAGCGAAGAGGATGTGGCCGCCCTGCTCGATGCGGGCGTGGCGCGCGTAGTCGTCGGTTCAACGGCGGTGAAATCCCCGGACGTGGTGAAAGGCTGGTTTAACCGTTTTGGCCCGCAGCATCTGGTGCTGGCGCTCGACGTGCGCATTGACGCCGCAGGCGCTAAGCAGGTGGCGGTCAGCGGCTGGCAGGAGAACTCCGGGGTGACGCTGGAGGAACTGGTGGAGAGCTATCAGTCAGTGGGCCTGCAGCATGTGCTGTGTACCGATATTTCCCGCGACGGAACGCTGGCGGGCTCTAACGTCTCGCTGTATGAAGAAGTTTGCGCCCGTTATCCGCAGGTGGCGTTTCAGTCCTCCGGCGGCATCGGCGATCTTAATGATATCGCCGCCCTGCGCGGCACCGGCGTGCGCGGGGTGATTGTCGGCCGCGCGCTGCTGGAAGGTAAATTCAACGTAACGGAGGCCATTCAATGCTGGCAAAACGGATAATCCCCTGTCTCGACGTTCGCGACGGCCAGGTAGTGAAAGGCGTGCAGTTCCGTAATCACGAAATCATCGGCGATATCGTTCCGCTGGCAAAACGCTATGCCGACGAGGGCGCGGATGAGCTGGTGTTCTACGATATCACCGCCTCCAGCGATGGCCGCGTGGTGGACAAAAGCTGGGTATCACGGGTGGCGGAAGTGATCGACATTCCTTTCTGCGTGGCGGGGGGCATTAAGTCGCTGGAAGAGGCGGCGCAGATCCTCTCTTTCGGCGCGGATAAAATTTCCATCAACTCCCCTGCTCTGGCGGACCCGACGCTGATTACGCGTCTGGCGGACCGTTTCGGCGTGCAGTGTATTGTGGTGGGTATCGATACCTGGTTTGACGCCGACAGCGGTAAGTATCACGTCAATCAGTATACCGGCGATGAGAGCCGCACGCGCGTGACCCAGTGGGAAACCCTCGACTGGGTGCAGGAAGTACAGAAGCGCGGGGCCGGAGAGATTGTCCTTAATATGATGAATCAGGACGGCGTGCGTAACGGCTACGATCTGCAGCAATTAAGCAAAGTGCGCGCCGTATGCCATGTGCCGCTGATTGCATCCGGCGGCGCGGGCACCATGGAACACTTCCTGGAAGCCTTCCGCGACGCCAACGTCGACGGCGCGCTGGCGGCTTCGGTGTTCCATAAGCAAATTATTAATATTGGTGAACTGAAAACGTACCTGGCAGCACAGGGCGTGGAGATTAGGGTATGTTAACTGAACAACTGGACTGGCAAAAAACCGACGGCCTGATGCCGGTCATCGTGCAGCACGCCATTTCCGGGGAAGTGCTGATGCTGGGCTATATGAACCAGGAGGCGCTGGCAAAAACCGAAGAAACCGGCAAAGTGACCTTTTATTCGCGGACCAAACAGCGTCTGTGGACCAAAGGCGAGACGTCCGGCAATTTCCTCAACGTGGTGAGCATCACCCCGGATTGCGATAACGATACCCTGCTGGTGCTGGTCAATCCCATTGGCCCGACCTGCCATAAAGGCACTTCCAGCTGCTTCGCGGAAACCGGCCACCAGTGGCTGTTTCTTTATCAACTGGAGCAACTGCTGGCGGAACGCAAGCACGCTGACCCGGCGAGTTCCTATACCGCGAAGCTGTACGCCAGCGGCACCAAGCGCATTGCGCAGAAAGTGGGCGAGGAAGGCGTGGAGACCGCGCTGGCGGCAACGGTGCATGACCAGTTCGAGCTGAAAAATGAAGCCTCGGATTTGATGTATCACCTGCTGGTGCTGCTACAGGATCAGGGGCTGAGCCTGACGGATGTGGTGGAGAATTTGCGTAGCAGGCACACTAAAGCCTGATGATGACAGGGAGGCCCGGCGCCTCCCTTTGTTTTTGCCGTTGTGTTGATTGTATTGAAATTCCAGGCCGGGTCAGGCGTCAGCCGCCACCCGGCAAAAATGCAGGCACAATCGCTGATACAGATTTGCCTCCACGCTCAAACGCACTAACCCACTTCACACTGCTGACACCGCGCGTTGTTACTGAATCGCCTGGCGGCGCTGCGCCTGCGCGTGCCTGCGTCGCCGAATGCTGAAGGTCGTGTAGGCCGAGTCAGGCGTCAGCCGCCACCCGGCAAAAATTCGGGCACAGTTGCTGATGCAGATTCGCCTCCACGCTCAAACGCACTAACCCACTTCACACTGCTGACACCGCGCGTTGTTCCGGAATCGCCCTGCGGCGCTGCGCCTGCACGTGCCTGCGTCGCCGAATGCTGAAAGTCGTGTAGGCCGGGTCAGGCGTCAGCCGCCACCCGGCAAAAATGCGCGCACAATCGCTGATACAGATTCGCCTCCACGCTCAAACGCACCCCGGCCATGCTTTTATGCAGGCGCGCTACCCGGTAAGTGTCAAGGTAGTTGGCACCCCGGGTTAATTTAAGCAGACTGTTTTTCCCGCTCCGGATTCAGTGTTACCGGACCTTCCGGCTGCCAGTTTCTCGTTCTGCCTGACCACCGCTCAGGATGGGCCTGTTTTGCCATCCGGTACAGGTCATCTCGCTGCTTCAGCAGGGCATTATCTTCTCCCCGGTGACGCTGTCCCGGCGTCACATGCCGTATCCCGCTGTGACGGTGCTCTTCGTTGTACCAGCGGGTAAATGTCTCCACCCACTGACGGGCCTCACTCAGTGTTCTGAACCCCGATGACGGCCACTGTGGCACATATTTCAGCGTACGGAACAGCGACTCTGCATACGCGTTATCGTTACTCACCCGTGGCCTGCTGTGTGACGCTGTGATATTCAGTTCATACAGTTTCATCTGCAGGGTCTGTGATTTCATGGCGGCCCCGTTATCCGCATGCAGCACCAGCGGCTGACGCCAGCATCCCTCACGCATCACACTGCGTTGCATTAAGGCCGCCGCCTGTTCGCCACTTTCCGTTTCATGCACTTCGTAACCCGTGATTTTCCGGCTGTACAGGTCGATTATCATATACAGATAAAACCAGCGACCGCGCACCACTGAGGGCAGCCAGGTGATGTCCCATGACCACACCTGGCAGGGCGCACTGGCGGTGAACGTCGTCGGGGCGGGCATCCGCTGTGGCCGCAACTGACGTCCCCGTCGGTGGACTTCTCCATAACGGCGAAGCACCCGATAAAAGGTTGATTCGCTCGCCAGATAAATGCCTTTATCGGCCAGTCGTGGCACGATTTGGGATGGCGGCAGGCTCGCGTATTCCGGCCGGTGGCAGATATCCCTTATCCGGGCTTCTTCATTCGGGCTCAGGCGATTATACGGCGCTGGCCGTACTGCTTCTGGCCGTCCGTCACAGGAAGAATGCTGCCACCGCCGCCAGGTTCGCAGGCTGATATTCACCTCACGACAGGCGACGGCACGTCCTGCACCGGAGACCACGGCTTCATTAATCCACTGGATGAACCACTGCCGTTCATCCGCCGGGGTCAGTCGTCCCCGTCTGTTTCCCCGTAATAGTCCGTGAGCTTTTTTCGCAGCACCAGTATGGCCGCCGCCTCCGCCAGGGCTTTCTCCTTACGGGCCAGCTCTTTTTTTAACTGCTTAATTTCTTTCTGGCTTTGCTTCAGGGCAGCTTTGTCAGCGGGATTTTCAGTCTGTATAAAGCCCTGTTTCCACTGAATAAGCTGCTCAGGATAAAGGCCTTTTTTACGGCAGTATTCGGCGATTTCAGCCTCGCTGAGTGTGGCGGTTTCGACAATCGCGGCAAAACGCGCTTCTGCTGACCACTGTTCGCTGTTTTTACTGTTACCCGGCACCGGTTTCCCCTCTGCTTTAGCCTGATTACGCCAGTTATACAGGGTAGCTTCGGATATTCCTTCCATCTGTGCAACAGCAGCCACGGTCATGCTGTAAGGGGGAAGTAATTTCGCCAGTGTTGCAGCCTTACGCTCCGGTGAAATACGTTTCATTTGTCACTCCCGCACCCTCGGGTATTTTTTCAGAGGGGGTGACAACTATCCTGACACTGAGGGCTACCCGCGCAATGGTAAAGCAGGTGATCCACACAGCAAGCCAGTGTAAAATCAATCATTATATAATGCGGGACACAGCGAGCCCGGAGGATAAATATGAAGTTTTTAGTGACTGGAGCCGCAGGATTTATCGGCTTTCATGCTTGTAAACGCCTGCTTGAGGCAGGTCATGACGTCGTCGGCATCGACAATATGAACGACTACTACGATGTCAATCTTAAACAGGCCCGCCTGGATTTGCTGCAATCCCCCCAGTTCAGCTTTCACAAAATCGATCTGGCGGATCGTGAAGGGATTGCCCGTCTTTTTGCCCAGGAGCAGTTCAACCGGGTGATCCATCTTGCCGCCCAGGCTGGCGTCCGTTACTCCCTGGAAAATCCCTTTGCATACGCCGACGCTAACCTGATCGGTTACCTGAATATTCTCGAAGGCTGCCGCCATAATAAAGTCGGGCACCTGCTCTATGCTTCATCCAGTTCCGTCTATGGCTTAAACCGCAAAATGCCCTTCTCCACCGACGACTCGGTTGACCATCCGGTTTCGCTGTATGCCGCCACCAAAAAAGCCAATGAACTGATGGCGCATACCTACTCTCACCTGTACGGTATCCCGACCACCGGACTGCGGTTCTTTACCGTCTATGGTCCGTGGGGGCGCCCGGACATGGCGCTGTTCAAGTTCACTAAAGCGATGCTGGAAGGAAAAAGCATTGACGTCTACAACTACGGCAAGATGAAGCGCGACTTCACCTATATCGACGATATCGTTGAGGCGATTGTGCGGATGCAGGATATTATCCCGCAGCCGAACCCTGAGTGGACCGTTGAAACAGGCTCTCCGGCAGACAGCTCCGCGCCCTACCGCGTGTATAACATCGGTAACAGCTCGCCTGTTGAACTGATGGACTACATCACTGCCCTGGAAGAGGCGCTGGGGATGGTCGCGGAGAAGAATATGATGCCAATCCAGCCCGGCGATGTGCTGGAAACCAGCGCCGATACCAAACCGCTGTATGATATGGTGGGATTCAGGCCGCAAACGACCGTCAAACAGGGCGTGAAAAATTTCGTGGACTGGTATAAAGCCTATTACAAAGCCTAATCGCGATTGCCAGATCGCTCATGATAAACCGCGGTGCAAGCACTGCGGTTGTCTATTCTGCGATGGTTGCCAGAAGTTCTGCATCAGGCGTAGCGCGGTTATGGATAACTTTTCCAGCCATCACAACGACAAAAAGTGCAACTTATTAACAAAACAACAACAATTCACACCAGAAAGCATCATTTGTACATTTTTTCATCTAATTTTTTATGGAGTATTATTCCACAAAAACAACATATTTTAGCTGTCATTGCCATAATTATAATAAAATCCATAAATACAACCCATAAAATAACCCAATAGAAGAATATTTATATATTGCCTTACATAAAAACAAATCTAGGAAATTTCTTAAACCCAGGGTATGTTAAACATGTAGTTCATATTGCTGTCGATGCAGTATTCACTCACGAGCGAATGGATTTATATCATCACTTTCTCTGGGGGACGAATTATGGCAAACGTAATTTTCCTGATCGTCGCTGCTATTCTATTGATTATTTCTATTTTTTCGCTGGTTTCTTATATCAGGGATCAACGAAAGAACAAATTAACGTTTAATAAGCATAAGTGGTAAAAAGAAAAACTTAATATAATTAAGTGTATTAATAGCTATTTGCGGCAAGAAAATTAACACGCCTTTCGGTTAACGTTGAAAGGCTTTATGATTAGCCAATAAAAAATGATAAGAATTTTTTAGCACGGATCTGGTATTGATATTTTCTTTGTATGACGACATGGCTGATCTTTTCATCGACCATACGAGTCTGCACAGAAACACTCCCGCGCAGGCCGTTCAGTGTAAGCCAGCGCGAATCTCATGGCACTGACGGTCTCTTTCCCTGGGCGGCTTCAGAAATAACAAAAGCCTGCAAGCAGGCTTTGTCTTACCTTCCGGCGCTTATCTCCAGCGTCCACATCTCAGTGACGGTAGCTCTTCACAAGGTGGATTTAACATATCCGACCTGAATGATTAGGACAAGATGCGCAATTCAGGAATTTAATCGGAGTCACATTTTTATGCGGAGAGAACGGAAAGGAAGCTCGGGAAGATTTGCAGGATGAATAGTTGGACAGAGTTCAGGCGGGTGATGGTTGAAGAGAAGGTCTGGCCGGGAGCAACTCCCCCGGCCAGAGAAAAAGATCAGTCACTGCCAAACAAATCGCGGGTATAGACTTTATCAGCCACGTCGGCCAGCTCATCCGCCATACGGTTAGAGACAATCACGTCAGCCTCTTGTTTGAAAGCGTCAAAATCACGCACAACGCGGGAATTGAAGAACTCATCTTCCTGCATCACCGGCTCATAAATAATAACCGGAATCCCCTTAGCTTTGATGCGCTTCATAATCCCCTGGATAGAGGAGGCACGGAAGTTATCTGAGCCGCTCTTCATTATCAGGCGATAAATCCCGACAACTTTAGGCTTACGCGCCAGAATAGAGTCGGCGACAAAATCTTTGCGCGTGCGGTTAGCATCGACGATCGCGCCAATGATGTTATTCGGCACAGAGGCATAGTTCGCCAGCAGTTGCTTGGTATCTTTCGGCAGGCAGTAGCCGCCGTAACCAAAGGAGGGGTTGTTGTAGTGATTGCCAATACGCGGATCGAGGCATACCCCTTCAATGATTTGTTTACTGTTCAGCCCATAGCTCTCTGCATAGCTATCCAGCTCATTAAAGTACGCGACGCGCAGGGCCAGATAGGTGTTGGCAAAGAGCTTAATAGCTTCTGCTTCCGTCGAGTCAGTAAACAGCGTCGGGATATCCTGCTTGATTGCCCCCTCTTTCAACAGACTGGCAAAACGTTCCGCGCGTTCTGAGCGCTCACCAATCACGATACGGGACGGATGCAGGTTGTCATACAACGCACGACCTTCACGCAGGAATTCCGGCGAGAAAATAACGTTATCAATACCAAGACGCTCTTTAATCTCACGCGTGAAGCCAACAGGAATGGTTGATTTGATAATCATTACCGCGTCAGGGTTAATCTCCGTGACATCGCGGATTACTGCTTCAACGGTCGAGGTATTGAAGTAGTTAGTTTTCGGATCGTAATCAGTCGGCGTAGCGATAATGACATAATCCGCATTACGATATGCATCGTGCTTGTCCGTTGTCGCACGAAAATTCAACGGTTTTTCCGCCAGATACTCCTGGATCTCCTTATCGACGATTGGGGAAATCTTTTGGTTAATCATATCCACTTTGGACTGAACGATATCCAGCGCAACCACTTCGTGGTTTTGCGCAATCAGGATGCCGTTCGACAAACCAACATAGCCGGTACCGGAAATTGTTATTTTCATTCGATCACACTTTAATCAGTTAACTGGATGGCGGCTTATTAGCCGCTAATTAAACAAAACTGTGGATGTTTCTACTCTCAGGAAGAATGTAAGTCAAGCCAGGTTGATCAAGGAATAAAAGTATTGACCAGATGTTTAAATACTGGCCTGGTTTATAAAGAACCTGACCAGTATTTATACCCGTCATACTTCAGGTTGCTTATGTGTTGGCTTCGCTCATTCAGCCCAGTCACATAGCTATCTATGCTTCTGGGGACTCACTCCCTTGCCGTCTTTAAACAACTCGAATTATTTTGGGTATAGATATATTTAGGCGCTATTTATAGACTTCTGCAGTTTCTAAAGTATGCGCCTGCAAATCCTTGTCGGATAAAGAGAGCGAACAACCGGAAAGCTCAGGCCACTGGATGTTGATCTGCGGATCATTCCAGATGATGCTACGCTCAGACTGCGGTGCATAGTAGTTAGTTGCTTTATACACAAACTGCACCGTCTCACTCAGCGCCATAAAACCATGAGCAAACCCTTCCGGGATCCACAGCTGGCGCTTGTTTTCCGCACTCAGTACCGCCCCGACCCACTTACCGAACGTCGGCGATGAGCGGCGAATATCAACAGCTACGTCAAAAACCTCACCTTCGATGCAGCGCACCAGTTTCCCCTGTGCATGTGGATCAAGCTGGTAGTGCAGACCACGCAGGACGCCTTTCTGCGACTGGGAGTGGTTATCCTGCACAAACTCCACTTTCCGTCCGACGGCTTCATCAAACACTTTGCTGCTGAAGCTTTCGAAGAAAAAACCTCGCGCATCGCCAAACACACGTGGCTCAAAAATCAGTACTTCAGGGATCTCTGTCTTAATAATATTCATGTCTTGCCTACCCGTTTACTTGCCAAGAACTTCTGTTACCACACGCGCTACACCCTGACGCCAGTCCGGCAGCGTTACGCCAAATACGCGCTGGAATTTCTCATTTGACAGCCGCGAATTCAGCGGGCGTTTTGCCGGCGTCGGGTAGGCCGTGGTCGGAATACCGCTGACCTCTTTAATCGCCAGTTCCGCCCCCTGCGCACGCGCCACATCAAAGACAAATTTGGCGTACTCAAACCAGTTGGTTTCACCGCTGGCCACCAGATGATAGGTCCCGGCTACCGCGCGATTACGCTGCTCTTCACGAATGGCTATCGCCGTGCAGTCCGCCAGCAGCTCCGCACCGGTTGGCGCACCGTGCTGATCGTTAATAATCGACAGCGACTCTTTCTCTCCCGCCAGGCGCAGCATGGTTTTGGCGAAGTTCGTCCCGCGAGTGGCATACACCCAGCTGGTACGGAAAATCAGATGTCGCGGATTGCCTTGCTCCAGCGCTATCTCCCCTGCTCGCTTGGTTTCACCGTACACGTTCAGCGGCCCTGTAGCTTCATCCTCCTGGCGATAATGACTGCCCTGGCCGTCAAACACATAGTCCGTTGAGTAGTGCACCATCAACGCACCAAGCTTCGCCGACTCTGCCGCCAACACGGCCACGCCCTTGTCATTGAGCAGGTCGGATAGTTCCCGTTCGCTTTCCGCTTTATCCACCGCGGTATGCGCCGCCGCGTTCACCACCACATCGGGTTTCACCGTACGAACCGTCTGTGCAATCCCTTCGAGGTTTGTCAGGTCACCGCACAACTCTTTATCAAAAAAGTCCACAGCCACGACTTCACCTAACGTGGACAATGCGCGCTGCAGCTCCCAGCCCACCTGACCATTCTTACCAATCAGTAAAATTTTCATATAGTAAAACCCTGTTTACGAGCAGCAGTTATTAATGCTCATTGAGCAGACGTTTCAGATAAGCGCCGTATTCCGTTTTCTTCAGACGTTCAGCCTGGGCGGCCACGCCTTCCGCGCCCAGCCACTGATTGCGATAAGCAATCTCTTCCAGGCAGGCAACTTTCATTCCCTGACGTTTTTCAATGGTATGGATAAACTGTGAGGCCTCAATCAGGCTGTCGTGGGTCCCGGTATCCAGCCAGGCGAAACCACGGCCCAGTAGCTCGACCTGCAGGTCGCCACGATCAAGATACATCTGATTAAGGGTGGTAATTTCAAGCTCGCCCCGTGCGGAAGGCTCCACTTCCTTAGCCATCGCCACTACATCGGTATCGTAAAAATAGAGGCCGGTCACCGCCCAGTCTGATTTCGGCTTCAGCGGCTTCTCTTCGATGGACAGCGCTTTGAAGTTTTCATCAAACTCCACTACACCAAAACGCTCAGGATCGAGAACCTGATAACCGAACACGGTAGCGCCCGATGTTTTACTGGCTGCGGCATCCAGTTTGCGGCCAAAACTCTGACCAAAATAGATGTTATCGCCCAGCACTAATGCGCAGGCATCATTGCCGATAAATTTTTCACCAATGATAAAAGCCTGCGCCAGACCGTCCGGAGAGGGCTGAATAGCGTAGGAGAAATTCACCCCAAACTGAGAGCCATCCCCCATCAGACGCTGGAAAGCGGGCATATCGTCCGGGGTGGTAATAATCAGGATATCCCGGATCCCCGCCAGCATCAGCACAGAGACCGGATAATAAATCATGGGCTTATCATAAATCGGCAACAGCTGTTTGGAAACGCCCTGAGTGATCGGATATAAACGCGTGCCGGAGCCACCTGCCAGTACAATACCTTTCATTATTGTTTCCTTATTTAGTTGTTCAGGCCAAGACGCTCACCGGCATAGGAGCCATCCAGAACGCGCTGCCACCAGGTCTGATTGTTCAGATACCAGTGGACCGTTTTTTCAATCCCACTTTCAAACGTCTCCTGTGGCACCCAGCCAAGATCGCGCTGAATTTTGGCGGCATCAATGGCATAGCGCAGATCATGGCCCGGACGATCTTTCACAAAGGTAATCAGATCGGCAAACTGGCTGATATTATTTGGCTTCTGCGCAACCACTTTATCGAGAATGGCGCAGATGGTCCGCACCACGTCAATATTTTTACGTTCGTTGTGACCACCGATATTATAGGTCTCACCGCTACGGCCTTCAGTCGCCACCTTATAGAGCGCACGGGCGTGGTCTTCCACATACAGCCAGTCACGGATCTGCTCGCCATTGCCGTATACCGGCAGCGGTTTCCCGGCCAGGGCGTTGAGGATAGTCAGCGGAATAAGTTTTTCCGGGAAGTGATACGGGCCATAGTTGTTAGAACAGTTGGTCACCACCACCGGCAAACCGTAGGTACGGTTCCAGGCGCGGACCAGATGGTCGCTTCCGGCCTTAGAGGCTGAATACGGGCTGCTTGGCGCATACGGCGTCTCTTCAGTGAACAGATCATCAGTGCCGTGCAGGTCGCCATAAACTTCATCGGTAGAGATGTGGTGGAAGCGGAAGGACTGCTTCTTCTCCGCATCAAGCGTTGACCAGTAGTGACGGGCCGCCTCCAGCAAGGTGAAGGTACCAATCAGGTTGGTCTGGATAAAGGCCGCCGGACCATCAATTGAGCGATCAACATGGCTTTCCGCCGCCAGGTGCATCACGATATCCGGACGGAACTCGCTGAACTGTTCCGCCACAGATTTGGCATCGGTGATATCCGTCTGCGAAAACGAGTAGCGTTCGTTACCAGACACCGGAGCCAGAGACTCAAGATTACCTGCATAAGTGAGGCAGTCTATTACACGAACTTTATCATGGGTATTGTCAATAATATGACGCACAACAGCAGAACCAATAAAACCAGCACCACCGGTAACAAGGATCTTCATACTTAATTTACCTTTAATTACTCATGAAAAAAGAATAGAACCACACCGTATTTAGATTATAACAATCTAAAATCATTGTGATTTTACTTTTCATAGGAACATTATTTAATAGCTAACAGAAAACAAAAAAGAAATATTTTAATGATGAAGTTTGAAAATAGAAAAACCAAAAAGATCTCTATCTTGTTATATTAAGTTATTAAATCCTCGGGAAGTCCCGAGGATTTAAAATATAAATAATTAATCTAACCACTCAGTATGGAATACACCTTCTTTATCAGTGCGTTTATAAGTATGCGCTCCAAAATAATCACGCTGAGCCTGAATCAGGTTAGCCGGCAGCACTGCAGAGCGGTAGCTGTCGTAATACGCAATAGCTGCAGAGAAGGTTGGAACCGGAATACCATTCTGCACCGCGTAGGCAACCACATCACGCAACGCCTGCTGATACTCATCAGCAATTTGCTTGAAGTATGGCGCCAGTAGCAGGTTAGCGATACCCGCGTTCTGTTCATAGGCATCCGTGATCTTCTGCAGGAACTGAGCACGAATAATACAGCCAGCACGGAAGATTTTTGCGATCTCACCGTAGTTCAGATCCCAGTTGTATTCATCGGATGCTGCACGCAGTTGGGAGAAACCCTGAGCATAAGAAACAATCTTGCCCAGATACAGAGCACGACGAACTTTCTCAATAAACTCAGCTTTATCACCCGCAGTTTGCGCTTGCGGCCCGGTAAGGACTTTTGAAGCGGCCACACGCTGATCTTTCAGGGAAGAGATATAACGAGCGAAAACGGATTCAGTAATCAGGGATAGCGGTTCACCAAGATCCAGAGAACTCTGGCTAGTCCATTTACCGGTACCTTTGTTGGCCGCTTCATCCAGAATCACATCAACCAGGTATTTACCCTCTTCATCCTTTTTGGTGAAGATGTCTTTGGTTATATCGATGAGGTAGCTGCTCAGTTCGCCTTCGTTCCATTCGGTAAAGGTCTGCGCCAGTTCTTCGTTGGAAAGCGCCAGGCCACCTTTCAGTAAGGCGTAGGCTTCTGCAATCAGTTGCATGTCACCGTACTCAATACCGTTGTGAACCATTTTGACATAATGGCCCGCACCATCCGCACCGATATAGGTTACGCACGGCTCGCCATCTTCTGCCACTGCGGCAATCTGCTTAAGAATCGGAGCAACCAGCTCATAGGCTTCTTTCTGCCCGCCGGGCATAATCGATGGACCTTTGAGAGCGCCCTCTTCACCACCGGATACACCAGTACCAATGAAGTTGAAGCCTTCTGCTGAGAGCTCGCGATTACGGCGAATGGTGTCCTGGAAGAAGGTATTACCCCCATCGATGATGATGTCACCTTTATCAAGATACGGCTTCAGGGAATCGATGGCACTATCAGTGCCTGCACCCGCTTTCACCATTAACAGGATACGGCGTGGAGTTTCGAGCGATTCAACAAACTCTTGCACCGTATAGTGTGGGACCAGCTTCTTGCCTGGATTTTCGGCAATCACTTCTTCGGTCTTTTCACGAGAGCGGTTGAAAACGGAGACGGTATAACCACGGCTTTCGATGTTGAGCGCAAGGTTGCGCCCCATCACTGCCATACCGACAACTCCGATCTGTTGCTTGGACATTACATACTCCTGTCAGGTGTGACACATTAAAAAATGAAACTTATCATATGTCCAAGAGCATCGCCATGACCCCTAGACATTCGAGTTTGGCATATTATGTGCTTAACTATATCTAAAATAAAGTAATATTGCCCTCAAAATTCTATAGTGAAATCTTGGCTATAGTATCTCAGCAATATCATTAATGCTTGAAGATATAATACTCTTTGCCTGATTAACAGAATGATTTAACTCAACAATGGTATCACTTCCAAACAAATTCAAGACTTCGCAAATAGAAGTAACCTCAATAGGAGTATCGAAAGGAGGAACACTCCATGTATTGAGGAAAGATGTTAATTTAGCTATGTCTTTATTAATAGAAAAATGTGGAATTAAGAAAGACATTGCCGTAATAACACCATGCAAACTAGTACCAAAAAATGCAGAAGAATGTGAAATGATATACATGATTTCCCAAACATTCAAGTCATCAAATAACAGAATATCATTCTGAACTAAAGAATTAACTTTTTTTAAGAAGAGAAGATCATCATGACCACTTGCATATCCAATCGGTAGTAAAATAACTTGTATATTTCGTTCAAAAATTATTCTATCAATTTCTCTCGCCAGTTCTTCAGCAGAAAACTTCACTTTATAAGGGCATGCTTGTATGCATATATATTTTTGTTCATTCAATATTTTAAACTCTTCTCTAACCTCACGTTCAAAAAAGTCATCATTAATAACACTTGAAGCTAGCAATACGGAATCAGGAACTAATTTGGGGTTAGAATACTCAGATATGTTATCAAAGGTTCTCTGATCTCGGACAGATATATAATCAGCGTCAATAATCTTATGTTTCTCACTCGAAGGAGGATTACCGCCAACCGTATTATATACAATTTTAATACTCTTCTTAAAAGAACTTCTAGAAGGTAAATAAGGATAATTCCATACCGCATGATAACTGTATTTCGATATTGTGTTTAATAATGGAGGGCAAATGCGACCAATGAGTCTCAAAAATCTTGTCATGAAAGTACTATGTTGAACATGAGTATACAAAACACCAACACTTGCACCCAAAACCTCACCACCAACTACAATTATAGTTGCTCCTTCAGCAACAGTATTTAAAACTTCAAGCATTGGTTTTGTTGGCATACACTTATAATATGACAAATCTGAAGCTTTAATAGAAGAGTAGACAAATTCTACATCAGTAAGTTTATCAGAGTGGAATTCCCGTAAATATCGTTCTAAAAGGATCGGCATCAAATTATCCCCATAATTGTACCGATCAAATGCACCATACAAAACAACTTGTCGTTTCATTAAATTTTACCTAAATAATTTTTAATTCGAACAAATGTACCCGGCAGCCATAGTGCTTTAGATTTCTGGTAAAAAGCAATTCTCGTCCGGCAACTTAAAACATCAAAAAAATAACCTGCACAAGCATAAGCAATTAAAGTAGCATATACTGATCCAACTGCACCATATAAAGGAATCAAAGCAAAATTTAAAACCACACCAATTAACAAACCTAAAATATTTCTATTAAGTGCAAATTTTTGCAACCCTTCATTTATATACCAACGTCCACTGGCTGAACTTAAAAAATAGAAAATACTAACCCATGAATACCATTTAATTAACCGTGAGGCTTCAGTATATTGTTGACCAAAAAGAGTGCTAATAATCATGTCAGAGGAAAAAGTTACAGCTAAAGCAAGGATAACACCAATGATAACCAATATATCGTATAATATTTGCAATTTCTCATTATATTCATCCTCATTTATAAATTTTGCTTTTATAATTTTTGGAAACATTGTCGAAACAATCGCAATCGGTATAAAATACCAAATTTCAACCATTTTAACAGCGACAGAATAAACACCTACAGCAGCATCCCCCAATATATTTCCAATCATTATTTGGTCGATCCTCATATAAAGCATCAACGCAACCCCCGACAACACTAATGGCCAGCTAATTGAAAACAATCTTTTTGCCTCAATTATGCTAACATTCCATTTAAAAGTGGATTTTCTTTTATAAAAAAGGAAAAGCAAGACAGTAACAAATAAAGATTCCAATGTTACCGTTGAGGCAATTGCCAAATAACCACAGTCAAAATAAATGATACATATTTTAATAGCGGAACTAATAAAGAATGATATATTTTGAGCCCATACCGTATATTTAGATGAAATAATAGACTCAAACCAATATTTGATAACATCAGACGATCTTAGCATTACAGAAGGAAGCATACATAGCACAACAAGGAGTAAATTCCATTCATTTGGTCTTAGTACAATTACGGTTAAAACCACTAGTATTGATGCAAACAAACTACCAATTAGTTGTAGTACAAAAGAAGTTCCCATAATTATACATGGGGAAATTTTATCCTGTACTAATTCTCTTACAACAACACCATTCATTCCTAAAGAAGCAACTGCTGAATAAATTGCAATCATAGCGTAAGCATAATTAAAAAGGCCAAAACCATTTGGGCCCAAGTACCTAGCAAGCCATACGCTTACAATAAATCCCAGCCCAAGTCTAATAATACTATCCAGCATAAGCCAAATAATATTACTCATTGAGTTATTTTTACACAAAAGAAACAGTTTATTCATTATAGCGAAAACTCACTGGTAGGGATTAACTAATAAGATTAAGTTTTAGTACAAAATCATAGACTATTATCTTTATAGAATGATATAAAATTAACATCAATACATATGAATGAATAACAATCGCTAAGAATATATGATATATTAACTAGATGGTAATCTACACATATAATAAAAAAAGAACTAAAACTTAGTTTTACTGAACATAATCAATAGGCTGCTTTATGAACAAACCCTTTAAATATTGTCAAAAAAACTATTTTCAGATCAAACCAAAGACTCCAATTGCGAATATACTCTAAATCGTACTCAATTCTTTTCTCCATTTTCTCAAGAGTATCAGTTTCACCTCGCCAACCATTAATCTGAGCCCATCCAGTTATACCAGGTTTAACTTTATGCCGCAGCATGTATCCCTGTATTTGAGAACGATATAATTCGTTATGAGCGACTGCATGAGGGCGTGGTCCAACAATCGACATTTCACCGCAGAAAACATTAAAAAACTGAGGAAGTTCATCTAAAGATGTACTTCTTAAAATGCGACCTACAGGTGTAATTCTGCTATCTCCTTTCGTTGCCTGAATAACGTCCTGACCATCTTCCATAACCTTCATAGAACGAAACTTCCAGACTTTGATAGGTTTTCCATCAATGCCATATCTATTTTGTTTAAAGAGAATAGGTCCCGGAGAAGTAGTTTTTATTATTATTGATATAAATGCTAAGACAGGAGAAATTAATAAAATTATTATCGATGAAAGAACTATATCCTCCAAACGCTTAACTACCATATTAATACCACTTAACGGAGTATCAAATAATGGTACAACTGGAATACCATTAATTTCTTCAGTGCGAGACTGTAAAATATTAAAGGTAAAAATATCAGGAATAATAATAACAGAACAGGTAGTATCCGTAAGTTTATTAATTAAATACTTAATCTTAAGCTCATCTTTCATAGCCATAGATATGTATATCCGGTCAATTTTTTGTTTCTTCGCATCTTGAATAAGCTTATCAAAAGGGCCGAGGTATGGAATATTTTCGGTAGCTACTACTGGCTTATCATTGTAGATACCCAAAACAATGAGTCCTAACCATGGCTGTTCTTTAAAACTTCTAGCTAAATTTAATCCTACAGGCAAGTCTCCAGCAATTGCTACATAACGATTGTTGTATCCCAAATTTCGCATAAAGCCGACAAATAATCTTATTGCTGTTCGAGCAATTATAAAACCAATACATACAACAGAAAACCATTCAATTATATAGAAAAGAGAATTATCTGTCGTACCAAAATCGAATAAAGACATGATACCTAAACTAATCAATAAACTAAAAAACCAATTTTTTAAAATAATAATTATTTCATCCTTGAGTTTTGTTCCTCTCCATGAACGGTAAAAATCAGTAATACCACCAATCATTTGAAATATAACAAGAGAGATCAAAATAATTAATATCTTCGGATAATCGAAATCAAAATCATTGAAAAAACAAGTAAGATACAATCCTAAAAAAATAATTATAATATCTGAAAATCGTTGAGCCATAGATATCAACGATGCATTCGGCCTCACTCGTACTTTGCTTGCGAAAGTTTTCATTTAAGTAGCTCAATAAAAATTGAAGTATATTTACATAAATTAACTTAGTAGAGTATAGACAACAACTCTCAAATCAAAAATATTATTTTACCCACTTACTTAACATCACATCGTATTGTTTTAGAATATATTCCCAAGTAAAATATTGGTTAAATCTACATTTTGATATACTCTCAAGTTCAGAGCACAAATCCTTATCTACAGATAATCGGTCAAATGAATCCGAGCACGATTCTGAAGAATTAAAAAATATACCTGCATCACCTACTACCCAGCGGTTAAATTTATTATCATGGGCTATAATTGCATTTCCAGCGCCGAGCGATTCAACTAGCGAAGGATTAGTCCCTCCAACTCTATGGCCATGAACATATGCGAGGGAATGAAACCTCAATGAGGCAACTATTTTTGCATCATAAATAGCACCAAGAAATATTACATTTGAACTTGCAGCATCACGGATTTTTTTATGATAAGAATTATTATTAAAATCATAATTCCCAAGCACAACTAATTTTTCTTTTCTTTGCTTCGTTGAAAAACCTTGGACGATCTCTAAAATTGAATTTTCAGGTTCAGCTCTAGCAATTACCAAAAAATATTTTTTCCTTTCTAAAGAATATTTTTTTAAAGCGTTAATATCTGAATTATTCTCAGTAATTAAGTGAGCGCCATATGGTATCATTGTAATCTTTTTACTTCTAACCCTTGTTTCAAGATGTTCTTTGATCTTAGGATGATCAGCAATTAAATGACTACCAAACCAACATCCAAAGCGTTCATTTAACCAAAACCACATCTTTGCAAAGATTCCCCACTTATCTCGTTTCCATTCAATACCATCCATATTTATAATATTTTTGCGTCTCATAATTAAGTAGACAAAATTAAATATCGCGGTATTATATCCAAGGGTAAGTATTAATTTATTATCTTTTAAGGAATGAATTATAGATTTTAAATCAAAAATTATAGTCCCCATAGCTCCCTTATTTTTAATTGGGATGTGAATTAATTTTATATTATGCCATGAATCTATATAAAACTCTCCTGAATCTTCTTGGCAATAAACGGTTACCTGCCATCCTTTATCAACAAGATACAATGCCAAATTCTCAGCAAATGTCTCAAAGCCACCATGCGCAGCAGGAATACCTCTAATACCTGTAATAATAAGTTCTTTCACTTAGTCTCCCCTAAAATAATTTTTTTTAATGAATTTTGATATTTTTCTTCAGAAAAAGTTTTTTCATATTCTCTTCGTGCATTTTGCGAAAGCAACAAATATTTCTCTTGACTGCATTCCACAGTCTTCATAAGTGCGGCCTGCAAACTTTCAATGTTATTCGGCTCGAAAAGAAAACCATTGACACTATCTGATACAATTTCTGACAATCCACCATGATCTGCAGCTATAACCGGCCTTGCAGCAGAGAATGCTTCAATAGCAACACGTCCGAATGGTTCAGGCTTAGTGGAGGGAACAATAATGTAATCAGCCCATTGGAAATGTTCAATAGGATTTTTAGTAAAACTAAAAAATGTAATATTTTCAGTTAAACCGTTATCATTAACTTTTCCAACTAGTTCGGTCTGAAGATTTTCGTAGCCTTCAAATACACTCCCGACTATACGAATGTTAAAACTAAAATCATCTTTTAATTTTAACTTAAGATTAGTTAAAGCATTAATTAATAAATGGTGCCCTTTCCAAGTATTAATCCTGCCAATCAACAATATTTTAATAATTTTATTATCTGATCCAGGAAAATATTTATCTTCTAATAATAGATCCGACACACCATTATAAACAACCTCGCCTGGAAGATTAAATGCTTTTTTTGTAGCTAAGGAATTATATATAAGTCGAACACCTGCAATAACAAATAATAATTTAAATATGCTCAATTGTTTTGAAGATGGTATTTCTCTTACATGACAATAAATTTTTTTCTTTTTTGTGAATCTATATAAAGAAGACACCATAATTGCAGAAAACATAACTATCGTATTTATATAGATAGTGTCATATCTATCAAATATATTTTTATAAAAAAAAATGGCTTTTATAGAGTTGATCAAAAAAGAAAAAGGCTTTTTTAAATCATTTTTCCGCAGAATTCCTTTGTTATAGTATATAACATTTATACCTGCATTTTCCAGTAGTTGAGATAAGTCACCATAAAAAGGCAGTATTACATCAACACTCCGTTCATTATTAATACCTTCTACTGCACTAAAGAAACTTCGATCTGAACCATATAGTTCGGAGCTTTGGTGTATACATAAAATTTTTTCCATACAACCCCAATACCTCTTTATCTTATATTAAATACATTCACATTAGCTAAATATTAACTTTAAAAACACAAAGTTTTTTCTTATTAAAGTATATTTAATGCTAAAGAGACATTTATATAAAAATAATCGATATTTATAATAAGGGATATGTTCATAAATAATCTTCCTAGCTTTAAAGAGATTATCGAAACGCTTGTATTGTTCTGAGATTGGCAAACTTTTATCTCTTAATGCTGATTTGTGTTCCATGGTGTAAGGTAATACATACTTTTTATAACAACTGTTGTCAAGATCAAGAAAGAATTTTGTATCGACACCATAAAAACTTAATCTCTCATCGAATTTAGGCAATTGCTCATATCCACTGATTGAAATCATAGTGCCACTCATCATAGAAACTATATTTTTTTTACTAACAATCCCACATGATATGGTTGGTAATATAGCACCACGGACACCAACTATTTTACCGGGTGATATCATCACATTTTCATTATATATTTTAGGGATTGCCACTTTGATATCATTATTTATTTTACTTTGTGATATGAATTTTTTAACACAATCCATATACTCATCATCAATTATTGAATCATCATCAAGGATAATTATCCAATCAAACAGCCCTTTATACGACTCAATTACAATATTGTAAATAACTGAAAGGCGTTCATTTTTACCAATATGATTAATTAGTAAGTTATTCTTTGGGAATATAGAATGAACAAATTTTGTATCAAATCCATTTATTGAATTATCCCATATATAAAAAAAAGGCTTTATATTTTTCCCAAAATAATCTATCTTACACAAACTTTTAACAGTGCTTGTATCTTCCGGTGGTGTAGAATATATAATGCATAAGAATAATATTTTATCCACTGATTTCTCCTGTCGTGAAATACAATATGTTGGATGTTGTATTAATGGATAGACTTTAATATTTGTTCTAAATACTTTAGCCCATATTGCTGAGTAGGCTCTATATATGAACCTTCTCCAAATTCATTCCAGCAACAAATAACTATATTATTCAATGTGTTATTCGGGTAATTTTTGAGCATTTGCGTCGCATCCCGAATCATGTTACCAAACTCATAGGGAGAGCTAAACGACAAGTCATGCTCAGGGTATTGACTACCGCCCCATGGTCTGCGATCCCAACCAGAAGTTACTGGGATAATATAAGGTAAAGGACTTGCTCTAAGTATAGATATCCATGTTTTCTTATATCCTTTAGCAAGATTCAAATAGCTTGTAGAAAATCTTTGAAAAGAACCTTTTTGATCTACTCCTATTTGATAGTTATAAGCACTTATCGCGTCATATGTTTTATCAGGATATTTATACTCAAGATTTTTATTTTTATTGTAACCAGATGAACCAATAAAATATATACCTTTATAGCCTCGCTTTTTTGCTAACATTCTTGCATGATCTAACAATCCTTTTGTATTTTCCTTAAAATCCCTAGCATTATCCTCTAACCTACCAGATGAAAATATGAAAACTACTGGCATCTCATTTATAGTTAAATATTTATTGTTATTAAAATAATGATCTAACCAATAATTTACGATATTATCAAACTCCCCCAAGCTTTGAGGAGTGCCGGTATGATTAGCCCATAACAAAGCAAACTTAACCTTAGTATTTTTAGAGTTTCTTAAATAGGAATCGATAGCAAATGTCCGATTTTTTACCCCAGTTTTTTTATCCCAATACCAATCATAAGCGATATAAGTGATTCCATATTTTTCCATCCACTCAAGCTGCTGTTTAATAACATTATCTTCACCCTCTTTGTACCAACCTAATATAGGTCTCCTTTCTGGATATTTTTTTATTGGCCCCCACGTATCAATACCTGGTTTTTTCCATCCAGGATAATAGTAAACACCTACTTCCGTTGCATAGCACTTTGCCAAGATTAGCATAAATGACACTATTGAAAGAATAAAATATTTACATACAACCTTCATTATATACCCTCACTTTAAAGAAGAATTAACAAATACTGTCTCCTTTAGTATTTGATATATATTTTTCAGCAAGAAATAAGCCTAGCAAATTTACACTGTAATATAAAGATCCAGCCACATGCTGGAAACTCATCGCAAGTAACATAACTGGAAAGGCCGTAAAAATGAGCCCCACCAGAGGAAAATATACATTGTCAGCGTAGATATTATCTCTAAAAATCTTTACATATCTCATTATGAAAAAATAGATAAAATATAAAAATGGTAGCCCAAATGTCAACAGGCCATATACATAAAAAGAATCAAACATTCCCTTATACCCACCAAACCCTACACCAATAGGATTGAAGGCTTCTAGAAGATATATATACTGTGCCAATCGGCCATAAGAAGACGTATCAACTGAATCCCCAAGAATATAAATAATGATAAACATGATAAGTGAGCAAGCTGTAGCAAAAATGAGTGTAAGTTTAGGTCTAAATTTTATCATCACATTTTGCCTAAAGCATAAATGGTAAAATATTATATTAAATACTATAATTATAAAAGCAGTTCTCACTTGACTAACATATACCCCTAAGAAGCAAATAATCATAGATACTATACTATAGAGGAACATTTTTGCATTGTTAAATTTTATTGAATTTAACAATGTTAGATAGTAATAGAAAAAAAACATTCCAACAATAAATGAAAACTCCAAGGCACTAACAAAAAAACCAGATGATCTCAGATTCCCATTCCTAATAATTTGATAAACAGCCATTCTTGACTCATAATCTGCATTATTCCTCAAATTCAACTCTATTAGGAAATCATATCGCCAGGAACTCTCAACGTTTCCGTTGAAAACATAATAATCGTAAATGGCTTTTATCGCATTTAGTATAACTAGAAAACCAATAAACTTTATAAGTTTGTGTCCATCATTGAAATTTATAACCCTAGTTCTAACGATTAAAAACATAACCAGCACAGGGACACCAACATCTCTCCAGTCAAGTATTGATCTTGCAAATCCATTACCTTTAGCAATACCATAAATAATGTAAACTAAAGATACGATCAGAAACGAAATAAAAAAGAGATTTATTCCCTGTTCATTTTCATTTGATGTTTTTTTCTTTTTATGTACTTCAAATAAAAATAAACGGAGTAATAAAGATATCATCAATACATCAGGAAAAGATTTGATAACATAATTAACAACATCCTGACTTAATCCCATATTATAATTTAGATAGTCGATTCCAAAATAATAAAAAAATAAAATATAAACCGCCATTTTTTTATATTTTGATAATACCACTATCGGGGTAAATAAATTTAAAATACCTGAGAAAAGTAATAATGTAAATGTGAACATGTATACCCCAACAGTCTAAACTTTCCATGAACAGTTTATCCAGAAACTTGACATGACTATTTCACTTATTCTTCTTTGTTTCGACGTTAATTCAGCTTTTCGTGTTTGATACTAAAATAGCAGTATTGTATTTATTACAATACTGCTTGTTTATTATTTATCGCGTTCTGAATATGAATAGCCGTAATGATTATAACCGTAGCCATAATAACTACTAGCTTTTTTCACTACACCATTAAGAATACAGCCTTTAACCATAACCCCACTTTGTTCAAAACGTTTAAAGCCAACCTCAATTTCTTTAGTTGTGTTCTGCTCAAAGCGTGCGATCAATAAAGTGGTACCAACATAATGACCAATAATCGCTGCATCAGTTACAGCTAATATAGGCGGGGTATCTAATATAACAATATCATAATGCTCACTTGCCCAATTTAACAGTTCCCCCAATCGACGATGCATTAATAACTCAGCAGGATTAGGTGGCACAACTCCTCGGGAAATATAATCAAACCCAGCTATTGAAAAGGTTTTTATTGCATTAGGGATCTCAATTTTTCCAGAAAGAATATCGGAAAGCCCATTATCGTTATTTAAATTAAATAACTTATGGGTATAACCTTTGCGCATATCTGTATCAATAAATAAAACTTTCTGTCCCGTTTGAGCAATTACCGCTGCAAGGTTAGAGCTGACGAAAGTTTTCCCCGCATTTGGACTGGCACCGGAAATCATCAATACATTGTTTCGCGCTTCCATCATAGCAAAATGAAGACTGGTACGCAGACCACGAATCGCCTCAATAGCCAGATCTGCCGGGTTTTCAACAGCTAAAAAGCTTTGATATTCGCTCTCTGCTTTTTTCTGTAGTCTAAGAGACTGCGCGCTTCGTTTAGCAAAAGTTTCCGAAACTGGTATGCTGGCATAGACATTAATGCCTATCTCTTCCAGCTGTTCTGGGCTTTCTATTCCCCTGCGTAAGAATACTCGTAGCAGTACCAATCCGACTGATACTATCCCCCCCAAAATAATTCCAACCAATAAAACAATTACTTTTTTCGGTTTTATCGGCTTAGGTTGGGCAACAGCATTATCAATAATCCGCACGTTACCGATGGCACTGGATTTAGCTATATTGAGTTCCTGTTGACGGTTCAAAAGCTGCATATAAACCGCTTGACCAGAATCAACATCCCGACTTAACTGTAATATATCCTGCTGCGTTTTTGGCATGGCTGAGACACGTTGATTAAGCTTTGCCTTTTCTTCCTGCAAAGTCTGACGTTTCTCCAGTAATGCCTTATAGGTCGGATGTTCTTTGGTGTATAGCTGGGAAATCTCAGATTCGCGAAACGTAAGCTCATTTAACTGATTATCGACATTCACGATCTGCTCAAGAACCGACTTTGCTTCTAAAGAGAGATCAACCGAGTCTTTCTGTCGCCGATACTGATTGAGTTTATCTTCCGCAATATCTAGCTCATTGCGTACCTTAGGTAGCTGTTCGTTAAGAAACTCAAGGCTTTTAGCATCCTGCGCCGCCTGGCGCGCCACATTTTGCGCCAGATAATTATTACTGATACTATCAAGTATTTTTTCCAGCAACTGCGGATCAGAACCTGTTAATGACAGAGTTAACATTCCTGTATCTTTCCCCTGATCGGCGACTGACAACACCTCTTGCAAGTCTGTAATCGCTTTCAGCTTACTCACATAAGAAATGATAAACTCAGAACCTGGTTCTGCATCAATACTGTCAATCTTGAGCGCAATACCATTGCCATCCAATAAGGACCCTACAGCTCCCGACATCTGCTTATCGTTAAACGTGACGCTATAGTGGTTTTTATCCTTTACGACAAGCTCCAAATTAGGGATATCGAGGTCACTATCTGAGGGTAAATAGAGTCTGCTAACTTTTAAACTACCTGATTTTTGCCCGGTTAACCTCGCCCAGCCCTTCCCCACTAAAGGGAAATAGTCCTGTTCTACCTGGGCCTGCAAATTCAGATCATCAACCGTTTTTCCCAGAATCATCCGTGACTGCAACAGCGCAATTTCCGGTGCCGACTGCGGTTGGCTATCCGGTAACATCTGGCTTAGACTATTAAGGATCGCATTGCCCTGCTTTTGCTCAACCTGCAATAACGCATCGGCCTGATAAACAGGAGTAGCAAATAGCGCATACAGAAGCGCCACTAATGTAAATAACGCGGTAACAGAGATAATTAACTTCCTGTGGTCGATAAGTTCACCAACCAGACGCCCTAAATCGATTTCATCCGCCTCTTTCTCGACGGCTCTGTTTTTCACTGATGACATGCAATGATTCCTGATAATTATGCGCCCAACTTCTCGACCCAACGTAAGCCAGCCTGCTCAATCAACTGATATACCGAAGCAAAGGCTTCATCACTTTTTCGATAAGGATCTGGGATTTCCTTTTGACTTATCCATTGGCCAAACAGCATCGTTTTCCCTCTGACTTCGGGGACGATCCGCCCAATTTGTTCCAGATGCGATTTTTCCATTACCAGAATCAGATCATACTGTCGACCCAGCGCGGAGGTAAATTGCCTTCCCTGATGTCCCGCTAATGAAATACCGTGCTTTTCCGCAATCTTTATTGCACTCTCATCGGCGCTATGGTCGACCAAAGCACTAGTCCCTGCAGAATCTATTTTCTTATCCGGCAATGCCTGCCGTAAAAACCGTTCACCAATCGGCGAGCGACAAATATTCCCAGTACAAACCACAAGAATCGAGTCAAACATAATCAATTCCAATTTCTAATAAAGCGGACAGCTTCAGTCATATCGTGTACACCGGTTATGGTCGGAACCAGCTGTGAAATGACACGATTCCAGCGCACAAGCGGTGCAGCAGTGACATAAACAATATCATACGGCTGTAGCTGGAATTCAGTGCCTAACACCATTGCCGAGGCATCTAGGGCATTAAGCTGATAGATATTTGCAATCTTACCTTGCTTATCGCCTTTTAACTGACGAATAACAAATACCCCCGTAGCATCGCTGAATGATTGCGACATTCCTTCCGCATTACCTAAAGCTTCAGCCAGGGTCATCCCACTGCGGTCCATCTTCATGGTGCTCTGTTTGCCCACTTCGCCCATTACAAACACTTTCAGGTCATCGTTGCGCGGCACAAATAAAATATCGCCGGGGTACAATAAATGGTTCTGAGTGAGATCGCCTTTCTGCATGAGTGCATACAGTGAAATTTTGGTATCTTTACCATTGTGAGTTAGTACCACATTACGCCAGTCGGCATCAGGTGCAAGCCCACCAGCAGCGTTAATCGCATCCATAACCGTTAGCGGGATATTGGTGATAGGCTGCTGTCCAGATTTTACCACTTCACCAGTAACATAAGCTTTTTGTGAGCGGAATGCAGCTACACTAATGTCCACCTGAGGACTCTCAATATAGGTAGTCAAACGGCTGGCAATCTCCTGGCGTACCTGACTGAGCGTTTTACCTGCTACCTGAACCTTACCAATATACGGATAGAAAATCGTCCCGTCTGAGTTCACCCAGTTACCGGTATCGCTGGCGCTGCGGTACTGCCCAGCAGGCGTGGTCAGTTCCGGGTGATCCCATACGGTGACCATTAGCACATCGCCAACGCCGATATGATATTCATAGCTTTTTAGCAGACTATCTAACTGCGGATTAGAGCGTGCAATCACCGGTTCAGGGCGCAGTTGCTCCACAAGCCCCGGCGTCATGGGGTAAACATTCACCAGCTTATCCAGGTCGTAATCGCTATCCGGTAGCTCAACCACATTCTTTCGCAGGCTGTTTAACCCCTGGCCCGGCATAATCGTACAACCTGATAAAAACCCTATCGCTAATGCCAATGCAGAAAATCTAACAATTTTTTTCGTCATAATGTCATATCATCAATAAACCAAAAGTTTTTAATCCCCTGACGACAGCAAGTTTTCCCGCCGCTGTGTTAAGGCTATAAATTAAAGGGAATTTCAATCCCGGCGCTGGCACCCACATCATCGCTATCGCTGTTATCTGCATCGGTGTACCAGAGAGACGTATTCAGGCGCACAGATTTATACACATCGCCGCTCCAGCCTAACTGGATCCCTTTAAGGGTATCCGCTTGCGGAAAAGCCTTATTGATCGACTGATTTTTCGGATTGACTTTTACATAAGCCAGACGCGCACTCCAGCGCTGGTTTTCTTCGGTGACCAGTTCAACTTTACCGGCGAAGAGCTGACCATCACCGCCCATCGCATCTCCGAGTGAATAGCCTTGCTGATAGTAACCATCTTTATAGATATGATGAGTATAACTATAGTTGGTCCGGCTCATATTGGTACGCGTATCATGGGCTTCCACATACCAGTTCACCGCATCCTTACCCCAGCTGTGGTGCCCTTCCACGCCGCCCAGGAACATATTTGCGGATGGCAGAAAGCCGGACTCGTCCTCACCAATCATCTGGCCATAGAAGCTCACTGGCCATCCGAGAGTTGGCTCCAGCTTGAATTTAAAGTCAAAACCAGCAAGCTGGTTACCAGGTTCGTTAGGATCGTTTGCTGCTGTATTGTCTTTACCGGTAAAACCATCCCAGAAATTGCTTAACGACTCCGGTCTCCCCTCTCCGCCCCACTGCATAATGCGCGATGCGCCCAGTTCTAATGACTGGAACGGCGCAAAGGTCAGACGACCACCGATAATCTTGGTGTGGGGCACGGCGGTATATTGATTCATCTGGCTGGCGGAAATCTGATACTGCCACGGGCCAATCCAGCGCAGCCACCAGGTTTCCGGCGCGGCCTGTTCGGCGCGCTGCATTAAAAAACCGGTCATCGGGCGAGCGGCATCCCCACGAATCAGGCTGCCTTCATAACCCGGCCCCCACCACTGCGGCATCTGACCAAAGGAGAGCCACTGGTTCCACAGCTTCACCGCGCCATAAGCGCCGTTCGCGTTAAAGCGTGAGCCGTTGCTGATCCGTTCGTCGCCTTCAACATTCCCCTGCAGGTGAACATCCCACCATTCGCCACTGTTGTTAAAGGCTAGCGACAAAGAACTATCGGCAGGCTGGTTCTGACCAAATCCCTGCGGCGTGCCCGGCTTATCGGTTGAGGTATAGCCGCTTACGCGAAAATCCGCTTTTAAAGCACCGAGACGTTGGTTGATTCGCGCCAGAACAATCTGTTCAGAAGAATAGGACGGTTTTGCTTTTTTTAGCGCCCGGTTAATCTCTTCCTGGCTCAGCGGCCAGGTGGACAGGCTGAGGTGAATAACGCCACGATCGGAGAGCCATGCCAGGTCATTACGCAGCTCGTTGTCATTCAATACCAGGCCGGAGGCCCAGGCAAGTGAGCTGGTAGACGCAAGCAGTCCCAGAGCCAGTGCGATTCGCGTAATTTTTATCATTGAACAAGATCCATTTAAGCCCCGTTTCCGCAAGCCGATACAACAAGGGAAACACTGATAGACGCAGCGCTCTCTGGCGCCACCCCTGCTAAGTTCATGCGACAAATTTTGTTATGGCGGCAGCAAACTCAGACATGAACGCCATCCAGGGATCATACCTGCTCCGCTTTTAGCAGCGAGCCTGCCGTACATAAATGTAAGCGAAATTATCATTAAAGGCCATTCCATAGCAGAGCGCGCACAGAGATTTCTCCCGCATGCGTTATGCCAGTCAACAGCGGGCCTGCTGACAAAGACGCTAGTATATACAGCTTGTGGGGATAATCACCTGTGGGGGACGACTTTAAGAATTTTGTTCGCATGAGATGAGTGTAACAACAAACGGCAAAGCCCAGTCAGCAGGTACGCTACCGCCCGTGGCTTAACAGCTACCAATGCACTGTACTTCTTCGTTCATTTAATTCCGTTTAAATTCAACCGATCGCGTCAGCGAATCGGCAATTAATACAGCAAGGTAATCAATTTTTCGGCAATAAGTTTACGAGATTCTGCCGTCAATTGGGAGTGTAATTTTGATTATTTACTCCCATGCAACCGGCATAAGCAAAGGGTCTCATAACAATATTGTTTGCCGTCAAATACCTATAAACACATTCTAACCATCATCGCTTAAAAAATCGCAACAGCATGATTTTACTATCTTTTTTCCACATTAATTGTGTTGATTTACTTGCAAATTAATTATAATTAGTCAACTACAAGATTTAATAGTAAAAACAATTATATCCAACTGTTGTTTTCATTAATAAATTCGATATCTGGCCTGACACATTATTTAGGATACATCCTGGTTGATTATCATTATGCTAATTGTTGCGCACAATGTCATATCATCAATCTATTTCATGAATATGAAATGCGATACCGCCGCACGCCCCGCCATAGAGGGGCTCCATTCATACCGTGTGGCGAAGCGTACTCCCCACACCGTTGCCCGTTTCTGTCAGTAAAAACGCTTATGCAGATCGGCTCGGGTAAAGGGTTTGTCCAGCGGGCCGATCTTAACCGCAATCTCCGCTAATAAAGACTGCGTTGGCGCTTTTGCTCCGGTGTTCAACAGCAACACGGGAATGATCAGCACGCTTGCCAGGCTTCCCCACGACAGCGGCGCGGTATGTACGCCACTGGCACGCAATTGCAGCACCAGGAACAAGGCGCTTCCTGCCGCGCCTAACAGTAAACCGGCAACCACTTCCGAGGGTGAATGGGCATGAATGATTAATCGTGAGTAACCCACCAACCCGGCTAAGGCATAACCAAACAAAACCGAAAAAAGACGCACAACGGGTACAGCGCGTGAAGACAGCAGCCATAAAAGAATAGGCCAGAAAGCGGAGGATAATGCTGTGTGCCCGCTAAAACCGGTGAAATCCAGCTCGCGGTTCCCTATTCCCCACCCCATAAAGGCCAGTTTTGATGCGCAAACTATTGAGCCAGTAATGCCAAACACCAGCGCCCACTGCCAGGCCACCGACGTTGAATCCCTGCGCAATAAAAGGACGATAAACAACACGGCCGCACTGGGTAACAGCACGGTACTATCGCCAAAAAAAGTGACAAGCTGCCAGTTCATTTACTTTTCATCCTTTGACGATCTCTCCTGTCCGTAATGTCTATACTGCGACGTCAGTCCGGGCATACACATCCATGAACTTCACATTATTGTGCATACCTTACCGTTGTTTAATGTGCAAACATGATCCCAGTCAAGTTTTATTTTGCTACCGCACGCTACTCAGAACTTATTTTTTAAGAAAAATCCTGGTAAGTAGTTATCAGCAAAGATTAAATTCAGCTAGTCCGACCATTCCATCATGAGTCGCTCTTTTTGACTACCAGAAACCTCCGAACGTTTTTCGCCTTGCCAGGGCGATACAATATAACAAATTAATGTAACACATTGTTTTACATTGATAATTTATTAAGGCAAGTCGTCACAGCCATTCAGGAAAATAAACGGATTCGCGCCGCTGTTTATTAACAAACCGCGGCAACCGTTGATGTTTATATAGCCGTCATACTGCCCGTTTCCTGAGCGTGGGCAATAACCCGGCCCGTCTCAGGGCTTCGCTTTTTGAGCAAACACAAAAACTGAGCAAAAACGCCTGACGCATTTTTGCCCTGTAACGCAAATTATTCAGGGTATCCGTATACGCCTGAAAACACCGGGTACAAAATTACGCTAATAGCTTTTTAATACTCTCGCGGAATTTTGCCCCTTCTTTATGGTTACGCAGTCCGTAGTTTACAAAGGCCTGCATATAACCCATTTTTTTACCGCAGTCGTAGCTGTCGCCGGTCATTAACATGGCATCGACCGCCTGCTTTTTCGCCAGTTCGGCGATGGCGTCGGTTAACTGAATACGGCCCCAGGCGCCCGGTTGCGTCCGTTCCAGCTCCGGCCATATATCAGCGGACAGCACATAACGGCCAACCGCCATCAGATCGGAATTCAGGGTCTGCGGTTCATCAGGTTTTTCGATAAACTCAACGATGCGCGCAACCTGGCCTTCGGATTCCAGCGCATCTTTGGTCTGAATCACAGAGTATTCGGAAAGGTCGCCATCCATACGTTTTGCCAGCACCTGGCTGCGGCCCGTCTCGTTAAAACGCGCCACCATTGCGGCGAGGTTATAGCGCAGCGGATCGGCGCTGGCGTCGTCAAGGATGACATCCGGCAATACCACGATAAACGGATTGTCGCCGACGATCGGGCGGGCGCAAAGGATTGAATGGCCTAAACCAAGCGGCTGCCCCTGGCGCACGTTCATTATGGTGACGCCCGGCGGGCAGATGGCCTGCACTTCCGCCAGCAACTGGCGTTTTACGCGTTGCTCAAGCAGCGCTTCCAGTTCATAAGAGGTGTCAAAATGGTTTTCCACGGCATTCTTGGAAGAATGGGTCACCAGTACAATTTCTTTAATACCAGCAGCGACAATTTCATCAACGATGTACTGCACCATCGGTTTGTCGACAATTGGCAGCATCTCTTTTGGAATGGCCTTGGTGGCAGGCAACATATGCATCCCTAACCCTGCAACCGGTATAACTGCTTTCAAACTCACCATTATCATTCCCACCCATATGGTTATTAATCTATCGATTCCTGTCAGATTATTGTATCACTGGCATTTATCTATGATGATACACGGTTGATCACTCCCCTACTGTCAGTCAAATTCTGAAATTACAGATTAGTACTTAAGAATAGGCACAAAACTCGCAGATCAGTAGCCAGATTTGAGAAAATTCTTATGTGCATTCAACCAACTGCATTCCTCAATAATTACAAGAGGTTATAATTTTACCGTGTAATTTTAACGTATAAGATATAACGATAATACATATCTTTTGTCCCTCATTACGCTTTTGACACATGGCTATCTTTCAATATGAACCCGTGCAGGATAAGAGACCACTCATTAACCTCTGGTCAGGCAGAATAATCACTGATATTTATCATTTCATGATAAAATGCGCAAAATTAAGCCAGACTTGATGCATTTTACGCTCACTACGCGTTCTTCAATTTCGCTCGCTGAACACCCGGCTATAGTCAGCCGCTCAGATATTCATCACGCCTGGTGACTTTATCTTGTTGTGTCTATTTTTTAGATACACAAAATTAACCTCTGTTTTTTTTGCCATTTATATTGCCACATTATGATTTTGAGAATCCCATAAATATCGGGCTCCCCACCTTCAGGCGGCTGAGCACCCGTAGCCCCGGTAAGCGCAGCGCCACCGGGGAATAACAAGCCCATTTAGCTGTCATGCCCGCATTTTTGCCGGGTGGCGGCTGACGCCTTACCCGGCCTACTCACTGTCAGTCTTTCAGATGTGGCAGATATTTCCCCCGGTTTTTATCATCTTCAGCGGCCAGGCAGTTGCAGGTTTACTGCGGGCTCACCGCCGGGGGGTTGGGCGCATCAGGGAAACCTGGCGGGAACGCAGGCGCGCATCCAGGACTGGCCGCCAGGACGGCGGCCAGAGGGCGTGTCGAGACAAGGCCGTCGAGTCGCGCCCGGTCCGCCAGATGAAGCCAGAGTGGAGCGGACCGCGCAGCGGCAGGTTTCCAGCGCCATGCCGGGGGTGCAGGGGGACGGGCGAAACGTCCCCCTGCCCGTTCACTCGCAAGGGTCAGAAAAACTATCTGCGCATTCACAGTGAACGGAACAGCCCGCTGAACCAGAATGTGAAGCAGGTTTGAGCGTGATGCCGAATCTGTATGAAATTATTGTGCCCGCATTTTTGCCGGGTGGCGGCTACGCCTTACCTGACCTGGAATCCCATAAATATCGGGCTCCCCGCCTTCAGGCGGCTGAGGACCCGTAGCCCCGGTAAGCGCAGCGCCACCGGGGGATAACAAGCCCATTTAGCTATCATGCCCGCATTTTTGCCGGGTGGCGGCTGACGCCTTACCCGGCCTACTCACTGTCAGTCTTTCAGGTGAGGCAGGTATTTCCCCCTGTTTTTATCACTTTCAGCGGTCAGGCAGTTGCCGGTTTACTGCGGGCTCACCGCAGGGGGGTTTGGCGCATCAGGGAAACCTGGCGGGAACGCAGGCGCGCATCCAGGGCTGGCCGCCAGGACGGCGGCCAGAGGGCGTGTCGAGACAAGGCCGTCGAGTCGCGCCCGGTCCGCCAGATGAAGCCAGAGTGGAGCGGACCGCGCAGCGGCAGGTTTCCAGCGCAATGCCGGGGGTGCAGGGGGACGGGCGAAACGTCCCCCTGCCCGTTCACTCGCAAGGGTCAGAAAAACTATCTGCGCATTCACAGTGAACGGAACAGCCCGCTGAACCAGAATGTGAAGCAGGTTTGAGCGTGATGCCGAATCTGTATGAAATTATTGTGCCCGCATTTTTGCCGGGTGGCGGCTGGCGCCTTACCCGGCCTACTTAATGTCAGTCTTTCAGGTGAGGCAGAGGTATTTTCCCCAGTTTTTATCACCTTCAGCGGTCAGGCAGTTGCAGGTTTCCTGCGGGCTCACCGCCGGGGGGTTGGGCGCATCAGGGAAACCTGGCGGGAACGCAGGCGCGCCCGGTCCGCCAGATGAAGCCGGAGTGAAGCGGACCGCGAAGCGGCAGGTTTCCAGCGCCATGCCGGGGGTGCAGGGGGACGGGCGAAACGTTCCCCTGCCCGTTCACACGCAAGGGTCAGAAAAACTATCTCCGTATTCACAGTGAACGGAACAGCCCGCTGAACCAGAATGTGAAGCAGGTTTGAGTGTGATGCCGAATCTGTATGAAATTATTGTGCCCGCATTTTTGCCGGGTGGCGGCTACGCCTTACCCGGACTACTCATTGTCAGTCTTTCAGATGTGGCAGATATTTCTCCCGGTTTTTTATCATCTTCAGCGGCCAGGCAGTTGCAGGTTTCCTGCGGGCTCACCGCAGGGGGGTTGGGCGCATCAGGGAAACCTGGCGGGAACGCAGGCGCGCATCCAGGACTGGCCGCCAGGACGGCGGCCAGAGGGCGGGTCGAGACAGGGACGTCGAGTCCCGCCCGGTCCGCCAGATGAAGCCGGAGTGGAGCGCACCGCGAAGCGGCAGGTTTCCAGCGCCATGCCGGGGGTGCAGGGGGACGGGCGAAACGTCCCCCTGCCCGTTCACTCGCAAGGGTCAGAAAAACTATCTGCGTATTCACAGTGAACGGAACAGCCCACGGGACCGGAATATAAGAGTCCGGCACTGCGTTCGCCTCCCGGTCAGCACGGTGCCACCGGGGGGATAACAGGCCGGTTTTCGCTACCATGCCCGCATTCCTGTCAGGTGGCGGCTGGCGCCTTACCTGACCTGAAACTGACGGTGAACGGAACAACCCACTGAATCAAATGGGTAAAAACGAAAAATGCGCATGTTTTCCATAACTACTAAAATAGCGATTGCCATTGACCTATCAAACAAACGACAACACCGATGGCGCGCGTAACCGATCGGCATCAGCCAGATTCCCATCATTTAGCAATCAATCTGCACAATTATCGCAATGGCGATTCCTCACCTGATGCGCCGGAGAAGGCAGAAAACATTGCATTTCATCTCTGGCTTATTCATGATCGATTGATGGTACTTTTAGGTTGTAAAGGTTTTAACTGATTATGGAATGGATTGCCGACCCCTCAATCTGGGCAGGTCTCATAACGCTCGTCGTCATCGAACTGGTACTCGGTATTGATAACCTGGTCTTTATCGCCATTCTCGCGGAAAAACTCCCCCCTGCGCAGCGCGACCGGGCGCGGATAACCGGCCTGCTACTGGCAATGGTGATGCGCCTGCTGCTGCTGGCGTCTATCTCCTGGCTGGTCACGCTCACCAAACCGCTGTTGACCTGGCATGATTTGAGCTTTAGCGCCCGGGATCTGATCATGCTGTTCGGCGGTTTATTCCTGCTGTTCAAAGCGACGGTTGAGCTTAACGAGCGGCTGGAAGGGAAGGACAGCGATAACCCCACCCAGCGCAGAGGGGCGAAATTCTGGGGCGTGGTCGCGCAAATCGTGGTGCTTGACGCCATCTTCTCCCTCGACTCGGTGATTACCGCCGTCGGCATGGTTGACCATCTGGCGGTGATGATGGCCGCGGTGATCATTGCCATCAGCCTGATGCTGATGGCCAGCAAAGCCCTCACCCGCTTTGTGAACAGTCACCCGACGATCGTTATTCTCTGCCTGAGTTTCCTGCTGATGATTGGTTTTAGCCTGATAGCCGAAGGCTTTGGCTTCCCGATTCCAAAAGGATACCTGTACGCGGCAATCGGCTTCTCGGTGATGATTGAATCCTTTAACCAACTGGCGATTTTCAACCGCCGTCGCTTTCTTTCCGCCAATATGACGCTGCGGCAAAGAACAACCGAAGCGGTGATGAATCTGTTAAGCGGACGTAAGGACAATAATGAGCTGGACAGCGACAGCGCCTCGCTGGTTGCGGAGCATGACGACACCCCGCTGTTTAACCCTCAGGAACGGCGGATGATTGAGCGGGTACTGAATCTCAATCAACGTACGGTCAGCAGCATCATGACCTCGCGTCATGATATTGAACACATTAACCTCAGCGCCCCGGAAGAAGAGATCCGCGCCCTGCTGGATAAAAATCAGCATACCCGTCTGGTGGTCACCGGCGGTAATGACGATGATGATATGCTCGGCGTCGTGCATATTATCGACCTACTGCAGCAGTCGCTCCATAACCAGCCGCTTGATCTACAGGCCTTGATTCGCCAGCCGCTGGTATTCCCGGAAACGCTGCCGCTGCTGCCCGCGCTGGAGCAGTTCCGCAACGCCAGAACCCACTTTGCCTTTGTCGTCGATGAATTTGGCTCCGTTGAGGGAATTGTGACCCTCAGCGACGTGATGGAAACCATCGCCGGTAATATGCCTAATGAAGCGGAAGAGATTGATGCCCGCCATGATATTCACAGCAACAGCGACGGCAGTTGGACGGTCAATGGCCATATGCCGCTGGAGGATTTAGTTCAGTACGTTCCTCTGCCGCTGGATGAGAAACGCGAGTACCACACGGTTGCCGGTCTGCTGATGGAGTATCTGCAGCATGTCCCGCAGGAGGGCGAAGAGGTGGTAATTGACGGATATGTTCTGCGCACGTTGCAGGTTGAAAGCCATCGGGTGCAAAAAGTCCAGATAGTCCCGCCGGTGCAGGAAGAAGCAGAACTGGATTATGATGTGTAATGCCGCCGGAGAGGCAGCGTAAGAATCTTGCGAACGACGACGGGTGGCAAAGCTGTTTTAGCTATTGTGCCAGTCTGATTGCCGGGCGGCGGCTGACGCCTTGCCCGGCCGACAAAAGCGACGATCTCAATGTTCTGCCGATTTACCGCAAGCGGGTAGTGTAAACCCACCACACTTTGCCAAAAAATCGATAATCCGATGTAACAGAACCTTCTGCACATGGCGCACTAGCGGAATATCGAATATATTGTATATATACTCGTCATACTCCAGGTTGCTTATGTGTTGGTTTCGCTCATTAGCCCCAGTCACATTGCTATCTATGCTCCCGGGGACTCACTCCCTTACCATCTTTAAGCAACTCGAATTATTTAGGGTATATACGATATATGGTTAAGCTACGGCGAGGAATCAGATCATGATCACACGAGGCAAAGACGCTGATTTTGAAATCATTGCAGTCCCGGAAGGCAATATTTCGTATGTTAAGACTCATGACGGGCATGCCGACGTTACTATTACGGTGCCGGATCTTCATGATGGACAGGAAGACCGGTACTATGTACTGAAACACCCCCCATCAATTAATGACGTCGCCTTTAAAATTGCACTTGAAGCCGCTCTCCATGCGGTAACAGGGTTGAGCCAACTTCCCACGACTGCACAAAACAAAACGGCTTCGGCACAGGCTAAGGCCAAAGGCAGACAAAAGAACGCAGGCACAACTAATACAGAACGTCTGGAGAAACTTAAAAAGAACATCCTGGATGATAGCGAATGGCTCCCTGCTCAGGAAGTTTCACGCCGGGGAGGGGCCAGCGCCAGTGTGAAAAACCCCAGTGGGTTACCCAATCGCTGGAAACGGACAGGAAAGATTTTCGCCATAACATCGGAAGGGAGGGACCTGTATCCAGCATATGCGCTGGATATTGGCGGGCAGCCCCTGCCACAGATGAGAAAGATTATAGCGCTGTTCGGGGAAACAAAAACAGCCTGGTCGCTGGCCGTTTGGTTTGGCACCCCTAACAGTTGGTTGGGTAATAAAAAACCCAAAGATCTCCTGATCTCAGCACCAGAGCAGGTATTGGAAGCCGCATTAAGGGCTAAGGAAGGGCCTGTTCATGGTTAAAAAAATCAAAACCCCCAGAGAAACTGATAATCTTTCGACCAGGCTGACAACCTGGCCAAAAGGAAAAACCATTGAGCGAATCCATTCATCACAGTTTGGCGCGACAGAGTTTAATCCAGGAAAAGGGAAAGGCAGGTTCAGCCCAATCATTAAAAGCGAAGGCAGCAACATCCCTACATTATATGGTGGGGAAACCCTGCCTGTCGCCCTAATGGAAACGGTGTTACACGATCTCCCCATTCCCTGCGAAGACGCGCCTGTGGAGCTGTCCACTCTCGACAACCTTGCCCGAAGCCAGATTTCCGCCAAAAAAGATATTCAACTTGTTGACCTCAATCCCCGGTTTATGAAGAGAGTTGGCATCACGCAGGGCGATTTACTCGGGTCCTCCGCGGATAATTACCCGGAAACGCGTAAATGGGCCGAAAAAATCCATAATGATAATCCTGAGGCCCACGGAATCCAGTGGCCTTCTAAACAGCATGGCGATAAAGCCATTATGTTGTTTGGAGATCACGTAGATATTCGCGATCTCGACGTGACTGTCGATTCCGAACCGGCCTCAATATCAACGGACGTTAATAACGAACTCACAGCTCTGGCCGAAGAAATGGCTCTGGTGCTGATCCCCAAGGCGTTGGTATAGAGAAGACATCTCTACCAAAGAATCAGATTGCCGACAAACTGCGCTTGCCCGGCCTACAAATCACCGGGCCTGATGTTGCTACCGTGCCCGTCTGATTGCCGGGCGGCGGCTGACGCCTTGCCCAGCCTACAAATCACCGAGTCTGATGTTGCTACCGTGCCGGTCTGTTGCCGACCCGGCGAACCGGAATGCCGGCAGAACGCGCGTTGACGCGCTTACAACTTATCCAGCAGCGTCTTCACATCCTTGCTGTCCCGGCTATTTTTATTGCGCTCGACCCACTCATTAAGCCGCTTTTTCGCTTCATCCTGCAGCTGTTTCCGCAGAATCTGGTCAACCTGCAGACTGTAGTTCATCGCCTGCCAGTTGCCATAAATACGCAGCGGGATCGCGGTCTGTCTGAGCCGCTCAATCAGCTTGCTCTCCCCTTTCCAGCCGCCGAGCACCTGCACGTTGAAGCGCATATCGCACGCTTCTTTCAGCAGGTTAAGCTCACCCTGCCCCGTCAACGCCAGCAGCGCGGATTGCCCCTGCATATGACTTAAGGTG
Organism: Klebsiella sp. KE9456; assembly: GCF_043832615.1. Lineage (NCBI taxonomy): Bacteria > Pseudomonadati > Pseudomonadota > Gammaproteobacteria > Enterobacterales > Enterobacteriaceae > Klebsiella > Klebsiella sp. KE9456. Next base: position 47,114 of record NZ_JBDYQK010000028.1, read on the forward strand.
ACCACGCCCTTCGCCAGCGCCAGAGAGGTGTTAAACGTATCCAGCCGGGTGGCGTTATCACCGACGTTATCCTCCGTCTGGAGATTAGCGCTGCGCGCAATAGCCTGCTGCACCAGTTGCTGGAAGTTGAGCCCTTCCGCGCGGGTATCCGTCATCTGAATTTGCGCCTCTCCCCGCCAGTTGCGGCGGAAATCATCGGCATCAATCTTCTCGCCAGAGAACTCGCCGTTCAGAGAGAGCTTACCGCTAAGGTTTAGCGAATAGTTAAAGGCCCGCAGAATCGAACCGATCTCAACATTGGCCAGCTGCGGCTGAAACGACGCTTGCGGCGTCCCGCCGCGGGCATCCAGAGAACCGGGCAACGACAGCCGTCCGCCATCCAGATTCCCCTGTAGCTTCGCGATCGTCAGCAGCCCCTGCTGATTGCGAATATCGCCATTCACCTGCGTAAAATGCATGCCCCGCCACTGCAACTGGTCGGCCTTCAGGGTCATGCGGGCATTAAAACCACGCAGGGCATTATAATCCTGCTGCATACCGCTATCCGCGATCACCGGACGTAACGGCGGGCTCAGATTTTGCCCTTGCTGATTAACGCCGTTATCCCTGGCCGCTGAGGTATGGCTGAGGAGACGGTCAAGGTTCAGCGTCCCCGCCTGCAGGTTCAGCGTCCAGTCGGGCTGCGCCCCCAGCACGACGCTGGCATTCCCGGCAAGCGTCGTGCCGTTAGCCGATAAATTCAGCTTGTCGAAGCTAAGCTTTTTGGCATCCTCCAGCCAGCTTACCTGCATGCTGCCCTGGCCGTTAATCCCTTCCGCAGGCAGTTCCGCTCCACGCAGTTGCCAGTCTAGCTGCGAAATCTCCGCTTTCAGGGAGTGAGGATAATCCCCGCCCTGAATCTGCGCGGATAAAGAGAGCGCCAGATCCCGCTGATCGCGGTTAATCCGCCCTGAAAATTCAAGCCCGGCGCGATGGTTTTCATCCTGCTCCATCTGCAGATGGATATCTCGCACCGTAACCTGTTCGCCATCTTCATGCTGAAAGAAGAGCACGCTATCGACAACCTGCAATTGCCGGACATCGTACGACCAGCCGCGATCCTCAGGCGCCTGCGGCAGCGTATTTTCATGCGGGACCACCGGCGCATCCTGGCTGCGCACGGCTGCGGTTTTGGATGTCAACTGGATAACCGCGCCTTTCAGCATCACCTGCTTTACCTGCAACTGATGGGTAATCAGCGGGAACAGCGCGACGTCAAGGCGCATATTATCCGCACGCACAATAGGCTCTTCGGCGCCGGGCGCGGTCAACGTCATACGGCCTGAGAGGATGCTGAGCTGCGGCCAGACGTGCCAGCGCAAGGGGCCATCCAGCGCCAGCTGGTAGCCGCTACGATTCGCCACCTCTTTAATCATATAGGCGCGAAAATCGTTGGGATTAACCAGCAATACCAGCGCGGTAAGACCGGCGACAACCACCGTCAGCAAGATCATCAGCGTGGTCAGAATTCGTCTCATGACATCCTCAGCAAACCACTAAAATTATCAGTCCTTGTCGATACGACTCGCCACCGCACCCTGCTGGTCACGGTATTTAGCGTCTTCGCGGCGGTTATAAGGCCGCGCCGCCGGGCCGGATAAAGGTTCAAAGCTTAACGCCCCGATAAGCATTCCCGGGCGCAACGCCAGCGGCAGCTTACCTGAATTATAGAACTCCAGCACGATACAGCCGGACCAGCCAGGATCGATACGGTGGGCAGTCACATGCACCATTAACCCCAGCCGCGCCAGCGAAGAACGGCCATCGAGCCAGCCGACCAGATCCGCCGGTAGCGTCACCGATTCAAACGTCACCGCCAGCGCCAGCTCGCCCGGATGCAGGAAAAACGCGTCGCCATCCTGCAGGACGATCTCCTCGCTCATTACGCGATCCAGCGCGGCGCTCACTTCCGTTTTCGGCCCGCTCAGGTCAATAAAGCCCGCCGTATGGCCGCGAAAGGTGCGGAATTTATTCCCCAGACGCACATCGACCGTCGCGCCATTAATGCGCTCAACCGGCGGGCGCGGATTAATCGCCAGCCGCCCTTCATCCAACCAGGCTTCTATATCTCGGTCGCACAGACGCATGAACGTTCTCCTTTAAGGCATTGCGCCCTTACGCCTTCCGGGGATAAGGGCAGGTTGTCTTCTCTTTGCACGTTACACAATTCGTTGGGGTTATTCAAAGAACTGACTGATTTTGGCCTTCAGAATATCGATAGCGATGCGGTTCTTACCGCCGCGCGGCACAATAATATCCGCATACTGCTTGGACGGGTCGATAAACTGCAGGAACATCGGGCGCACCGTTTTCTGATACTGCGCCATCACCGAATCCATTGAACGCCCGCGCTCGTTCACGTCGCGCTTGATACGGCGCATCAGGCAGATATCCAGCGGGGTATCGACAAAAATAGAGAAGCTGAGTTCATTGCGCAGGCGGGCGTCGGTCAGCAGGAGGATCCCTTCAAGGATGATCACTTTCTTCGGCTCAATATGGATGGTTTCCGGCATTCGGGTATGCTCAACGTAGCTATATACCGGCAGTTCAATCGGCTCGCCGTTCTTCAGCATCTGTAAATGCTGCAACAGCAGGCTGTGATCCATCGAACTGGGGTGATCGTAGTTGGTTTTTACCCGCTCTTCCATCGACAGATGACCTTGATCCTTATAATAACTGTCTTCCGGAATAACGCCGATATGTTCATCGCCGACCTGTTCACGTAATTCACGATAAAGCGTACTGGCGATAAGGCTTTTGCCCGAAGCCGATGCGCCGGCGATGCCTATGATGACGCACTGATGAGACGTATCAGTCATAACTTTTTTGCGACCTGATTAACCTGGAAATGTATACACTCGACCGTTCAAGCTGCCTTGTTGTCGGCGGCGTTGCTCGCTCAGTTCCCTGACGTTCGTCAGTTCCGGGGCTCACGTCCCCGCCGCGTTACACCGCTTGCCGCCTCACATTTTCGGGGCCAGCGCGGTTCAAAACGCTAACGCGCCTGGGGCGCATCTTGAATGATTTTGCGTATATGAAGGGTGGCGGTTAACCGCCAAACGCCGCAATTATAGGGATTTCAGCGCGTTGATACCAGTGCTATAGGTTTCATCCTGTAAACCGCCGCGTGGCAGGCAATGCAGCCCGGCCTATTCCGCCTCCGGCAGCCAGCCTTCGCTATACCATATATGCAGCAATGCATAGGAACGCCACGGCTGCCAACGGCTGGCATAGCGCGCAATCCGCGTTGGCGTCATGCCGGGGAAACGCTGTTTAATCAGATAATCATCGGCCAGAAAGATATCCCGCGCCTGCCAGCCGCGTAGCGCGAAATAGTTCGCCGTCCAGCGGCCAATACCGGGTAGCGTCTGTAACTGCTTTATTCCGGCCTCAATATTATCCGGCGAGACCAGCGGCAGGTCGCCGCTGATGGCTGCCTGCGCCAGATGAATCAGCGCCTGCGCGCGCCGTAGGGGCATCCCCAGCGCCTTCAACGCCAGCGGATCGGTCGCTGCCAGCTGTTGCGGCTGCGGAAACAGAAAAAAACCGGGCGCATCGGGCAGCGGCTGGCCGCAAAGCGCCACCACTTTGCCGGTCAGTCTGGCCGCCATCGCCACGCTGACCAGTTGCCCCAGCACCGCGCGAACTGCTTGTTCAAAAGCATCGAGGGAGCCAGGCAGGCGCAACCCCGGCCCGTTCTGCGCAAGCGGACCCAGCGTCGTGACAATCTGCTGCGGCTCGCAGGATAAATCAAACAAGCGCCCAATCCGCGCCAGGCATTGGTCCTTTACCGGCTGTAATCCCGCGGAAAGCGTCACCCGCATCCCCTGCGCGGCGTCATCCGGGACGACGGTAATCAGCCCCGCATGCCCCTTCAGGGCGAAGCTGCGGATGTAGCGCCCGTCGGTAAAGGTTTCAACGCCCTGCACCGCACGGGCGCCAAGAAAACGAAACATCCACCGCCAGTCATAGGGAGAGTGCCAGGGTAACAGCGTCATCATTGCTCCTTTTTCTGCACGTCAATGATAGCGGTTTCGCGCCAGAGGTGCCTTGCTTTTAAATTCCAGTTGTCGCTGTCGCGCCAATCCGCTAAAGTCGCCCCCCTTCTTCACCGGCATGGGGATTTTGCAGGCTATGTTTATTGGTTTTGACTACGGTACCGCCAACTGTTCAGTGGCGGTAATGCGCGAAAATACGCCGCAACTGCTGACGCTGGAGAATGGCAGTGCCTTGCTGCCATCAATGCTTTCAGCCCCCACGCGCGAAGCGGTCAGCGAATGGCTTTATCGCCATCATAACGTCCCGACCCACGGTGATGAGAACCAGGCGCTGCTACGGCGCGCCATCAGTTACAACCGCGATGAAGATATCGACGTACTCAGTCATAGCGTGCAGTTTGGCCTCGCCTCTCTGCATCAGTACATTGATGACCCGGAAGAGGTCTACTTTATCAAGTCGCCAAAATCGTTCCTCGGCGCCAGCGGGCTCAAGCCTCAGCAGGTGGCGTTGTTCGAAGATTTAGTCTGCGCCATGATGCTGCATATTAAGCTGCAGGCACAAACGCAGCTGACGGAAACTATCGACCAGGCGGTTATCGGGCGACCGATAAATTTCCAGGGGCTCGGCGGCGATGTGGCCAATGCGCAGGCTCAGGGGATTCTGGAACGTGCGGCAAAGCGCGCCGGATTCCGCGACGTGGTGTTCCAGTTTGAACCGGTGGCCGCCGGGCTGGATTTCGAAGCGACCCTCACGGAGGAAAAACGCGTTCTGGTTGTCGATATCGGCGGCGGCACCACCGACTGCTCGTTGCTGCTGATGGGGCCGCCGTGGCGGCAAAAGGCCGATCGCCAGCAAAGCCTGCTTGGTCACAGCGGCTGCCGCGTCGGCGGTAACGACCTGGATATCGCGCTGGCGTTTAAATGCCTGATGCCGCTGCTGGGGATGGGCGGCGACAGCGAAAAAGGTATCGCGCTGCCAATTCTGCCGTGGTGGAACGCGGTGGCGATTAACGACGTTCCGGCACAGACTGATTTTTACAGCGCCGCCAATGGCCGCTTGCTGAACGATTTGCTGCGCAGCGCCCGCGATAGCGAGAAGGTCGCGCTGCTGCTGAAGGTCTGGCGCCAGCGTCTGAGCTATCGTCTGGTGCGTAGCGCGGAAGAGAGCAAAATCGCCCTTTCCGCACAGCCGAGCGTTACGACTGGCCTCCCCTTTATCAGCGAAGATCTGGCGACAGCCATTAGTCAGCAGGGGCTGGAAGCCGCCCTGAGTCAGCCGTTGGCCCGTATTATGGAGCAAGTTCAGCTGGCGCTGGATAACGGCAATGACAAACCGGATGTCATTTACCTGACCGGCGGCAGCGCCCGTTCTCCGCTGATTAAACAGGCGCTGGCGGCCCACCTGCCGGGAATTCCCGTTGCCGGTGGCGATGATTTTGGTTCGGTAACCGCCGGGCTGGCCCGCTGGGCGCAGGTGGTGTTTGGTGAGTGACGTCAGGTCTTTTTCAGGTAATGCAGCGAGGCGCGGGTCGGGTAGCGCCGCGCCACCGGGGGATGGCAGGCAAATTTTAGCTACCATGCCCGAATTCCTGTCAGGTGGCGGTTAACGCCTTACCTGACCTGGAAATTGATGAATACCAGGCCCCCCTCCTTCAGGCGGCTGAGAACCCGTAGCCCCGGTAAGCGCAGCGCCACCGGGGAATAACGGGCGAGTTTTTGCTATTATGCCCGTATTCCTGTCAGGTGGCGGCTAACGCCTTACCTGACCTGGAAATTGATGAATACCAGGCCCCCTCCTTCAGGCGGCTGAGGACCCGTAGCCCCGGTAAGCGCAGCGCCACCGGGGGATAACGGGCGAGTTTTTGCTATTATGCCCGTATTCCTGTCAGGTGGCGGTTAACGCCTTACCTGACCTGGAAACCCATAAATACCGGGCTCCCCGCCTTCAGGCGGCTGAGGACCTGTAGCCCCGGTAAGCGCAGCGCCACCGGGGGATAACAAGCCCATTTAGCTATCATGCCCACAT